>NZ_BCQR01000207.1 GCF_001552175.1 Actinomadura kijaniata NBRC 14229
GGCCGCGCCTCAGCTCGCGCGGCGGCGGCCGTTGCGGGCCTGGCGCTGCCCGTCCGGCCGCGCGCCGACCAGCCCGCCGGAGTCGCCGCGCGGCGCGAGCCAGTCATCGAAGCCCTGCCCGGTGACGCGCTCCAGCAGGCGGATGTCGGCCTCGAAGTAGGGCAGCAGCGCCTGGCGCTGCTCCCAGGTCAGCGGCTGCCGCGGCCGGGTGTCGCGTTGCAGGGCGCGTTCGAGCGGCTCGGTGACCCGGACGCCCAGGTCGCCGGGGAGCAGCGCGCCCGCCGTCACCCCGGCCCGCAGCGCCCGCGCCAGGACGCGGTGGCGCGCCGTGCGCTCGGGGTGGGCGGTGACGTTCTCGCGGGGGACCTCGGCGACGAGCCCCGGCGTCACGCCGAGGAAGTCGCAGATCCGGTCCAGCGTGCGCGCGGGGTCCTCCAGCAGCTCGCGGTAGCGGAAGACCAGGACCTGCTCGCGCGGGAACAGCGTGTACAGGTGCTCCAGCTGCTCGCCGTACCGGCCCAGGCGGACGTAGTGCCAGAAGTCGGCCCAGCCCGCCGCGATCCGGCGTTCCTCCTCCTGGCACGCGCGGACCACGTCGCCGACGGGCTCCAGCCCCGCCGACCACAGGTGCGTCCAGTTGGAGTGGGCGCGTTCCACCGGGTCGCGCAGCACCGCGACCAGCCGGGCGTGCGGGACCAGCGCGCGGATGCGCCGCTGGGCCTCGCGGTCGTACAGGTAGAAGGGGGTCGCCTCGCCGCGCCGCGCGCCCTCCGGCGCGCCGCCGAACAGCGCCTCGTAGTCCGCGCGGCGCCAGACGTGCTCGCGGTAGGTCTGGGCGTCACCGGGCCCGCCCCTGGCGGGCGGGGGCCCGTCGGTGAGGAAGAACTTGGGCTCCTTCACCGGGGACATGTACAGCTCCGGATGGCGGTCCAGCGCCGCGTACAGCGCCGTCGTCCCCGCCTTGGGAGCGCCTACGACCAGGAAGTCCGGCAACGCCATCGCAACCCCTCGCTGAAGCCACACCCGACGCGATAAGCCGACTATATCCACTAATTTGGTAGGAAAAAGGGGATCCCCGTCCCCGCGGAGAGAAATGGATCACACCGCGGCCCGTCCGCCGCGCCCAGGGGGCGCGGCGAACGGGGACGTCACAGCTTCTCGACCGGTGCGTACCGCAGGACCAGGCGCTTCACGCCGTGCGGGTTGCCGAAGTCGATGCTGGCGGCGGCCCGGTCGCCCGCGCCGTCCACCGTCACGACCCTGCCCAGCCCGAACGAGTCGTGGGTGACCTTGTCGCCCGGCGACAGCGCCGGCACCGGCCTGCCCCCGGCGGCCCGCGTGCCCGGCCGCGACGCCAGCGACGTGGACGCCGACGTCTTCAGCGACGCGCCCTCGCGCTCCCAGGCCACCAGGTTCACCGGCATCTCGCCCAGGAACCGCGACGGCGGGTTCACCTGCGGCGCGCCCCACGAGGACCGCATCGTCGCGCGGCTCACGTACAGGCGCTGCCGGGCCCGGGTGATGCCGACGTAGGCGAGGCGGCGCTCCTCCTCCAGCTCCTTGGGGTTGCTCATGGCGCGCAGGTGCGGGAAGACCCCGTCCTCCATGCCCGTCAGGAACACCACCGGGAACTCCAGGCCCTTGGCGGTGTGCAGCGTCATCAGCGTGACGACGCCGTCGTCGTTCTGCTCGGGCTGCTCGCCGGGCGGGACGGGCCCGCTCTTGGCCCCGCCGGGGATCGAGTCGGCGTCGGCGACCAGCGACACCTGCTCCAGGAACTCCACCAGCCGGCCCTCGGCGGACTCGCCGTCCAGGCGCTCCTCGAACTCGCGGGCGATCGCCTCGAACTCCTGGAGGTTCTCGACCCGGGTCTCGTCCTGCGGGTCCTTGGACTCCTGGAGCTCGGCCAGGTAGCCGCTGCGGACCAGCACCCGGTCCACCAGGTCGGCGGGGGTGGCGGTCTCGGCGACCTCGCCCAGCTCGTCCAGCAGCGCCACGAACTCGCGGACGGCGTTGATCGAACGCGTCGCCATGCCCGGCACGTCCTCGGGCCGCCGCAGCGCCTGCCAGAACGAGATCCGCTCCCGCGACGCGTACGCCTCCACGCACGCCTCGGCCCGGTCGCCGATGCCGCGCTTGGGGACGTTCAGGATGCGCCGCAGCGAGACGGTGTCCTCGGGGTTGGCCAGCACCCGCAGGTAGGCCAGCAGGTCGCGGACCTCCTTGCGGTCGTAGAACCGCAGCCCGCCGACGATCTTGTAGGGGAGGCCGACGCGGTTGAACACGTCCTCGAACACGCGCGACTGGGCGTTGGTCCGGTAGAAGACCGCCACGTCGCGGGGCTTGCAGTCACCCGCGTCGGTGAGCCGGTCCACCTCGGCGGCGACGAACGCGGCCTCGTCGTGCTCGTTGTCGGCCACATAGCCGGTGATCTTGTGGCCCTCGCCCTGGTCCGACCACAGGCGCTTGGGCTTGCGGTCGGCGTTGCGCTCGATGACGGCGTTGGCGGCCGACAGGATCGTCTGGGTGGAGCGGTAGTTCTGCTCCAGCAGGATCGTGGTCGCGTCGGTGTAGTCGCGCTCGAACTCCAGGATGTTGCGGATCGTCGCGCCCCGGAACGCGTAGATCGACTGGTCGGCGTCGCCGACCACGCACAGCTCGGCCGGGCCGATGCCCTCGACCGGCGCGGTCAGCTCGCGGACCAGCTCGTACTGGGCGTGGTTGGTGTCCTGGTACTCGTCGACCATGACGTGCCGGAACCGCCGCCGGTAGTGCTCGGCGGCCTCGGGGAAGACCTGGAACAGGTTGACCGTCAGCATGATCAGGTCGTCGAAGTCCATGGCCCCGGCCTGCTGGAGCCGCGCCTGGTACATCTCGTACGCCTGGGCGAGGGTCTGCTCCATGTGGGTGGAGGCCCTGGCCTTGAACGTCTCGTAGTCGATCAGCTCGTTCTTCAGGTTCGACACCTGGGCGCTGAACGACCTGGGCGGGTACCGCTTGGGGTCGAGGTCCAGCTCCCGGCAGCACAGCGCCATCAGCCGCTGCGAGTCGGCCTGGTCGTAGATCGAGAAGCTCGTGGGGAACCCCAGCCGCTTCGCCTCCCGGCGCAGGATCCGCACGCAGGCGGAGTGGAAGGTCATCACCCACATGGCCCGCGACCGCGGCCCGACCAGCGCGTCGACGCGTTCGCGCATCTCGGCGGCGGCCTTGTTGGTGAAGGTGATCGCCAGGATCTGGCCGGGGTGAACGTCGCGTTCGGCCAGCAGGTGGGCGATGCGGTGCGTGAGCACTCGGGTCTTGCCCGAGCCCGCGCCGGCGACGATCAGCAGGGGCGAGCCGGAGTGCGTGACGGCGGCGCGCTGCTGCTCGTTCAGGCCGTCCAGCAGAGGGTGAGCTTCGGTCTTCGACATCATGTGCGAGTCTACGGCGCGGCGGCGGGCGATTCGGTCCGGTCGCGCGGAACGCGCTCTCCGCCGCCGCCCGACCGGAAGAGGACAAACGCCGCATGGAACGCGCCACGGGTTGACTCCCCCGCGGGACGGACGGAACGTGGGCGCGCAGGGCGGAGCACGGCACCGGGATCGCCACGGGCCCGGCCGGACGCCCCCGAATCGCGCGCCCACCCCGACCGGAGCGCGCCCGAGGCCGCCCGCCCGCGATCGCGTCGGGCCAGCAGAGGCCCACGCACGGTGACGGAAGGTGGAATCAACGATGATCCACCAGCACGACGTGCAGTCCCAGCAGATGACCGCGGCGGCGGTGTCCGGCATCGTCCCGCAGGTCCAGGCCGCCGAGCCGCAGCGGATGCGGGTCCCGGAGGAGCGGACGCGCCTGCTCCCGCCGGCGCTGCGGATCGAGGGCGCCGCTCCCCCGCAGCCGCGCCCGGTCCCGGTCCCGGTGCCCCAGATCACCGGGCACCGCTTCCTGATCTACAAGCAGGACCCGACGGTCGCCGAGCTCGGCGTCCGCGTGGTCTACGTCCCCACGGTCGTGCTGAACGGCCCCACCGACGCGCGCCTCACCACCGTCCTGCCGGGCGTCACCCCGGTCTCCCGCAACGCCAACGGCGACTTCGTGTTCCAGGCCAACACGCCGCAGTTCGACTGCGCGGCCACGTTCGCGGTGGTGCGGCAGACCCTGGCGATGTACGAGCGGCACAACGGCGGCGAGCCGATCCCGTTCGCCTGGAACGTCGGCGGCAACACCGACCGGCTGAGCGTCCACCCGCGCGCGGGGACGGGCGCGAACGCGTTCTACAGCCGGACCGCGAAGGCGCTGAAGTTCCTGTCGTTCACCCCGCAGGGCGGCACGCAGGAGATCGTGACCTGCCGGTCGCTGGACATCGTCGCGCACGAGGCGGGCCACGCCATCCTCGACGGCCTCAAGCCGGGCTGGCTGGGCGCGAACCAGCCGCCGCAGACCGGCGGGCTGCACGAGGCGTTCGGCGACCTGACCGCGATCTTCCTGGCGCTGGCGCAGCCCGACCAGGCCGAGGCGCTGGTGGCGATGACCCGCGCGAACCTGCACGACCGGTCGTTCCTGCCCGCGATGGCCGAGGAGTTCGGCCTCGGCCTCGGCCACCCGTTCGGCCTGCGCAACGCCGACAACGACCTCAAGCTCAGTGAGGTCGGCAACGAGGTCCACGCGATCTCCCAGGTGTTCACCGGGGCGATCTACGACGTGCTCGCCGACGTCTACGTGTTCGAGGCGCAGCGGCAGCGGCGCACCAAGGACCCGGCGCTGGTGCTGATCGAGGTGGCGCAGAAGCTGTGCAAGCTGCTGTTCGACGCGATCGTGGCCGCGCCCGCGACCGGCGCGACCTACGTCGACGTCGCCAACCGGATGCTGCACATCTCCGCCGGGCAGGGCGACCCGGTGGTGTACCGGACGTTCATCCGCAACCGCTTCGCCGTCCGCGAGATCACCACGGCCGTGACGCCGCTGGACGACCTGATGAGCGGGCGGATGCGGATGAGCGACGCCGACTACACCGGCGACGGGAGCGGGGACGTGACCGAGGTCGGCGTCTCCGACGAGAACTCGGCGAGCCTGCGCGCCGAGCAGGACCGCTCCCGGTGCTGCGGCACCATGCAGATGCCCGAGTACCGGGTCGTCGACGAGCAGATGCTCGCCCAGCGCGGCGAGATCACCAACGACGACATCCTCCGCAACGAGCTGGACGAACTCCGCCGGGCCTTCACCAAGTAGGAAAAACCTCCCCCACTCCCGGTCGTCCCGCGCGAGGACGGGCAGGACGACCGGGAGACCCCGGCCCCGAGCGGGAGGCGTGACCATGCGCGTGAAGATCGAGAGCACCGGCGGCTTCTCCGGCACGGAGATGATGGTCGCGAAGTACGACACCGACGAGCTGCCGAAGGAGCAGGCCGACCGGGTCCGCGAGGCGGTGGAGCGCCTGTCGGAGGACGACGGCGCCACGTCTCCCGGCGAGATCGGCGCGGACCTGCCGTCCTACCGGATCACGATCGGCGACCCCGACGACGACCCGAAGGTGTTCGAGATCTGCGGCGAGCGGAGCGAGGAGCGGGACGCCCTGCTGGCCACCCTGCTCCAGGGCCCGGCCGAGCCGAAGGAACGCCCGGAAGAGGCCGCCCGCCGAGAATCCCCACCAAGCCCCTCGGGCCTCTGACCCACCCTTCGAAGCGCTTTCGCCACGCCCTCCCCACAGACCGGACGTCGCGCTAGCCCAGCTTGCGATACTCCCGCGCCTCCTCGGCCGCGGCCACGACGGCGGCGAGGTCGCCCCCGGTCGCGGCCGCGCTGGCCGCCGCGACCGCGCCCTCCACCAGCGGCGCGTCGGCGAGCACGACCGCGCCGTCGGCGTCCTCGGTGTACAGCCGCGCGGTCATGACGGAGCTGCCGATGTCGGCGAGCAGCACGACGCCGCCGCCGTCGTCCACGGCGGCGACGGCGCGTTCCAGCAGTTCGATGCTCGTGCCGAGGCCGCCGTCGTCGGTGCCGCCCGCGCCTTCGACGCGGGCTGCGCCGAGCCCCATCGTGCGCGCCAGTTCGACGACGCCGTCCGCGAGCGTGCGGCTGTGCGACACGACGACGATCCCCACCAAGGCGGCTCCCCTCAAGAAACGGTGTCGGCCAGGGCCCGCAGCAGCAGAGCGGTGGACGCCGCGCCGGGGTCCATGTGTCCCTTGCTGCGTTCGCCCAGGTAGCTGGCGCGGCCCTTGTGGGCCTGGAGCGGGACGGTCGCCTCCGCGCCCCGTTCGGCGGCGTCGGCGGCGGCGCGGGCGCAGGCGGCCAGGTCGCCGCCGTCGTCGCGGGCCTGCTCGAACGCGGCGACGGCCGGGGCGAGCGCGTCCACCATCGTCTTGTCGCCCTGGGCCGCCCGTCCCAGTTCGGTCACCCCGTCCAGGGCGGCGCGCAGCGCGGTGGCCAGCGCGGCGGCGTCGATCTCGGCCGTGTCGCCGAGGGCCTTCCCGGCGCGGCGCAGGGCCGTTCCGTAGAGGGGCCCGGACGCGCCGCCGGTCTTGGACACCAGCGCCCGCCCGGCTGCGACCAGGACCTTGCCGGGCGGCGCGTCGCCGGGCAGCGCGGCCACGGCGGCGGTGAAGCCCCGTTCCAGGTTGTGGCCGTGGTCGCCGTCGCCGATCGCGGCGTCCAGCCGGGTGAGGCGCTCGGCGTCGGCCGCGACCCGTTCGGCGGCCGTCCGCACCCAGCGTTCGGCGGCGCTCATCGGCCCCACCGCAGGGCGGGCGTGTCGACGGGGGCGTCCCAGAGGCGCAGCAGTTCGGGGGTCGTCCGGCAGACGGTGATCATCACTCCGGCCATCTCCAGGCTCGTGACGTAGCCGCCGACCAGGGGGCGCGCGACCGTCGCGCCGTGTCCGGCCAGCCATTCGGCGGCGGCGGCGTAGGCGATGTACTGCTCGATCAGCGGGGTGCCGCCCATGCCGTTGACCAGAACGAGCAGTTCCTGCCCGGCCAGCGGCATGTCCGCGTCGATCGCGGTCAGCGCGGCGTCCACGATCTCCCTGGCGGTCGCGGCCTTGGCGCGTTCGCGGCCGGGTTCGCCGTGGATGCCGATGCCGAGCTCGATCTCGTCCTCGCCCAGCTCGAACGTCGGCCGCCCGGCGGCGGGGACCGTGCACGGGGACAGCGCGACACCGAACGAGCGGGACCGTTCGTTGACCTCGCGCGCCACGTCGGCGACCGCCGTCAGGTCCGCGCCCTCCTCGGCCCGCGCCCCGGCGACCTTCTCGACGAACAGGGTCGCGCCGGTGCCCCGGCGGCCCGCCGTGTAGGTGGAGTCCTCCACCGCGACGTCGTCGTCCACCACGACCGAGGCGACCTCGATGTCCTCGTCCTCGGCGAGTTCGGCGGCCATGCGGAAGTTGAGGACGTCGCCGGTGTAGTTCTTGACGATGTGGAGCACGCCCGCGCCGCCGTCCACGGCCGTGGTCGCGGCGAGGATCTGGTCGGGCACGGGGCTGGTGAACACCGCGCCGGGGCAGGCCGCGTCGAGCATCCCGGGGCCGACGAACCCGGCGTGCAGCGGCTCGTGCCCGGAGCCGCCGCCCGACACCAGCGCGACCTTCCCGGCGCGCGGCGCGTCGGCCCGCACCACCGTCCCGGCCTCCGGGTCGACGCGCAGTGAGGGGTGCGCGGCGGCCAGCCCGCGCAGCGCGTCGGTGACGACGTCGGCCGGAGCGTTGATGAGTTTCCGCATGTCCCTGCCACACCGTTCTGGAGTTCCGGTGCCCGCCGAGCGTTGGGGCGACTGGGGTCCTACCCCGCCGCCGCGGACGCGACTCCCTTTGCGGGCGTTCCTCCGGCCGGATTCGGTCATCGGGCTCCGGCGGGGCCCGGGGGCCCGCGGCGGCGGAGATGTCGGCTTCGACGCCTATGGTTGAAACCGTGACTAACGTTCTGGACGACAACGAGGTCAGCCGCATCCTGGTGGTCATGGCGCATCCCGACGACGTCGACTTCGGCGCGGCGGGGACCGTCGCCGGATGGACCGACGAGGGGATCGAGGTCACGTACCTGATGGTCACCGACGGTGACGCGGGCGGGTTCGACGACGGGATCACGCGGACGGAGATGGCGGCGCTGCGGCGGGACGAGCAGCGGGCCGCGGCCAAGGCGGTGGGCGTGACCGACGTCCGCTTCCTCGGCTACCCCGACGGGCGGGTGGAGGCGACGCTGGAGCTGCGCCGCGACATCGCCCGGGTGATCCGGCAGGTGCGGCCGGACCGGGTGCTGATGCCGTCCCCGGAACGCAACTACGAGCGCATCTACCCCAGCCACCCCGACCACCGGGCCGTGGGGTCGGCGGCGCTGGACGCCGTGTACCCCGACGCCCGCAACCCCTACGCCCACCCCGAGCTGCTGACCGAGGGGCTGGAGGCGTGGACGGCGCGGGAGGTGTGGCTCACCGGCGGGCCCACGCCGAACCACACCGTGGACGTCACCCCGCACTTCTCCCGGAAGGTCGCGGCGCTGAAGTCGCACGCCACCCAGGTCGGGCACATGCCGGACGGGGCGCTGGAGGAGATGCTGACCGGCTGGATGGGCGCCAACGCGGCGGCCGCCGGTCTGCCGGAGGGCAGTTTCGCCGAAACGTTCCAGGTCGTGGACACTGCTTGAGCCCGCCGGGCACCGCTGAGACCTCCGGAAGGAACCCATGAGCAAGATCCTGTTCGACTGTGACACCGGCATCGACGACGCGCTGACGCTGCTCTACCTGGCCTCGCTGGTGCGCTCGGGCGACGCCGAGCTGCTCGCGGTCGGCACCGTGCACGGCAACATCGACCCGCGGACCGGGGCGCTGAACACACTGCGGGTGCTGGAGATGACCGGGCTCGGAAGCGTTCCCGTGGCGATCGGCGCGGGGCGCCCGATGGCGCAGGACGTGCACTTCGCGCTGGAGTGGCACGGCCGGGACGGGCTCGGGGACACGTTCCTGCCCGAGCCGCAGGGCGCGCCGACCGGCGAGTCGGCCCCGGCGCAGATCGTCCGGCTGGCGCGGGAGCACCCGGGCGAGCTGACGATCCTGGCGACCGGACCGCTGACGAACCTGGGCGCGGCGCTGCTGCTGGACGCCGAGCTGCCGTCGCTGGTCCGCGAAGTGGTGATCATGGGTGGGGCGTTCGACCACCCGGGCAACATCACCACGCACGCCGAGGCGAACATCTGGCACGACCCGGAGGCCGCGGACCTGGTGTTCGCGGCGGACTGGCCGGTGGTGCTGGTGCCGCTGGACGCCACGCACCCGACGGCGGTGGGCGACCCGTGGCTGGCGAAGCTGGCGGCGCACGACTCGGACGCGGCGCGGTTCGCGACGCGGATCCTGGAGTTCTACGTGACCGCCTACACGCCGACGCTGAAGCGGCGGGGCGCGGTCATCCACGACGCGCTGGCCGCGATGCTGGTCGTCGAGCCGAAGCTGTGCGAGTACACCGAGCGGCCCGTGCACGTGGAGCTGCGCGGCGCGCTGACGCGGGGCGCGACGGTGTGGGACGCGCGGTCGCTGCCCGCCGACGACGACCGGCGTCCGGTGCGGGTCGCGACGGGCGTGGACGTGGCGGGGTTCCAGGACCGGCTGCTGGCGGCGGTCCTGTCGCTGTGACCGGCGGCGGGTGACGCGCGCCACACGTCCCGGCGTCTTGTCGGGCGGCGGCGGGCCTGGTTACCGTGCGGTGATCGCGACCGGGGAGACCGGGAGAACGCATGCCGTACGAGATCGAGGCCACCGCCGCCTCCACCGCCGCCCCCGAGGTGGTCTTCAAGCATCTGGCGGTGGCCGAGGCGTGGAGCGAGTGGGGGTCGTTCCCGACCCGGGCGCGGCGCGAGCGCGCGGGCGACGAGCACCCCAACGGCGTCGGCGCGGTCCGGCGGATCCCTCCGGCGCGGGAGCGGGTCGTGCTGTACGAGCCGCCGCGCCGGTACGGCTACGTGGCGTTGTCGGGGCTGCCGGTGCGCGAGTACCGGGCCGAGGTGACGCTGACCCCGCACGGGCTCGGCACGCAGATCACGTGGCGGGGCGCGTTCGAGCCGCTGGTCCCGGGCACCGCCGGGCTGGTCAGGGTGTTCCTGGGGCGGCTGCTGCGGTCGTTCGCCCGGCGCGTCGCCTACCACGCCGAGCACTGCGAGCCGGGCTGCCCGGCCCGGCTGCCCGACGTGGTCTAACGGGGCCGCGGCCACGCACGCGAGCGCGCCACCTGACCTGCGAGCCCTCGCCTTCGGCTGCGGGCCCGCAGGTCAGATCGTGAAGCGATGCCGCGCTCGCCAGGACCTGGTGAGAAGCGAGCCTCCAGGCGAGCGCCGCGCGTCAGGGCTTCAGAGGGGTACCGCCTTCGCCAGGATCGCGTCGACGGTCTCCTCGACGGTCATCCCGGTGGTGTCGAGCCAGAGGCCGAGGCGGGGCGTCTGCTCGCGGAGGACCCGGTCGAGGGACGCGACGGTGAAGTCCTCGCCGTAGGCGGTCTTGGCGCGGCGCTCCTCGCGTTCGGCCACGGCGGCGGGGTCGGGGGCGAGGACGACCGCGTACCGGGGGCGCGTGCGGACGCGCTCGACCATCCAGGGCAGGTGCTCTCCCAGCACGACGTCCTGCACGATCGCGGTGAAGCCCGCCTCGGCGTAGGCGTCGGCGGTCCGCGCGGCCAGCCCGTGGCGGAGCCGGAGCTGGGCCAGGGCCTCGGCGGAGGGCTCGGCGGACATCTCCTCGCGGCCGCCGACGACGAACCTGCGGAACGCGTCCCCGCGCACGTGCGCCGAGCGGGGCAGCCGTTCGGCGAGGGCCTGCGCGACGGTGGACTTGCCCGCCGCCTGGACACCGGTGATCAGGTAGACCGCGCTCATGCCGCCAACATGGCACAGATGATCAAGAGGGGCGAGCGGTTTTCCGGGTCCGGCGCAGCAGGGTCCCCAGCAGCCCGACCAGTTCGGCGGGGCCGTCGGGGTCGCCGGCGGGGCGGGCGAGGACGGGCAGCGGGCCGAGGGTGTCGAGCACGATCCCGGCGCGGTGCAGGTGGAACAGCAGGGCCAGCAGCGCGGCGCGGGCGTTGCCGTCGGCGAACGGGTGGAAGAAGCACACGTCCAGGTACGCGCGGGCGGCGCGCGGCAGCGGCGGGGCGTCCTCGGCGAGGTGGGAGTCGAAGCGTTCCCGCAGGCCGGGGGCGATGCCGTAGCGTTCCCGTCCCCGTTTGGCGAACGCCGGAGCGGTACGGAACGGGGCCTCGTCCACCCCCAGCACATGCCGCTGCCACCCGGCCAGCAGCGCGAAGTCCAGGTCCCGCCCCTCGTCGGCGGCGCGGCGGGCGTGCTCCAGCGCGGTGAGCAGGCGGGCGGCGCGTTCCGGGAGCAGGGAACGGACGTGGTCGGCCGCTCCGTCGCGGGCACCGCGCACCGGCTCCTCGGGACCGCCGAGGTCGTGCCAGGGCGTCGCCGCGCGGACGCGCAGCCAGGCGTCCAGCGCGTCGCCGTCAGGCATCGCCGTCCAGCCGGGACAGGTCCGCGGCGAGGCGTTCGCCGACGTCGGCGATGGCGCCGGGCGCGGGCGTGATCCAGCTCTCGAACCGGCCGCCGATCGCCCGCCGGACCAGCCGGTCGGCGTCCCGCTCGGCGACGCCCTCGCCGGTCAGGTACCAGCGCAGCACGGTCTCGGCGGTCCCGTACCAGGCGTCCTCGGCGAACGTGCGGTCCAGCACCTGCGTGACCAGGTGGACGGCGGCGCGCTCCCACATCAGCTCGCGGTCGGGCGGCGGCGTCGCGCGGATCGGGAAGCGCGCGAACCGCTCGGCCAGGTCCTCCAGCCACTCCCGCCACTCCACGAGGCAGTCGGCGATCCGCTCCAGGGTCTCCTCCGGCGCCCCGATCGAGTGCTGGGCGCAGCACCAGCCGTGCACCGGCCCGCCGCCCCCGGGCTCGCTCGTCGTCCAGGACCACCCCGCCGCCCAGGGCCCGTAGCGTTCGACGAGGGCGGCGGTGAGCTCCGACGTCCAGCGCTCCGCGACGTCGCGGCTCCCCTGCCCGTCCGGTGCCCGCGCGGCCGGTTCCAGCGAGCGCACGACCCCGTACGCCTCGTCGGGGTCGAAGGGATGGCGGGCCGGATCGACGTCGGTCCAGCTCAGCAGGCGGGGGTTCGGAGTGGGAGCCACGCTCGCAGCCTAGGCGTCCTCGCCGCGGACGAGGCCGGTGAGCACCTGCCGGATGATCCGCGCGAAGAGCGCGTCGCCGCCGAACGCGTCCTCGGGCGCGCCGTCCGCCAGGGCCGCCGCCAGCCTCGGGTGGCGCCCGCCGGTCGCGGCGGCCGCCAGGTAGGCGGCCTGCGCGACCTGCCGTGCGCCGGGGGCGCGGCGGCCGTGCAGCTCGACCCGGGCGAACAGGGTCACCAGCCCGGACACGACGGCGACCGCCTCCATCGCCGCGCGGCCTTCGAGCCCGGCCGGTTCCAGGGCCTCCAGGGCGCGTTCCAGGTAGGCCAGCCCGTTCGGGCCGGTCCTGAGCGGTTCGGGCGGGAGCTCGGCGAGCCACGGATGCCGCAGGTGGACGGCCCGGGCGCGGACGGCCAGGGCCGTCAGGTCGGCCACCGGGTCACCGGTCGGCGGAACGCCCAGGTCGATCTCCCCGGCGACCGCGTCGGCCATCAGGTCGAGCACGTCCTCGCGCCCCGACACGTACCGGTAGAGGGAGGCCGGGCCGGTGCCGAGCCGCCGGGCCAGCGCGCGCAGCGACAGCGCGTCCAGCCCGTCGCGGTCGGCCAGCTCGACCGCGGCGGAGGTGATCTGGGCGCGGCTGCGTTCGGGCGCCGGTCCGCGGGCGCCCCGGTCGGGCCGCTCCCACACGGTCGTCGGCCGTTCGGCGTCCGTCTCGTCAGTCACGTTCCCCCGCCGGTCCCCTGTCGGTCTCGCACCGCCCGCCATGCCCTAGGGTAGTAACTGCGAACATCGATCGCAGTTTTTGGGAGGGGTCATGGACACGACCACGCCGTGGACGCCGGTCCGCTGGGCCGAGAACGGTCCCGTCAGGCTGGCCTACGACCGGTTCACCGAGGGTGCGGACGGGGAGCCGCTCCTGCTGGTCATCGGGCTCGGCGTGTCCCGCCGCTGGTGGCCGGACGGCCTGTGCCGCGCCCTCGCCGCGCGCGGGTTCGCCGTCGCCAGGTACGACCAGCGGGACGCCGGGGAGTCGACCCACCTGCCGCGGGAGTCCGCCGGAGGCCCGATCGGGGCGCTGCTCCGCCGCCGCGAGCAGCCCTACACCGCCGAGGACATGACCGACGACGCGGTCGCGGTCCTCGACGCGCTCGGCTGGGACTCGGCTCACCTGTTCGGCGCGTCGCTCGGCGGCGCCGTCGCGCAGCGGACGGCCGTCCGCCATCCGGGCCGGGTCCGCACGCTGACGTCGGTCTCCGCCGTCCCCGGCGACGCGGCGGGCCTGGCCGCCCTGCGGTACGTGCGGCTGCGCACGCTCGTCCGGCTCGCCCGCGTCAAGCACCCCGACACGCCCGAAGGGGACGTCGAGGCGGGGGTGGAGGTGGCGCGCATCCTGGCCTCGCCCGGCCGTCCGTTCGACGAGGCCGCCGCCCGCGAGCTGATCACCGGCCTCGCCGACTCGGGCGTGCGGGACACGACGGCACAGAGCGGCCAGATCGGCGCCCGGTGGCGCGGGCCCGCGATCGACACGATCGCCGTTCCGACGCTGGTCCTGCACGGCGCGGACGACCCGCTGATCAAGCCGAGCGCCGGGCGGCGCGTCGCGGCCCGCGTCCCCGGCGCGCGGCTGGAGCTGCTCCCCGGCATGGGCCACGACCTCCCCGAGGACGTCTGGGACGACATCGCCGCGCGGGTCCGGCACCTGGCGGACCCGCGCCGGACCCCCGCCTGCCCCTCCCGGTCACCCCTGGAGGAAACCCCCGATCTCCCGAGCCACGGTCTCGGGCTCGTCCGGCATCGACAGCACGTACGCCCCGGGCACCTCGGCGTACCGCCCGGCGGGCAGCGGCTCGGCCAGGCGGCGGCCGTGCTCGGTGGCGCGGACGAGCTCCCGCCGGTCGAACGGCCCGCGGCCGTAGGCCGGCAGGTCGCGCCGGACGGCGGGGTCGCCGACACCGAACCCCTGCTCCGCGAGGCCGCCGCGGAGGTGATGGAGCACCGGGTGGCGGAGGGCGTGCGCTACCTCACCGGACGCGGGCTTCCCGGGGACGAGGCCCGCGATGTCACGTTCGCCCTGCTCACGGCGTTTCAGGACGCGTTCGCCATGGCCCGCGCGCTGCGCTCCACCGAACCGTTCCCCGCCGCCGGGCGTACGGTCGCGGCCCACGTCGCCGCCCTGGGTCCCCGGCGCGGTCAGCGGCGGTGCGCGGGCGGTCAGCCGACGGTCAGCAGGCGCGGCCAGAGTCCAGGACATCGACAACGGCAACGACACGAGGAGTCACCGTGACGAAGGTCCTGATCTCCGGCGCGAGCATCGGCGGCCCGGCCCTGGCCTGCTGGCTGGACCGGTACGGGTTCGAGGTCACCGTCGTGGAGCGCGCGGCGGGCGGGCCGCGCCGGGGCGGGCAGGCGATCGACGTGCGCGGCCCCGCGCTGGAGGTCGCCGGGCGGATGGGCGTCCTGGACCGGCTCCGCGAGCGGCGCGTCCGGATGCGCGGCATGTCCATGGTGGACGGCGACGGCAACGAGCTGTTCCGCACCGAGGAGCGCACCCTCACCGGCGGCGACCTGGACAGCCCCGACGTCGAGATCCTGCGCGACGACCTGGCGGACGTCCTGATGGACGCCGCCGGGGACGGGGTCGAGTACCTGTTCGGCGACTCGATCGCGGCGCTGGAGGACGGGCCGGACGGGGTGCGGGTGACGTTCGAGAACGCCCCGGCGCGCACCTTCGACGTCGTCGTCGGCGCGGACGGGGTCCACTCCAACACGCGGCGGCTGGCGTTCGGGCCGGAGGAGCGGTACACCAGCTACCTCGGCACCTACATGGGCGTGTGGACCGCGCCGAACTTCCTCGGGCTGGACCGCTGGCAGGTGTTCCACCAGATGCCCGGCAGCGACGTCGGCGGCGGCGTGATGAGCGTGCGCGACAACGCCGAGCTGCGCGTCTACCTGGGCTTCCGGACCGAGGAGCCGATCGCCCACGACCACCGCGACGCCGAGGCCCAGAAGCAGATCATGCTGGACCGGCTGGGCGGGTGCGGCTGGGAGATCCCGCGCCTGCTGGAGTACATGTGGGACGCGCCCGACTTCCACTTCGACGCGACGACGCAGATCCACATGGACTCCTGGTCCACGGGCCGGGTCGTGCTGCTCGGCGACTCCGGCTACTGCGGGTCGCTGCTGTCGGGGATGGGCACCACCATGGCGATGGTCGGCGCGTACGTGCTGGCCGGTGAGCTGAGGCGGGCGGACGGCGACCACGCGAAGGCGTTCGCCGCGTACGAGACCGAGCTGCGCGACTACGTCGCCGCCAACCAGCGGCTCGCCCTCGACAACAAGAGGCGCGTGGAGGCCGCCCAGGCCGCCGAGCTGGGCGACGCCGGGGCCGCCGAGGCGATGACCGAGGGCCTGGCGGACTTCGAGTCGGTGGCCAACGGGTTCGTGGTGAAGGACTACTGACGGCCGGGACGTCCGGCCCGCGCGGGCCGGGCGTCCGGCGGGTCAGTCGCGGGCGGGGCGGCGGGACAGCCAGGCCGCCGCCAGCGCCCCGGAGACGTTGTGCCACACCGAGAAGATCGCGGCGGGGAGCGCCGCCAGCGGGCTGAAGTGCGCGGCGGCCAGCGAGGCGGCCAGGCCGGAGTTCTGCATGCCGACCTCGAACGCCAGCGCGCGGCTGCCGCGCTCGCCCAGCCGGAAGACCCGGCCGGAGAAGTAGCCGAGCAGCAGGCCGAGACCGTTGTGCAGGACGACGGCGACCAGCACCAGGACGGCCGCCGACCTGATCGCGGCGGCGCTCCCGGCGACCACGATCGCGACGATGACGCCGATGGCCGCCACCGACAGCCAGGGCAGCACCCCGGTCAGCCGCTCGACCAGCCCGCCCGCGACCGTCCGCACGACGAACCCGGCGACCACCGGCAGCAGCACGGTCTTGAGGATGTCGACGACCATCGACCCGGCGTCCACCGGCAGGAACTCCCCGGCCAGCAGCAGGGTCAGCGGCGGGGTGAGCACGGGGGCCACCAGGGTCGAGACCGTGCCGATCGAGACCGCGAGGGCCGTGTCGCCGCGCGCCAGGAACGCCACCACGTTCGAGGCGGTGCCGCTCGGCGCGCAGCCGACCAGGATCAGCCCGGCGGCCAGCTGCGGCGACAGGCCGAGGGCGTGGGCGATCACCCAGCCCAGGCCCGGCATGATCACGTAGTGCGCGGCCAGCCCCAGGGCGACCGCCCACGGGCGGCGGGCCACGCCCCGGAAGTCCTGCCCGGTCATGGTCAGGCCCATGCCGAACATCACGACGCCGAGCAGGTACGGGACCGCCTCCTTCCCGCCGCTCAGGGTGTCGGGGGCCAGCAGCCCGGCGGCTCCGGCCAGCAGCACGAGGACGGGGAAGACGGTGACGGCGCGGCGGGCGACGCGGTCGGGAGCGGCGCCGTCCACCTCCTGGCGGGGAGATCGTTCAGTGTGCACCGCGAAAGGTAAACCGTTCCACGCCGCCGAAGGCAAGGGGATCTCACCACGTGGACGCAGGTCACGCGGTGTCTCCCCGGCCGCCCGGCCTCAGACCAGACGGCGGGCGGCGGCCCAGCGCGACAGCTCGTGCCGGTTGGACAGCTGGAGCTTGCGCAGCACGCTGGACACGTGCGTCTCGACCGTCTTGACCGAGATGAACAGCTCCTTGGCGATCTCCTTGTAGGCGTAGCCGCGCGCGATCAGCCGCAGGACCTCGCGTTCCCGCTGGGTGATCTGGTCGAGCTCCGGATCGACCGGCGGGGCGTCGGTGGCGGCGAACGCGTCCAGCACGAACCCCGCCAGGCGCGGCGAGAACACCGCGTCGCCCTCGGCCACCCGCCCGATCGCGTCGGTCAGCTCCGGCCCGGAGATCGTCTTGGTGACGTAGCCGCGCGCCCCGCCCCGGACGACCCCGATCACGTCCTCGGCGGCGTCGGACACCGACAGCGCCAGGAACCGCGACCGGACCGTGCCCTGCAGGCGGCGCAGCACCTCGATGCCCCCGCCGCCGGGCAGATGGACGTCCAGCAGCACCACGTCGGGCTCCGTCCGCTTGATCACCGCGACGGCCTCGTCCACGTCCCCGGCCTCGCCGACGACCTCGATCCCGTCCCCCAGCTCGGCCTTCACGCCGGTCCGGAACATCTGGTGGTCGTCCACCAAAACGATTCGCGTCACTTCTTGATCTCCAAGCGGACCTCGGTGCCCTCGCCCGGCGCGGTGCGGACCTTCGCCGTCCCGCCGTTGCGCTCCATACGTCCGATGATGGACCCCCGCACGCCCATCCGGTCCGCCGGCACCTGCTCCAGGTCGAAACCCCGGCCCCGGTCCCGCACGAAGATCTCGACGCGGTCGCCCTCGACCTCGGCGTACACCGACACCGACGGCGCGCCGGAGTACTTGGCGGCGTTGACCATGGCCTCGCGCGCGGCCTGGATCGCCGCGCCGAGCCGCTCGTCCAGCGGGCTGTCGCCGACCACGACGATCTCGATGGGCACGCCGTGGTCGTCCTCGACCTCCCCGGCGGCCCGCCTGATCGCGGCGGCGAACGTCTGGTCGGGGTCGTTGCGCGGCTGGTAGAGCCACTCGCGCAGGGTGCGCTCCTGGGACCGGGCCAGCCGCTGCACCTCGCGCGGGTCGTGGGCGTTGCGCTGGATGAGCGTGAGGGTGTGCAGGACCGAGTCGTGGATGTGGGCGGCGAGCTCGGCGCGCTCCTGGGAGCGGATGCGCTCGCCGCGTTCGGCGTCCAGGTCCTGCCACAGCCGCACCACCCACGGGGTGGCGATCACCGCGACGCCGGTGAGGATCACCAGCATCGCGATCACGACGGAGCGGGCCTGGGAGGGGTCGACGTTGCGGACCACGAACCCGCCGATCCCGCCGACCACCAGCACCAGCCCGAACACGCTGCGCAGCCACATGTGCCGCAGTGGCAGCACCCAGCGCTGGCGCTGCTCGCGGTCGGCCTGCTGCCACAGGATCGCCGCGCCGATGCCGCCGATCACGAACGGCCACAGCGCGGCCTGCGCGATCCCGGCGCTCCAGGTCAGCACGGCGAGCGCGGCGGTGACGGCGGTGTAGGCGAGCAGCTGGCCCCAGTCGCGGGGCGTCGGGAGGCGCGCGGCCGGGGCCGCCCCCTCGGCGGCGACCTGCCGGGGCACCAGCACCCAGAACGCGGCGTAGGCGGCCACACCGAGCCACACCGACGTCATGAGCAGCACGAACGCGGCACGCACGATGATCACGTCCACGCCCAGATGCGCGGCCAGGCCGCTCGCCACCCCGGCGACCAGCCTGCCGTCGGTTCGGCGTTCCAGCCGGGTCGTGGCGACTTCGTTCACTCCACGATCGTCACACGTCCGGCCGGTGGTCGGCATCCGGGCGTCCCCCCGGTTCCCCGGCCCTCCCCTCAGGGTCGGATCAGGGGTGCCCCCGATACCCCGCGCGCCCGGGAGGGTCCACGATGGTGGCCATGGTTGAGCAGCAGGTCCCGACCCACGCGTCGCCCCCGAGGCTGTCCCTCTCCCCGGAGGGCCGCATGATCGCCGGGGTCTGCACGGGGCTCGGCCGGCACACGGGCATCGACCCGGTGGTGTATCGGGTGGGGTTCGCGCTGCTGACGCTGGCGCACGGGCAGGGGATCCTGCTCTACATCGCGGCGGCGGTGCTGATGCCGCCGCGCCCGGAGGCGTACTCGCCGGTCGAGCAGTTGCTGCGGCGCTGGTTCGACGCCGCCGGGGCGCTGTCGATCCTGGGGGCGCTGCTGTCGGTCGGGGTGCTCGGGAGCCTGGTGGGCGCGGGGCTGTCGCCCGACGCGGTCGGGGCGGTGACGGTGCTCGGGCTGGTGCTGCTGGTCGCGCACGCCCGGGGCGCGAACTTCGTGGGGCTGGCGCGCTCGCTGCCCGAACGCCTCCAGGGCCACCCGCTCCAGGACCCGCCCGCCGCTCCCCCGGCCGCCGCGCCCCCTGTCACCACGGGTCCTGCCACCACGGGTCCTGCCACCACGGGTCCTGCCACCACGGGCCCGGGAACGCCGCCCCCGGGGGTGCCGCTGGGCAAGGGGCCGGGCGTGGCGGCGGCGAGCGGGCTCGCGCCGGGGATGGTCGATCTCGCGTCGTTCCGGTCGCGCCCGGCGCCGCCCGTGGACGATCTCCCGCGG
>NZ_BCQR01000208.1 GCF_001552175.1 Actinomadura kijaniata NBRC 14229
GGCCCTCGACGGTCGCGCGGACGCCCACGCCGGGGGC
The DNA here is from genome assembly GCF_001552175.1 of Actinomadura kijaniata NBRC 14229. Classification (GTDB taxonomy): domain Bacteria; phylum Actinomycetota; class Actinomycetes; order Streptosporangiales; family Streptosporangiaceae; genus Spirillospora; species Spirillospora kijaniata. The sequence goes on from NZ_BCQR01000208.1 coordinate 38, forward strand.
GGAGTCGAAGCCGTCGGCCGCCGGGACGCGCAGGCCGCGGTCGCGGGCGGCGTCCACGACCGCGCGGGCCAGCGGGTGCTCGCTGGGGTGCTCGGCCGCCGCGGCCAGCCTCAGCAGCTCCCGCTCGGTCAGCCCCGACCCGGGCAGGGGACGGACGTCGGTGACCTTCGGGGCGCCCTCGGTCAGGGTGCCGGTCTTGTCCAGCGCCACCGCGTCGATCCGCCCGAGCCGCTCCATGACCACGGCCGACTTCACCAGCACGCCGTGCCGCCCGGCGTTGGCGATCGCCGACAGCAGCGGCGGCATGGTGGCCAGCACCACCGCGCACGGCGACGCGACGATCATGAAGGTCATGGCCCGCAGCAGCGTGGACCGCAGGTCGTCGCCGAGGGCCAGCGGGACCGCGAACAGGGCGAGGGTGGCGGCGACCATGCCGACGCTGTAGCGCTGCTCCACCTTCTCGATGAACAGCTGGGTGGGGGCCTTGGTCTCGGACGCCTCGGCGACCATGGCCACGATCCGGGCGATCACGGTGTCCGACGGGTCCCGCTCCACCCGCACCCGCAGCGCCCCGGTGCCGTTCAGGGTCCCGGCGAACACCTCGTCCCCGGCCCGCTTGTCCACCGGCAGCGGCTCGCCGGTGATGGTGGCCTGGTCGACCTCGCTCGCCCCGTCCAGCACGCGGCCGTCGGCGCCGACGCGCTCCCCGGGCCGGACCAGGACGGTGTCGCCGACCCGCAGCCGTTCGGTGGGGACGGTCTCCTCGGCGCCGTCGCCGGTCAGCCGGGTCGCGGTGGCGGGGGCCAGGTCGAGCAGGCCGCGCACCGAGTCGGCGGTCCGCGCGGTGGCCACGGCCTCCAGCGCGCCGGAGGCGGCGAAGATGACGATCAGCAGCGCCCCGTCCAGCACCTGGCCGATCGCCGCGGCGCCCAGCGCGGCCAGCACCATCAGCAGGTCCACGTCCAGCGTCCGGTCGCGCAGGGCTTTCAGCCCCGACCAGCCCGGCTCCCAGCCGCCGGCCGCGTAGGCCAGCGCGAACGGCGGGGCCCACGTCCAGGCGGGGGCGTCCAGCAGGTACGGCGGCAGCGCGAGCAGGAACAGCGCCAGCGCCGCGACCGCCCAGCGGACCTCGGCGAGGTCGGAGATCCGGGTGCGGTGCCGCACCGTCACGTCGCGGGCCGCGGCGGCGGGGGCCGCCGTCGGGCGGGTCAGGGCGGAGGACATCGGGCAACGGATCCTTTCCGGACGGCGACAGGGTCGACCGCCCGGACAATAGCAGGAACAGTTGAACAATGATTCATGTGTTCATCAAAGTACAATGCGCGCATGGGTCATGGAGCCGCACCACCACCGAGCAGCGCCCCGCGCACCCGCCTGGACGCGGCCAGCGCCGCCAAGGTGGCCACCGCGCTACAGGCGCTGGCCACCCCCTCGCGGCTGCTGATCCTCGCCCGGCTGCGCGAGGGGCCGCTGGCGGCCACCGAACTGGCCGCCGAGGTCGGCATGGAGCAGTCCGCCTGCTCCCACCAGCTCCGCCTGCTGCGCACCCTCGGCCTGGTGGTCGGCACCCGCAGTGGCCGCCAGGTGATGTACTCGCTCTACGACGACCACGTCGCCGAGCTCATCGACCAGGCCATCTACCACGTGGAACACCTGCACCTCGGCATCAGCGACCCCCCTGCCCGCCCCTAGCTGCATTTCAAAAGCCCTGGCTGTATTTCAAAAGCCCTGGCCTACGGTGCTCGCCTGGCGGCTCGCACCTAACCAGGTCTTGGCGAGCGCGACATCGCTTCGCGATCTGACCTGCGGGCCCTCGCCTCCGGCTTCGGGCCCGCCGGTCAGGTAGCGTGCTCGCGTGCGTGGCTGGGGTCCGTTGTGAAGCAGGCCCTGGTTCGTGTTGCGAAGCTCCGGCCCGTGGTGCTCGCCTTCGGCTTCGGGCCTGCGGGTGAGGGAGCGTGCTCGCGTGCGTGGCTGGGGTCCGTTGTGAAGCAGGCCCTGGTTCGTGTTGCGAAGCTCCGCTCGCGGCTCTCGCCTTCGGCTTCGGGCCTGCGGGTGAGGGAGCGTGCTCGCGTGCGTGGCTGGGGTCCATTTTGAAACAGGCTCTGCTTTGTGTTGCAAAGCTCCGGGCCTGCGGGTCAGGTAGCGCGCTCGCGCGTGGCTGAGGTTCGCTTGAAGCAGGCCCTGGTTCTTGTTGTGAAGCCCCGGCCTGCGGCCCTTGCCTTCGGCTTCTTGGAAACGGGTCTGGTCGTTGGGGGTGTGGGGGAACGGGAAGGCGCCCCGGACCCCTTCGGGGGCGGGGCGCTTCAGGGGGTCGGGGCGTTCCCTCGGGCGGGGTGGTCAGTTTCCGGGTGCGGTTTTGGCGTTGATGCCGGCGACGCGGTTGTGCTGGTCGAACTCGACGTCGATCGAGAAGTCCGGGGCGGTGATCGCGAGCCTGGTGCCCTCGGGGTCGAACGCGGCTCCGAGCCCCCGTCCCCGGGCGTAGCCGTACAGTGCCCGCCGGTGGTCGTGGAGCGGCAGCTCGGCCAGCGACTGCTGGAGGACGCGCATCACGCGCGGGAAGGCCGGCGGCGGGAGCCGGAAGTCCGGGTGCTCGATGAGGAACGCGGCGCGCGTGCCGCCGCCCACCTCGGCGTGGTAGGAGGTCCAGGAGCCCGACACGACCTTGGCCGCGTCCAGCAGCAGCGCGGCGACGCGGGCCGGCTCGAACGCCGGTTCGGCGGGGCCGCCGGGCACCGCGCCGAACGGGACCTCCGCCGAGGCGAGCTCGGGGATCCCGTGCTGCCGCCCGAAGTCCCGCACCCGCGCCGACAGCCCGGTCAGGGGCTCGGGGTAGTCGGTCGGGTTCGCCCAGGCCCACAGCCACGACCCCGGGCCGGGGGCGGCGCTGCCGAGCAGGTGGACGCGGCTGCAGGTCAGGTCGCGGTCGCCCGTGAAGTCGAACCGCTGCTCCCGCAGGTCGACGTTCCAGCTGTGCGAGCCGATGACCTCCCCCAGGTGCAGCTGGTGTTCCAGGGAGAGGATCGCCGCGTCGTCGAGGACGTCGGCCAATGTGATCGTTGCGGACATGACGGGCGATCGTAGTCGGCCGCGGTTCGCGGCGGCGACTGTCGCCCCCCGCCACACGAACACGCGGGGAGGGTGCGGCATCTTATAGGGACGATCATGTCTGCCAGAGCGAGGAGAGTCCCGTGCCCCCTGTCCCCCCGGCGCCCGGAGAGCCGACCCGGCTCGGTGACTACTGGCTGGCCGGAAAGATCGGTTCAGGCGGGCAGGGGGTGGTCTACGAGGGGTACGGCCCCGACGGCGCGCGCGTCGCGGTCAAGGCCCTGCACGGCGACTACTCCGCCGCGCACCGCGTGCTGCTCGCCCGCGAGGTCGACGCGGTGCGCCGCGTGTCGCAGTTCTGCACCGCCCGGGTCCTCGCGGTCGACCTGGAGCACACCCCGCCGTACATCGTCAGCGAGTACGTCGCGGGCCCGACGCTGCAACAGGCGGTCGAGGCGGGCGGCGCGTACGGGCCGGACGAGCTGTACCGGCTGGCGGTCGGCATCGCGACCGCGCTGACCACCATCCACCGCGCGGGCGTGGTGCACCGGGACCTCAAGCCCGCGAACGTGCTGCTCGGCTCGGACGGCCCCCGCGTCATCGACTTCGGGGTCGCCCGGCACGACGACATGTCGCAGAGCACGACCGGGGTCAAGGGCACCCCCCGCTACATGGCCCCGGAGGTGTTCCGGGGGCGGGGCGCCGGCCCCGCCGTGGACGTGTGGGCCTGGGGCGCGACGGTCCTGTTCGCGGCGAGCGGGCGCCCGCCGTTCGTCGGGGACACGCTGCCCGCGCTGATGAAGGCCGTGCTGGACACCGAGCCGGACCTGTCCGTCCTGCCCGACCGGCTGCGGCCGGTCGTGGCGGCGGCGCTCGCCAAGGACCCCGGCCGGCGCCCCGGCTCCTCGGACGTGCTGCTGGACCTGCTCGGCGGCCCCGGCGGGGACCTGCTGGAGCAGGGCGTGCGCGCGGCGGCGGCCGTCCGCGCGCCGGACGCCTCCGCCTCCGCGCCGACGCTGGGCGAGCGCGCCGAGGAGGTGTTCCGGCGGCTTCCCCCGGCGGCGCAGCAGGCGGCGCCGCAGGTGCTGCTGCGCATGGTGGCGGAGGGCGAGGAGGTGGTGCGCCCCGCGCGGTACGAGGAGTTCGACGACGGCCGCACGCCGAGGGAGGCGACCGACGCGGTGATGCGCGCGTTCACCCGGGCCGGGCTGCTCACCTGGGACGGGCGGCAACTCATGATCACCGCGCCCGCGCTGCTGCGCGCCTGGCCCCGGCTGCGCGACTGGGCCGACGCCGAACGCCCCGGCCTGGCCGTGCACCGCGAACTGGTGGACGGCGTCCGGCTCTGGGACGCGCACGGGCGCAAGACCGGCGACCTGTTCCAGGGCACCCGCCTGGACCGGGCGCTGGGCTGGGCCGTCAGCGGCCGCCGCCATCTCGCGATCAGCCGGGCGGAGCAGGAGTTCCTGGACGCCGGCCGGACCGCGGCGCGGCGCCGGTCCACCGCGCGGACGGCCGTGTCCGGCGTGCTGGCGGTGCTGCTGGTGGTCGCGGTCGGCGCGGTCGTGCTGGTGGTGCAGCGGGGCCAGACGGTGGCCCTGCAGCGCGACCAGGCGGAGGCGCGGCGGATGGCGGCGACCGCGATGGCGACCCGCCGCCACGACCCGCGCCTGGCCCGGCGGCTCGCGATCGCCGCCGCGTCCCTGGCCGACACCGCGGAGACCCGCGAGACGCTGGTCGCGCTGCGCCACCAGTGGGAGAGCGACGTGTTCGGCCCGCCGGACGCGGGCGCGCAGGCGCTGCGCCAGCCGTCGCCCGACGGCCGCCTGCTGGTCGTCCTCGACACCGCCCCGGGCGCCGGGTCCGCCGGGGGCACGGCGCGGATCTGGGACGTCGACTCGCGCAGGCAGCTGCGCCGGTTCGCCGTGCCCGGCCCGAAGACCGTCGACCTGGTCGTCACCAACGACGCGCGCACCCTGGTGACCTGGATGAGCGACGGAACGGTCCGCGTCTGGGACACCGCCACCGGCGGGCAGCGCGGTGCCTTCCCGTTCGGGGAGGGCCCCAACGCCATCCCCGACGGCATCGACCTCAACCCGTCGGGGAACCTGCTGCTGGCCAGGCGGAAGGGACGGTCCATCGCCTGGGACCTGCGGACCCTCAAGGAGGTGCCGCTGCCCTGGAAGAACCCGAAGAACGACACCGTGCTGCTCACCGCCGCCGCCGACGACCGGACGGTCGCGGGCGTCACGATGAACTTCGGGGACAGGGTCCGCGTCCGGCGGCTCGCGTCGGCCGCCGGCCCGGCCGCCGACATCGCCGTCCCGGAACTGAACGCCCGGCTCAAGAAGCGGTGGGTGGGCGAGACGCGGCTGAGCCCGGACGGCTCGCTGCTGGCGGTCGCGCACTCCCCGCAGGGCGGGTCCAGATCGGAGCTGCTGCTCTGGGACCTGAGGACCGACCAGCAGCACACCGTGCTGGCCTCGGGAGACTCCACCTCGACGCTGGCGTTCACGCAGGACGGCCGGTTCGTCGCGCAGAACCGCACGATGTGGCGGGTCGCGCGCGGCATCCTGCCGCGGGGCGTGCCGCCGGTGCTGCGCTACGCGCCGGGCGTCGTCTGCGGGCTTCCCCGGTTCGTGGACAACCGGATACTGCGCTGCGTGGAGCACAGCACCGGCCAGGTCTCCTCGCTCGACGTCGGCACGTACACGAGCGCGCGGAACGTGCGGGGCGTCAGTGGCCTGATCTCCGAGACGTCGATGGCGGCCGACGGGTCGGTGCTGGCCTTCCGCTTCAACAGCACCGTGCGGTTCTGGGATCTGCGGCACGGGAGGCCGCTGTCGGGCGGGTTCACGCTGTCGGCCGACTACGAGTACTCCAGCGACGGCACGGGACTGGCGATCAGCGGCGACGGCGCGAGGCTGGCCATCCGCAAGAACACCCGCACGATCACGATCACCGACGCCCGCAGGTTCGCCCAGCTCGGCACGGTGACGCTGCCGCAGCCGAACGGCGCGGCGCGGGGCATGGCGTTCACGCCGGACGGCCGGGGCATGGCGATCGTGGTGCGCGACGGCGAGGCGTACCAGCTCCAGTTCTGGGACATGACGACGTTCCGGCAGATCCGGTCGGTTCCGGTCGCCGACGGCGGCTACGGCAGGCTCATCTTCCGGGCGGACGGGAAGGCGGTGCTGTTCAACGGGCAGACCGGGCTGGTGGAGTACCCGTCCGGCCGGGTCCGCGCCACCGGCGACGCCCTCATGCTGCGCTCCCCGGCCGCGCTGAGCCCCGACGGGCGCACGCTCATCGGCCTCGGCGGGATCCAGAAGGAGGTCGTCCCCGTGGACGGCACGACCCTCCGGCCGAAGAACCTGATCATGCGCGGGCACCGGGGGTACGTGCGGGCCGCCGCGTTCTCGCCGGACGGCAGGCTGCTGGCCACCGGGGACCGTACCGGCGAGGTCCGGCTCTGGGAGGCCGGGCCGGGACGCTCCTACGCGCTCTCGCTGACCGGCCACCAGAACCCGATCAGGGCGCTGGCGTTCTCCGCGGGCGGCCGGACGCTGGAGAGCCTGGCCGACGACGGCACCGTCATCAGCTACGACATCGCGCCCGCGCGGGCCACCGCCGCGCTGTGCCGGACCACCGGGGGCGGGCTGACCAGGCAGGAGTGGAAGCGGCACCTGCCCGCCCTCGACTACCGCCCCACCTGCCCGACCGACCGCTGAACCGCCGTGCCCCGTCCCGCCGGGGACGGGGCACGGCCTCGCGCTACGGGCGGATGGTCTTCGTGACGCCGCACTCGCGCTTGGTCTTCGGGCCCTTGCAGATCTGCACGGTCACCTTCTGCACCATCCTCCAGTGGGCGGGGATGGCCGTGCCGATCTCGTAGTCCGTCCTGCCCGCCTTGACGGGGATGACCCGCTTGTGCTGGCGGATCTTGCCATGGGCCTTCCAGAAGAAGTGGACCGTGACGTCCATGGTGCCCCGGGTCTTGTTGGTGGCCTTCCCGGACACCCGCGCGCTGCTGCCGAACGTCACGGTCCCGGTCGCCTTCTGCTTGGCGCGCTTGACGCACTTGCCGTTCTTGCCCAGCTCGCCCTTGCCGCAGACCTCGAACGACTTGGGCTTGGGCGGCACGGGGGCCGCGGCGGCGTGCGCGGTCTGGGCGAGCCCGGTGAGCGCGGCTCCGGCCACGAGCGTGGTCGCGAGGGTCTTACGGATCACGTTGGCATCTCCTTGCGCGGCGTTGGTGACGGGGCCGCCCGGTGGGGGCCCGTCACGCATCGTCGTGGACGTCACCCCGCGTCACCAGGCCCCCAGGGGCCATCCTCGGGGCCCGGGACCGGTGCCTGGCTCCTATGCCGCAGGGCGTCCGAACCCCGCTCAGGAGAGGAGGCGGGCGGCCAGGACGACGATGTCGTCGGTGAGCGGGACCCCGTCCCGGAGGCGGGGCAGGCTGTCGATGAGCCGCTGGGCGGTGTGCGGGCCGTCGTGCGCGAAGCCGTCCAGGTGGGCCAGCAGCGCGGTGGTGTCGTCGTCGGCGCCGCCGTTCCGGCCGAGGTCCTCGACCAGCCCGTCGGTGTACAGCAGCACCGTGGCGGCCGAGGGCAGGGCGACGGTGGTGACCGGATAGGTCTCCTCGGTCATGACGCCGAGCGGCAGCCCGCCGGGCAGGTCCACCACCTGGGCGGGCTTGCCGGGCGGCAGCAGGACGGGGGACGGGTGCCCGGCGCGGCAGCCGCGGATGACGCCGCTGCGCTGGTGGAGGACCAGGTACAGGCAGGTGACCAGCAGCGGGTCGTCGGTGCGGGTGTTGAGCTGGTCCAGCAGGCGGTTGGTCCGCGTCAGCACCTGGTCGGGCGGGTGGCCCTCGACGGCGTAGGCGCGCAGCGCGATGCGGATCTGGCCCATCAGCGCGGCGGCGTGCACGTCGTGGCCCTGCACGTCGCCGATCACCAGGGCGATCTGCCCGTCGGGCAGCGGGACGACGTCGTAGAAGTCGCCGCCGACCTGCAACCCGAAGGAGGCGGGGCGGTAGCGGTAGGCGATGTCGAGCCCGGCGGTGTGGGCGGGGGTCAGCCCGCAGCCCAGGCTCGCGCCCGGCAGCATGCGCTCCTGCACCCGCTGCACCAGGAGGTGCTCGGCGTCGTGGATGCGGCAGCGGTCCAGCGCCTGGGCCAGCAGCCCGGCCACCATCAGAAGCTGGGCCTGCTGCGCGCCGTCGATGTGGCGCGGGTGCGGGAAGTCCAGCAGGCAGGCGGCGGGGGCGCCGTGGTTGCTGGGCAGCGGCAACCCCACCCAGGCGCGGGTCTGGGGGCGGTTGACGACCGGCTGGAAACGCGGGTAGCGGCTGCGGAGCCGGGCGGGGGAGCCGACGAACACCGGGGTGCGCCGGGCCAGGGCGTCGGTCAGTGGCGCGGGCACGGCGACCGGGAACTCGCGCACCCGCCGGAGGGTCCGGTCGCCGTGCCCGGCGGCGGCCAGGACGCGCATCCGGTCGCCGGAGCGCTCGACCACCAGGATGCCGCCCGCGCCGAACACCGGCAGCGTCCTGGCCGCCGCCGCGGCGAACTCCTCCACCGTCCCCGCGGCGGCCAGCGCCGCGCTCAGCTCCCCGACCCGTTCGGCGTATCCGGTCTCCGCGGTCGGCGCCGGGGCCGCCGCGGCGGCGACCAGCTCGGCCAGCACCCGGACGAACCGCCGCTCGGTCTCGCCGAAGGCCCCGGCGGACCCGGCTCCGGCCGGGCGGGCCAGGCACAGCACGCCCCAGACGCGCCCCTGGGTCCGCAACGGCACGGCCCCGCACGCGAGCGCCTCGGGGGCGTGGCCGGTCACGGGATAGCGGGCCGCGAGGTCCTCGGGGCCGGCGACCCACACCGGCCGGCCGGTGCGCACGGCGTCGGTGACCGGCAGCCGCGTGCGCATTCGCAGCGTCCCGTCCGCCCGGCCGGTCGGCGGGGGCATCCCGCACAGCGCCGCGATCGACAGCGACTGCCCGGTCACGTCCAGCACCGCGAGCATCCCGCCGACGGGGCCGAGGCAGGTCCGCGCCGCCTCCACGGCGGTCTCCAGCGTCTGCTCCAGCCCCCGCGCCCCCGCCAGCCGGAGGCCCGCCCGTTCCAAGGCCGCCAGGTACTCGCGCGTTCGCGGCACCGCGTCCCCCTCGCCTCCGGCGGCGGAACAACAACGGCCCCCTACGGTGTCCACGCCGCGGTCTCGGCCGCCCTCGACACGGGACGGCCGCGCACCCCCCGATTGATCACTGTAGGTCAGAGCCCGGCCACCGGAGTGTGGTATACGGGAAAAGACTCGACCAACGGGGGACCAAGGGCCCGCCCCCAGCGGCCGGGACCCGCCATGACCGAGCGCCTCCCGTTCAGACCCGCGATCCGGAGTGCCGCGCCGGGACGGTCCCGCTCTCCTCCGGCTCGTCGCCGCCGATGGCGCCGACGTGCCGCAGCGCCGCGGCGGACAGGAACGAGAGCGCCAGGACGCCGATCGCGGCGACCAGCGCCGCGACGTTCAGGCCGGTGGTGGCCGCCTCCTTGGCCTGGTCGAGCAGGCCGGGAGGCAGCCGGTCCGCCACCGAGGACGCGCCCGCGAGGCTGTCGCCCGCCGGTCCGGCCACCCCGGCCGGCGCCCCCGCGGGGATCTCGTCGTCGACGCCGCCGCGGTAGACCGCGGTGGCGAGGCTGCCCAGGACCGCGACGCCCAGGGCGAGCCCCAGTTCCTGCACGGTCTCCGACATCGCCGCGGCCGAGCCGGCCCTCTCCGGCGGCGCCGCCCCGACCACCAGGTCCGTGCCCAGCGCCGCGATCGCCCCGAGCCCGAGGTAGACCAGACCGAAGCCGATCACGACCAGGGCGATGCCGCCGGTGGCGTTCACCTGGGTGAGCAGCGCGTACCCGACCGCGGACAGCGCCAGCGTGGCGGCCACCACGATCCCCGGGGGGACGCGGCGCGCGACCAGCGGCGCCCCGATCGCGGCCGCGAACATCATCAGCGCGGGCGGCCCCATCCACCCGCCCGCCTCGGTCGGCGGCAGCTCCTCCACGAGCTGGAGCTGCTGCGTGACCAGCAGCATCACGCCGCCGACGCCGACCAGCCCGACGAGCAGGATGCTCAGCGCGGCGCTGAACGTGCGGTCGGCGAACAGCCGTACGTCCAGCAGCGGGCTCTCCAGGCCGCCCTGGCGCCGGACGAACAGCACCGCGACCACCACGCCGACCACCGCGGCGACGACCGCCGGGGCGTCGGGGCCCTCCTTGGCGAACCGCTTCACCGCGTAGATCACCGGCAGGATCGCGAGCAGCGACAGCACGACGCTGAGCAGGTCGAACCGGCCGCTCCGCGGCGCGCGGTACTCGGGGATCAGCATCGGCGCGGCCACCAGCAGGACGACCGCGACCGGAACCGCGAGCAGGAACGCCGAGCCCCACCAGAACCGGGCCAGCATCGCGCCGCCGACCAGGGGCCCGACGGCCATGCCGAGCGCGAAGCTCGTCGCCCACACGCCGATCGCCACCGAGCGCTGACGCGCGTCGGCGAACATGTTGCCGATCAGGGCCAGGGTGGAGGGCATCAGCGTGGCGCCGGCGATCCCCAGCGCCGCGCGCGCGGCGATGAGCAGCCCGGGGCTGCCCGAGTAGGCGGCCACCACCGACACGGCGCCGAAGGCGGCCGCCCCGATCATCAGCAGCCTGCGGCGGCCGATCCGGTCGCCCAGCGTGCCCATGGTGATCAGGAACCCGGCGATCAGGAAGCCGTAGGCATCCATGATCCACAGGGTTTCGGTGCCGCTCGGGCGCAGGTCCTCCGCCAGCGAGGGAAGGGCGAGGTACAGCACGGTGACGTCGAGGCCGAGCAGCACGGTGGGCAGTGACAGGACGGCGAGCCCGCCCCACTCCCGGGGCCCGGCCCTGCGTGCGGTCGATGTGCTCATGGGACTCCTCCGCGTTCTCGGGAACGTGCGGAGCCACCCTGCCGACCGGCGCGCACGATTTCCTGACGGTCGGCTGGCGATACATTTCAGGACATGCGCTACGGGGTGCTCGGCCCGCTGGCCGTCTGGGACGCCGAGGGACGGCCGGTCAAGATACCCGAGGCGAAGGTGCGCGCCCTGCTGGCGAACCTGCTGGTCCACGGGGGCCGTCCGGTGCCGGCCGACCGTCTCGTCGAGGACCTCTGGGAGGGCAGCCCGCCGGGCGGATCGGTCAACACGCTGCAGACCAAGATCTCCCAACTGCGCCGCGTGCTGGGCCGCGAGCGGGTGGTCCGCGAACCGGCGGGCTACCGGCTGCTGCTGGCCGACGGCGCGGTCGACGCGCTGCGGTTCCAGGAGCTGGCCGAGCGCGCCCGCGCCCACCGGGAACCGGCGGTGAAAGGCGACCTGTTCGCCGACGCGCTCGCGCTGTGGCGGGGCCCGGCCTACGCCGACGTCGCCGAGTCGCCGTTCGCCCGCGGTGAGATCACCCGGCTGGAGGAACTGCGGCTGTCGGTCCTGGAGGACCAGGCCGAGGTGCGGCTGGTGCTGGGCGAGCACACGGCGCTCGCCGCCGAGCTGGGCGAGCTGGTGGCACGGCACCCGCTCCGCGAACGGCTGCGCATGGCCCACATGCGCGCGCTGTACCAGGCCGGGCGGCAGGGCGAGGCGTTGCGGAGCTTCCAGGAGCTGCGGCGGCAGCTGGCCGAGGAGCTGGGGGCCTCGCCCGGACCGGCGGTCTCCGCGCTGCACGAGGCGATCCTGCGCCAGGAGCCGCACCTGGCCCCGCCCGCCGCCGCCGGGCGACCGCGCCGCCGCACCAACCTGCCCGCACCGCTGACCGCGTTGATCGGCCGGCGGGAGGCGGTCGGCCAGGTGCGGGCACGGCTGGGTCCGGGTTCCACCACCCGGCTGGTCACGCTCACCGGTCTCGGCGGGGTCGGGAAGACACGGCTGGCGATAGCCGCGGCGCGCGACATCGCCGAGCGGTTCGCCGACGGGGTGTGGCTGGTCGAGCTGTCCGGCCTGAGCGCCGCCTCGACCCCCGACGACATCGCCGAACGGATCATCACGACGCTGGGACTGTGCGACACCGCGGCGACGGAGCCGGACCTGGACGACCTGGTGAACTGGCTCGGTCAGGCGGTGGCCGACAAGCGCCTGCTGCTCCTGCTGGACAACTGCGAGCACGTGGTCGAGGCGGTCGCCGCGCTGGCCGGGACGGTGCTGTCGGCGGTGCCCGGCGCGCACCTGCTGGTCACCAGCCAGGAGGCCCTCGGCATCCCCGGCGAGGTGGTGCACCCGGTGCCGCCGCTGGCGTTGCCGGAGCACGCCGATCCGGCGGTGGTCGCCCGCTCCAGCGCCGTCGAGCTGTTCGTGGAGCGGGCGGCGGCCGCGGTGCCCGGCTTCGCCCTCGACGCGGACAACGCGCCGGCCGTCTCCGCGATCTGCCGCCGGCTGGACGGCATCCCGCTGGCGCTGGAACTCGTGGCCCCCCGGCTGCGGACGCTGAGCCCCGAGCAGCTCGCCGCCTGCCTGGACGACCGGTTCACCCTGCCCGAGGTGCACGCGCGCGGGCTGCCCGCCCGGCAGCGGACGCTGAGGCGCATGCTCGACTGGAGCTGGGAGCTGCTGACCGCGGACGAGCGGACCGTGCTGCGGCGGCTGGCCGTGCACGCCGACGGCTGCACCCTGGCGTCCGCCGAGGCCGTCTGCGCCGGTCCGGACCTGCCCGCCGGGCGGGTGCCCGACCTGCTGGCCCGGCTGGTGGACCGATCGCTGGTGGTCCGTGAGGCGGAACGGTTCCGCCTGCTCGAATCGGTGGCCGCCTACGGCGCCGAACGGCTCGCGGAGGCGGGGGAGGAGGCCGCCGTCCGGGCGGCGTTCGTCCGGTGCTACACCGCGCTGGCCGAAGACGCGGACGACCGGCTGCGCGGCCCGGACCAGCGACACCGCCTGGAGCACCTGGACGCGGAGACGGTCAACCTGCGCCGGGCCCTCGACCTCGCGGTCGCCGAGCGCGACGCCGGGCACGCGCTGCGCCTGGTGAACGCGCTGGCCTGGTACTGGTTCCTGCGCGGCCGGCTCACCGAGGCCCGCAGGTCGATCCAGGCGGCGCTGGCCGCCGACGGCCCGGCCGCCCCGGCCGCGCGCCTGGCGGCGCGGGCCTGGCTGACCGGGATGGAACTGCGCACCTCACCGGCCGGGGCGACGGAGGTCCGGACCGGCCAGGACCCGACCGCCGGTCTCGACGATCCGGTGCTGCGGGCCCGGTTGCAGTGGTTCGTGGGCACCGGCCTGACCGGCCACGGCCGCCACCTGGAGGGACGGTGCCTGGTGGAGGCGTGCCTGACCGGCGCCCGCGCCGCCCGCGACCGCTGGGGCGAGGCCGCGGCGCTGGTCGAGCGCGCCGGCCACGCCCCCGGCAGGGGCGGGCCGCACGCGGAACTGGGCGCCGCGCTGTTCCAGGAGATCGGAGATCGCTGGGGCCGACTCCGCGCCACCCGGGCGCTGGCGCTGGTGGCCGAGGTCGACGGCGACCGCGCGCGGGCGGAGCGCCTCCACCGGGAGGGCCTGCTGGTGGCCGAGGAACTCGGCCTGTGGACCGAGGCGGTCGAGGCGCTGACCTGGCTCGGCCGGACCGCCCTGTCCGGCGGGCACACCCGGCGGGCGACGGAGCTGTACGAGCGCGCGCTGTCCATCTCGGCCGAACGCGCGTACAGCCGCGGCGAGATCCACGCCGAGATCGGCCTGGGGCGGGCGGCCCGCCTCCGCGGCGACCGCGAGACCGCCAGACACCACCTGAACCGCGCCCTGGCGAAGATCCGCTCGTCCGGCCACACCGCCGGTGCCGCGGACGCGCGGGCGGAACTGGATCTCGTGGCCCGGACCTGACGAAGGGCCGGCCGGCGAGCCCCGACGGCGGGGTCAGGAGGTTTTCGGGGTGGCGCGTTCGATGATGGGGGTCAGGTCCAGGCCGGGTGGGAGGGTGCCGTAGGCGCCGCCCTGGTCGCCGGTCAGGCGGGTGGCGCAGAACGCGTCGGCGACGGCCGGGTGGCCGTGCCTGACCAGCAGGGACCCCTGGAGGACGAGGGCCAGCCGTTCGGCGATGCGGCGGGCGCGCAGTTCGGCGGTGGCGAGGTCGGTGAGGGAGTCCTTGGCCTCGCGGACGGCCGCGTCCAGCCGCGCGTCGGCGCCCGCGGCGCGCTCCACCTCGTCGAAGAACACCTCGATGGTCCGGGGGTTCTTCACGATGGCCCGCAGGATGTCGAGGGCGGCGACGTTGCCCGAGCCCTCCCAGATGGAGTTCAGGGGCGACTCGCGGAACAGGCGGGGCATGCCCGACTCCTCGACGTAGCCGTTGCCGCCCAGGCACTCCAGGGACTCGGCGGCGTGGGCGGGCCAGCGCTTGCAGACCCAGTACTTGCTGACGGCCAGGGCCAGGCGCTTGAACGCCGTCTCGCCCTCGTCGCCCCGGACCGAGCGGTCGGTCGCGCCGGCCAGGCGCATCATCAGCGTCGTCGCGGCCTCGGACTCGACCGCCAGGTCCGCCAGGACGTTGCGCATCAGGGGCTGGTCGATCAGGTACCTCCCGAACGCCGAGCGGTGCGCGGCGTGGTGGGCGGCGGTGGTGACGCCGTGCCGCATCCCGGCGGCCGCGCCGATCACGCAGTCCAGGCGGGTCATGTTGACCATCTCGATGATGGTGCGGACGCCGCGGCCCTCGTCGCCGACGCGCCAGGCGACGGCGTTCTCGTACTCGACCTCGGAGGAGGCGTTGGACCTGTTGCCCAGCTTGTCCTTCAGCCGCATCAGGCGCAGCGGGTTGAGGGCGCCGTCCGGCAGGACGCGGGGGACCAGGAAGCAGGTCAGGCCGCCGGGGGCCTGGGCGAGGGTGAGGAAGACGTCGCACATCGGCGCGCTGGTGAACCACTTGTGGCCGACCAGGCGGTAGGTGCCGTCGGGCCGCGGGGTGGCCTCGGTGGTGTTGGCGCGGACGTCGGAGCCGCCCTGCTTCTCGGTCATCGACATGCCCGCCAGCAGCGCGTTCTTGGTGAGCGGGGCGCGCAGGCCGAAGTCGTACTCGCTCCTGGTGAGCAGGGGCTCGTACCGCGCGGCCAGCTCGGGGGCCTGGCGGAGCGCGGGGACGGCCGCGTACGTCATCGAGACCGGGCAGCCGTGGCCCGCGTCCACGCGCCAGGCGTAGAACTTGGCGGCGCGCGCGACGTGCGCGCCCTCGCGGGCGTCGGCCCAGGGCGCGCCGTGCAGGCCGTGGGTGACGGCGACGGTCATCAGCTCGTGCCAGGCCGGGTGGAACTCGACCTCGTCGACGCGGTGGCCGCGGCGGTCGTGGGTGCGCAGGACCGGCGGGTACTCGTTGGCGAGGCGGCCCCACTCCTGCGCCCGCGCGGTGCCCGCCAGGCGGCCCAGCTCGTGGACCTCGGCGGCGGCCCAGCCCGCGCCCTCGCGGTCGAGGCCGTCCAGCAGCGCGGCGTCGTCGGCGACGTCGTGGCCCTCCAGCGGGGGGACCTGGTTGAACACTTCGTGGGTCGTCACGGGGCTACTCCGAGGGCTCGGTGGGCGAAGCGGATGAGGTCCGGGAGGGCGCCGGGCGCGAGGCGGCCCTCGGCGAGGGGCGCGACGAGGGCCTCCCCGATCGCGCCGACCAGGGCGGTCGCGCTGAGGCGGGGGTCCTGCGGGGGCAGCTCGCCGGAGGCGACGCCGTCGGCGACGAACGCGGCGATCACCTCGGCGTAGGCGCGGCGGAACACCAGGCGCTCGGCCTCCACGGCCGGGTCGACGGGCTCGGCCAGCAGCGCGTACGCCAGGCGCGGGGCGCGCAGGGCCCGGCCCGCGAACGTCTCGACCGTCGCGGCGACGGCCTCGCGCGCGGTGTCCTCCAGCGCGGCGGCGCGGGCGACGGCGTCCACCTCGCGCCCCGAGGCCGTCCGGAACACCTCGGCCATCAGCGCGGCCTTCCCGCGGAAGTGCTGGTAGACGCTGCCGGTGGCGACCCCGGCGCGGTCGGCGACGGCGGCGACCGAGCAGGCCCGGTAGCCGCCCTCGGCGACGATCTCCAGGGCGGCGGCGACGATCCGGTCCCGGGAGGCGGTCAGCCGCGCCTGCACGCCGGGGGTCCTGCGGTAGGCCATGCAAGGATTGAACCGCAGTTCATTCCTTGGCCGCAACACCCCGGGCGCGGCGCCGCCCTCCTCCTGAAGGGGAGGCAGGATCTCGTCCGCACGGTGGATTGCCGCAAGGAAGGTGGGGCATAGTTTCGGAATCATGAGTCAGCCCACCCCGCAGCAAGGGCGGCCATCGGTTCCCGTCCCGCCGCCGGACCCCGTCCGTCCGCCCCGGCCGCCCGCCGCGTCCGTGCGCGCCTCCGACGCCGAGCGTGAGGCGGTGGTGGAACGGCTGCGGGTCGCCTCGGTGGAGGGCCGGCTGACGTTCGAGGAGCTCACCGAGCGGACCGAGGCCGCCTACCTGGCCGTCACGCGCGGCGATCTGGAGGGGGTGGTGGCGGACCTGCCCGCGCTCGGCGCGCCCGGCGCGACGCCCGCGCCGCCGCAGATCCGCCGCCGCTTCACCTCGATCATGGGCGACGTGCGCGAACGCCTGTCCGGCCGCGTCGACCAGGAGCTGGAGGTGCTGGCGGTGATGGGCGACGTGGTCCTGGACCTGCGCGGCGCCCAGGTGCCGACCGGCGAGGTGTCGGTGGTCGCCACCTCGGTGATGGGCGATGTGAAGGTCATCGTGCCCGACGGGGTGGCGGTCGAGCTGACCGGTTACGCGGTCATGGGGGACCGGCGGGTCCGGGTGCGCGAGCCCCGGCCGGGCGCGCGCGTTCCCGTGGTCCGCGTCCGCGCCCACGCCGTCATGGGCGACGTGCAGATCGTGGACGACGAGCACCACGCCCCGCTGCGCCGCGCCCTGTCGAGCTGGTGGGAGGGCCGCAAGAGCCAGTGACGCCGGGGCCCGTCGCGGACCCCGGCGCACCGGGCCGGCCGCGGGGGGTCAGGCGGCGTTCTGGCGTTGGTAGGCGACGCGCGCGCCCAGCCACGCGGTGTAGAGGCCCGTCCCGACCAGGGCGGCCTTGCGGGTCCTGCCGAAGGTCATGGCGAGGCCGAGGGCCAGTTCGGTCGCGCCGTTGCGCTTGATCCAGGTCTCGGTGTCGTCCGGGAACCCCGCCTTGGAGATCGACTCGAACATCTTGGGCGCGACGAAGTGGGCGGCGCCGGTCGCGGCGAGGAGGAGGCCGCCGGTGCGGAGAAGGGGCATAAGTGGGTCCTTTCAGACGGTGGGTTCGTAGTGTTCCAGACGGCGGCCGGAGCTCATGACCGCCCTCCGGGCGTGTAGGCGTAGTCGTCCAGGTCGAAGGTGCGGGACCGCCGCCACACGTGGAAGCCCGACTGCGGGCGCACGTAGGGCGAGTCGCCGTGCCGGTCGAAGTAGTAGGAACGCGACCCCGCGCAGCTCGGCTGGCCGAGGATGGTGCCCTTCATGCGGCGGCGCATGTCGGCGGTGAACGCGTCGTGCGGGCCCTGCCGCACGACGACGCGGACGGCGCGGCGGCGGCGCGCCTCCGCGAGGCACCGCACGATGTGGGTGGTCCCGGCCTCGATGATGGAGAACCAGGACGCGCCGGTGACGGTGTAGGGGCCGTTCATGAGCCAGAAGTTGGGCATCTGCGGGACGGCGAGCCCCTCGTAGCTCTGGTAGCGCTCGCGGTCCCAGAACGCGCCGAGCTCGACGCCGCCCGGGCCGACGACCGGGAACGGCGGCGTCGCGCCCGGCTCCAGGATCCTGAAGCCGGTGGCGAGGACGAGGGTGTCGATCTCGCGTTCGACGCCGTCGGCGGTGACGATCCCGCGCGGGGTGATCTTCTCGATCGGGTCGGTGACCAGCTCGACGTCGTCCCGCGTGAAGGTGGGCAGGTAGCGGTTGGAGAACGAGGGCCGCTTGCACCCGAACCCGTACGACGGCGTCAGCCTGCGGCGCAGCGCGCGGTCGGGGACCTGGCGGCGCAGGTGCGCGCGGCAGACCGCCTCGGCCGCGCGGACCAGGAACGGCACCTTGCTGTAGTGCACGATGCCCAGCACCATGACGACCTCGGAGGCGGCCGTGGTGACCAGGCGGACCAGCCGTTGTAGCGGCGGGAAAAGCCCGAACGCGCGCCGCACGCCCCGCGGGATCGCGAAGTCGGCCTTCGGGAACACCCAGATCGGGGTGCGCTGGTAGACGTGCAGGCGCGCGGCGCGTCCGGCGATCTCGGGGATGACCTGGAGGCCGGACGCCCCGGTGCCGATGACGGCGACGCGCTCGCCGGTCAGGTCGTGGCCGTGGTCCCAGCGCGCCGTGTGGACGACCTTCCCGGCGAAGCCGTCCAGGCCGGGGATGTCGGGGTCCTTGGGCTGGTCGAGCGGGCCCACCGCGCACACCAGGAACCGCGCGGTGACCTCGCCGGCGCCCGTGCGGACGCGCCAGAGGTCGGCGGTCTCGTCGAACCCGGCGCGCTCGACCCTGGTGTTCAGCCGCAGGTGCGGGCGGAGCCGGTACTTGTCGGCGCAGTGCTCGGCGTAGGCGCGCACCTCCGCGCCGGGCGCGAACGCGCGCGACCAGCGCGGGTTGGGCTCGAACGAGTAGCAGTAGGTCGCCGACGGGATGTCCACGGCGACGCCCGGATAGGTGTTGTGGTGCCAGACGCCGCCGACGCCGGGGGCCGCGTCCAGGATGACGAAGTCCCGCATGCCCGCGCGCCGCAACCGGATGCCGACGCACAGTCCCGAGAACCCGGCGCCGACGATGACGACCTCGTGGTCGGGTTTCATCGCGGACCGCCCTCGCGCGTCGCGGCCTGCGCCAGGACGTCCCGGTCGTGGCGGCCCCGCGTGCCGAACCGCTGCCGGTAGGCGCGGTCGCCGCCGAGGAGCCGCCGGACGCCGCGCGCCACCGGCTCGGGCGTGAGGGCGAGCGCCGG
>NZ_BCQR01000209.1 GCF_001552175.1 Actinomadura kijaniata NBRC 14229
GATCCGGCGCGCCAGCGACCACAGCGCGGCCTCGCCGCGCCGCAGCCACCACGCCGCGGCCAGCGCCGCCAGCAGGTGGGCCAGCGTCATCGCCGGGCCGTCGTGGGCCGGGCGTTCGGCGAGGCCTGCCCCCGCGTGGTGGACGGCGCCCGCGGACGCCCGCGTGAACAGCACGTGCAGCCCGAACTGCGCGCCCAGCAGGGCGCCCAGGATCGTCGCGAAGGACCGTTCGGTTCCCGCCAGCAGCGCCGAGAACGCCGTGACCAGCGCGAACCCCAGCCCCACCGTCCCGGCGGGCACGGCGGAGCCCGCCGCGTAGGCGTGTCCGGCGGTGGTCAGGGTCAGGCAGACCGTGGCGAAGACCACCGCGCGGGCCAGGCGCGGCAGGGGGCGTGCGGGCGGGTGCTGGGGCATGGCGGCGTCGATCTTCGCACGTCGTGGCGTCAGAGGGCGAAGTCGGCCTGGACGGCCCGGTGGTCGCTGCCCGGGGTGTCCACCGTGCTCGCCCGCACCGGCCGCACGCCCCGGTACAGGATGTGGTCGGGGCGGGTCAGCGGGAACGACGCGGGCCAGGTGAAGCCGAAACCGCGGCCGGCGTCGCCCTGCGCCTCCCGCAGCGGCGGCACCAGCGCGCCGAGCTTGCGGTCGGTGGTGGCGGTGTTGAGGTCGCCCAGCACGAGCAGGCGCCCGGCGGCGCCCTCGGCGCGGACGGCGTCGGCCAGCCGGTCCATGGTCATGTCGCGTTCGGCGGTCCGGCCGGGGCGGGCCGAGCCGAGATGCGCGACGATCACGGTCAGATCGCCGCGCCCGGTGCGCACCGTGGCGCGCAGCGCGCGCGGCCAGCCCAGGCCGAGCGGCACCACCCGGGCGTCGCGCAGCGGGAAACGGCTCCACAGCCCGACGGTGCCCTTCACCACGTGGTGCGGGTAGGTCCCGTCGAGGGATCCGGGGTGGCGCCCGCCCGGCATCTCCTGCAACGCCAGCAGGTCGGCCCTGGTGTCGAGCAGCCGGGAGATGGTCGCGGCCGGGGAGGGATTGCCCGCGTACATGTTCTGGCTGACCGCGCGCAGGTCGCGGGAACCGCCGGAGGAGGGCGCCAGCGCGGTGCCGAACATGGCGGTCCAGACGGCGGCGGGCAGCGCCACCGCCGCCGCGCCGCGCCCCGACCGCCGCAGCGCGGCGGCCGCCAGCAGCATCGGGACGCCGGCTCCCAGCCAGGGCAGCGCGGTGTCGAGCAGCGTCCCCGCCGCGCCGGGCACCAGCCGGTGCCCGGCCAGCAGGAGCGCCAGCGCGACCGCCACCACGGCGATCACGGTGCCGCGGCGGCCACGGGAGGGAGACGGGGGACGGGCGCGTCCGGCGGGGAGCTCGTCACCCCGCGTTCCGGTCGTGGTCGGGAGGGTCACCCCGCCGACGCTACCCGCGCTCCGAAGGTGCCCGTGCCCGCCCGTCCGGCACGGACCCGGGGGCTACCGGCGAGTAAACTACGCGGTGCGGCACCGCCGGACGGGACGGCCCCTCGGTCACCCCATCCGGCGCGGCATGGCACCCTTGAGGGCGAGCAGAACCCGAGCAGGCAGTTCCTACACAGGGAGAGCATGGTGCGGCGCTGGCATGGCCTCGACGAGGTTCCCGCCGACTGGGGCAGGTCGGTCGTCACCATCGGCGTGTTCGACGGGGTGCACCGCGGACACCAGCGGATCGTCGCCGACGCCTGCGCGCAGGCGGCCGAACGCGGCATGCGGTCGGTGGTCATCACCTTCGACCCGCACCCCGACGAGGTGGTCCGCCCCGGCACCCACCCGCCGCTGCTGACCACCACCCGCCGCCGCATCGAGCTGCTGGAGCGGCTGGGCGCCGACGCCGTCGCGGTGGTGCCGTTCACCCTGGAGCTGTCGCGGACGCCGCCGGACGACTTCGTCCGCCAGGTCCTCGTGGAACGCCTGCACGCCGCGCACGTCATCGTCGGCGAGGACTTCCGCTTCGGGCACCGGGCCAAGGGCGACGTGGCGCTGCTGAAGGAGCTCGGCGCCAAGTACGACTTCACCGCCGAGGGCGTCCCCCTGGTCGCCAACGGCGACACCATCTCCTCCACCCTCATCCGCGGCAGGCTGGAGACGGGCGACGTGGCGTCGGCCGCCCACGCCCTGGGCCGTCCGCACCGCGTCGAGGGCGTCGTGGTCCGCGGCCACCAGCGCGGCCGCGCGCTGGGCTTCCCGACCGCGAACCTGGAGAC
This sequence comes from Actinomadura kijaniata NBRC 14229, assembly GCF_001552175.1. Classification (GTDB taxonomy): domain Bacteria; phylum Actinomycetota; class Actinomycetes; order Streptosporangiales; family Streptosporangiaceae; genus Spirillospora; species Spirillospora kijaniata. Next base: position 2,237 of record NZ_BCQR01000209.1, read on the forward strand.
CCAGCCCCACACCGCCATCCCCGCCGACGGCGTCTACGCGGGCTGGCTGGTCTGCGACTCCGACCGCTACCCGGCGTTCCGCTGGCCCACCGCGATCTCGATCGGCACCAACCCGACGTTCGAGGGCGCGGGCGAGCGCACCGTCGAGGCGTACGCGCTGGACCGCACGGACCTGGACCTGTACGGCGAGCACATGGCGGTCGACTTCACGGCCCGCATCCGCGACACCCTCAAGTTCGACTCGATCGAGGCGCTGGTCGAGGAGATGCACCGCGACGTGGACCGGGCGCGCGAGCTGACCTCGGAGGGCTGACCTCGGAGGGCCGACCTCGCGGGGATCCCGCCCGCAAATCCGCGCCCCGGTCAGGTGTGAGATCCCGTCGGGTGGGGAAGGAGCCTTCCACGACGCGCGGGAATGACCACCGGGCCACCGGTGTTATACCTGGTGACAACAGGGCGTTTCACTCTGTGACCAGGGGTCTTTCCGGCATGGTACGGTGAAGAATCGCCGGGAAGAGCCCCGGTGCGGTCGGCTGCACCCTCATGCGGCCGGCCTCTTTCCTCACACGCACCATGCGGACCCGTGTGTTCGACCGGGATCTGCGGGTGACGATCTCACTGAAGGAGCCACGTGTCGCTCGACACCGCCACCAAGAACAAGATCATCGCTGAGTACGCGACCACTGAGGGTGACACCGGATCCCCGGAGGTCCAGGTCGCGCTGCTGACCCGTCGGATCAACGACCTGACGGAGCACCTGAAGGAGCACAAGCACGACCACCACAGCCGTCGTGGTCTGCTGCTGCTGGTCGGCCGTCGCCGCCGGCTCCTGAAGTACCTGCAGAACAAGGACATCAACCGCTACCGGCAGCTGATCGAGCGCCTCGGTCTGCGTCGCTAGCACGGCGAGGGAGCGGCTCATGCGAGCCGCTCCCTCTCTTTGTGCCCCTCGGGGCCGTATAAATGAACACAGAGCCTCCGTGGACACCGTCGGTGCGGCCGGTCCTCGGTAGTGGCCTCCGGATCCATCGGCGATCCGGGCGCTTCGATCGAAGACCGGCACTGCGCGACCTCAGGACGGGTAACGACCACGGAGGCGGACAACCCGAAAAACCTGGAGGTTTTCGTGACCGATGCTCCGCGCATCGACGGTGCCCTGAGCACCGAAGCCGTGATCGACAACGGGTCCTTCGGCACCCGTACCATCCGCTTCGAGACGGGCCGCCTGGCCCGGCAGGCGGCCGGTTCCGCCGTCGCCTACCTCGACGACGAGACCATGGTCCTGTCGGCGACCACCGCGTCCAAGAAGCCCAAGGACAACCTGGACTTCTTCCCGCTGACCGTCGACATCGAGGAGCGGATGTACGCCGCCGGGCGCATCCCCGGCTCGTTCTTCCGCCGCGAGGGCCGCCCCTCCGAGGACGCCATCCTCACCTGCCGCCTGATCGACCGTCCGCTGCGCCCCTCGTTCACCAAGGGCCTGCGCAACGAGATCCAGGTCGTCGGCACCATCATGTCGCTGCACCCCGACGACCTGTACGACGTCGTCGCCATCAACGCCGCGTCGATGTCCACCCAGCTGGCGGGCCTGCCGTTCTCCGGTCCGATCGGCGGCGTGCGCGTCGCGCTGATCGACGGCCAGTGGGTCGCGTTCCCGCGCCACTCCGAGCTGGAGCGCGCCACCTTCGACATGGTCGTCGCCGGCCGCGCCCTGGAGGACGGCGACGTCGCGATCATGATGGTGGAGGCCGAGTCCACGGTCGGCACCCTCAAGCTGGTCACCGAGGGCGCCGCCGCCCCGACCGAGGAGGCCGTGGCCGAGGGCCTGGAGGCCGCCAAGCCGTTCATCGCCGAGCTGTGCCGCGCCCAGAGCGCGCTGGCCGCCGAGGCCGCCAAGCCGGTCGCCGAGTACCCGATCTTCCTCGACTACACCGACGACGTGCTGGAGGCCGTGACCGCGGCCGCCCGCACCGAGCTGGCCGAGGCCCTCACGATCGCGGGCAAGCAGGAGCGCGAGACCCGTCTCGACGAGATCAAGGCCGCCACCGCCGAGAAGCTGGCCGCCGACTTCGAGGGCCGCGAGAAGGAGGTCTCGGCCGCCTTCCGCGCGCTGACCAAGAAGCTGGTCCGCGAGCGGATCGTCGCCGAGGGCGTCCGCATGGACGGCCGCGGCGTGAAGGACATCCGCCAGCTCAACGCCGAGGCCCGCGTGATCCCGCGGGTGCACGGCTCGGCGCTGTTCGAGCGCGGCGAGACCCAGATCCTGGGCGTCACCACGCTGAACATGCTCCGCATGGAGCAGATGATCGACACGCTGAACCCCGAGCGCACCAAGCGCTACATGCACAACTACAACTTCCCGCCGTACTCCACCGGTGAGACCGGCCGGGTGGGTTCGCCGAAGCGCCGCGAGATCGGCCACGGCGCGCTCGCCGAGCGGGCGCTGCTGCCGGTGCTGCCGACGCGCGAGGAGTTCCCCTACGCGATCCGCCAGGTGTCGGAGGCCCTCGGGTCCAACGGCTCCACCTCCATGGGCTCGGTCTGCGCCTCGACCATGTCGCTGCTGGACGCGGGCGTGCCGCTGAAGCAGATGGTCGCCGGCATCGCGATGGGCCTGATCCACGAGGGCGGCGAGTACGTCACCCTGACCGACATCCTCGGCGCCGAGGACGCGTTCGGCGACATGGACTTCAAGGTCGCCGGCACCCGCGACCTGATCACCGCGCTCCAGCTCGACACCAAGCTCGACGGCATCCCCGCCTCGGTGCTGGCCGCCGCGCTGAAGCAGGCCAAGGGCGCCCGCCTGGCGATCCTGGACGTCATGCAGGAGGCCATCGAGGGCCCGGCCGACATGTCCCCGTTCGCGCCGCGGATCATCACCATCAAGGTCCCGGTCGACAAGATCGGCGAGGTCATCGGCCCCAAGGGCAAGATGATCAACTCGATCCAGGACGACACCGGCGCCGACATCACGATCGAGGACGACGGCACCATCTACGTCGGCGCGACCGACGGCCCGTCCGCCGAGGCCGCGCGGCAGGCGATCAACGCGATCGCCAACCCGCACATGCCCGAGGTCGGCGAGCGCTACCTGGGCACCGTCGTCAAGACCACGACGTTCGGCGCGTTCGTGTCGCTGCTGCCCGGCAAGGACGGCCTGCTGCACGTCTCGCAGATCCGCAAGCTGCACGGCGGCGCCCGGATCGAGAACGTCGAGGACGTCATCAAGGTCGGCGAGAAGATCCAGGTCGAGGTGACCGAGATCGACCAGCGCGGCAAGCTGTCGCTGGTCCCGGTCGAGGTCGTCGAGCGCGAGTCCGCCGCCAAGGAGGGCGACGACGCCGCCCCGGCCGAGGCCGACGGCGACGACGCCCCCGCCGAGGGCGGCGCCGAGGCCAGGTCCGAGGCCCGCGACGGCGGCGAGAAGCGCGCCCCGCGCCGCCGCCGCACCCGCCGGTCCGGCGACGACTCGGGACAGCGCAACTCCTGACCCCGGTCCCACGTCCGAACCGACCGGTCCGTCCCGTCAGGGGGCGGGCCGGTCGGCCCGTTTCCACCGATTGCGAGCACACGTGACCCTCCCGGCGCGGGCCCAGGAGCCCGGCACCACCTCCACCCTCCACCCCGGATCGGACGGCGCGGGCGTGGTCCGCCGCACGGTGCTGCCCGGCGGCCTGCGCGTCATCACCGAGACGATGCCGACCGTGCGGTCGGCGGCGTTCGGCATCTGGGCCGGGGTCGGGTCACGCGACGAGGACCCCGCCGACGCGGGCGCCAGCCACTACCTGGAGCACTCGCTGTTCAAGGGCACCACGCGGCGCACCGCCATGGAGATCTCGGCGGAGGTCGAGGCGGTCGGCGGCGACATCAACGCCTTCACCGCCAAGGAGTACACCTGCTACCACGCCCGCGTGCTGGACCGCGACCTGCCGCTGGCGGTGGACGTCATCTCCGACATGGTCACCGGCGCGCTGAACCGGCCCGAGGACGTCGAGGCCGAACGCGGCGTGATCCTCGAAGAGATCCACATGCAGGAGGACGAGCCCGGCGACCTGGTCCACGAGGAGTTCGCCGCCGCGCTGTTCGGTGACACGCCGCTGGGCCGTCCCATCCTGGGCACCGAGGACTCCATCAACGCCCTGTCGCGCGACCGCATCCACGGCTACTACCGCCACCACTACGTCCCGCCGAACCTGGTGGTGTCGGCCGCCGGGAACCTCGACCACGACGAGGTCGTGGCGCTGACCGAACGCGCGTTCGCGGCCGTGCTGGGCGGCGACGCCCGGCCCGCCGCGCCCCGCATCGGCGGCGAGACCGTCCCCCTCGGCCCGCGCACCCGCGTGATCGGCCGGGACACCGAGCAGGCGCACCTGGTGCTGGGCGGCCCCGGCCTGCGCCGCACCGACGAGCGCCGCTTCGCGCTCGGCGTGCTCAGCGCCGTGCTGGGCGGCGGCATGTCGTCGCGGCTGTTCCAGGAGATCCGCGAGCGGCGCGGCCTGGCCTACTCGGTCTACAGCTACACCTCGCAGTACGCCGACACCGGCCTGTTCGGCGTGTACGCCGGGTGCCAGCCGGAGAAGGCCGACGAGGTCCTGGCGATCTGCCGCGAGGAGGTCGCCCGCGTCGCCGAGCACGGCCTGACCGGGGAGGAGCTGGCGCGCGGCAAGGGCCAGCTGCGCGGCGGCACCGTGCTGGGCATGGAGGACACCGAGTCGCGGATGAACCGGCTGGGCCGCAGCGAGCTGGTGTATGACGCGCTGCTGTCGGTGGACGAGGTCCTGGCCCGCATCGACGCGGTCACCCTGGACGACGTGCGCGCCGTCGCCGCCGACGTGCTGGGCGGGCCGCAGAGCCTCACGGTGATCGGGCCGTTCGGCGAGCACGACTTCGACCTGTAGACGGGGCGCGGGCGGTCAGTTCCGGGCGGGCCGGACGTCGGGGTCCGGCCGGGGGTCGGGGCCGTCGACGGCGGGGCCGAGCAGCCCGGTCATCCACTTCTTGGTCGGGTCGGCATCGACCAGCAGGGCCTTGGTGAGCGAGCTGAGCGGCACCGCCAGGATCGCCCCCAGCGGTCCGAGCACCCACGCCCACAGCAGCAGCGACAGCGACACCAGGGTGAACGACAGCCCGACCGCGTTGCCGAGGAACTTGGGCTGGACCAGCGACTGCAGCACGAAGTTGATCACGCAGTAGGCGACGATGATCCACACCATGGCGGTCCAGCCGCCCTCCAGCAGCCCCAGCAGCGCCGGGGGTGCCAGCCCGATCACGAAGCCGATGTTGGGGATGTAGTTGGTGAGGAACGCCAGCAGCCCCCACAGCAGCGGCACCGGCACGTCGAAGACGTACAGCACCACCACGTCCAGCGCCGCCACGATCGCCCCGAACACGGTGCTGACCACCAGGTAGCGGGTGGTGTCGCGGGCGAAGCGGCGCAGCGCGTCGACCAGTTCGGGCTGCTGGGGGCGGATCCGCTCCAGCGTGCGCACGGTGCCGGTGGCGTCCAGGCACATGCCGACCAGCATCAGCACGATCAGCACGATCGCCGAGGACGCGCTGAGCAGGCCGTTGAGGAAGCTCTGGACGAACGTGAACAGCTGGCCGGGGTCCAGCTTCGACAGCGCGGTCTGGAGCTTGGCCTGGTCGATGCCGTGCTCGGCCAGCTCCCCGGTGACGCCGTGCAGCAGGTCGGTGAACTGGCCGGAGTAGGTCGGCAGCAGCGTCGCCAGCTGCGCCGCCGACAGCGCCAGGCCCGCGCCGAGCGCCAGCAGCATGACGATCACGGTGACCAGCGGGACCGCCACGCACAGCCAGAACGGGGCGCGGCGGCGTTCCAGCCGGGCCCGCAGCGGACTGACCGCGATCGTCAGCAGCAGCGCCAGCATGGTCGGCCCCACGATGGACGCCGACGCCTTCAGCCCCGCCAGCGTCACGACGGCGGCGGCCGCGCCGACCATCGCCACCAGCCCGGGGGACCAGCCGCGCGCCGCGTCGCCCCTGTCGCCCATCCGCCCTCCCCGCCCCGGGAGCTACCTTCCCCGCGCCGGGCCGCGGTAACTACGGATGGTAGCGCTCTCGTTACGGTGATCCGGTGATCGGGTACAGCCCCGGCATGAAGATCCTCATCCGGGTCGTCATCACGGCGGTGGCGCTGTGGACGGCGACCGCGCTGGTCGACGGCATCGACGTCGGCGGCGACGACGCGGTGAAGCGGACGCTGACGTTCCTGGCCGTCGGGGCGGTGTTCGGCATCGTCAACGCGGTCGTCAAACCGCTCGTGCGGCTCCTCGGCTGCGCGCTGTACGTGCTGACGCTCGGCCTGTTCGCGCTGGTGGTGAACGCCGCCCTGCTGGCGCTGACCGGCTGGCTGTCGGGGAAGCTGGGGCTGGAGTTCCACGTGCGGTGGTTCTGGCCCGCGCTCTGGGGAGCGGTCATCGTGTCGGTGGTGAGCTGGCTGCTCAGCCTGTTCGTCTCGGACGACTGAGGGCCCCGCGCCGGGCGGCGGGTCCGGGCGGCCGCGATAGGCTCGGCGGCGAGTTCGAGCCTTGGAGGACAAAAGTGATCAAGGTGGGGGTGCTGGGCGCGCGCGGCCGGATGGGGGCCGAGGTGTGCCGGGCGGTCGAGGGCGCCGACGACATGGAGCTGGTCGCCACCGTCGACCAGGGGGACGCGCTGGAGGCGCTGGAGCCGGCCGAGGTCGTGGTCGACTTCACCCACCCCGACGTGGTCATGGACAACCTCAGGTGGTGCGTGGAGCACGGCCTGCACGCCGTCGTCGGCACCACGGGCTTCGACCCGTCCCGGCTGGACACCGTGCGGTCCTGGCAGGCCGCCGGGGCCAAGGGCAACGTGCTCATCGCCCCCAACTTCGGCATCGGCGCGGTGCTGATGATGCACTTCGCGCGCAAGGCGGCCCCGTTCTTCGAGTCGGTCGAGGTCGTCGAGCTGCACCACCCGAACAAGGCCGACGCGCCGAGCGGCACCGCCTTCCGCACCGCCGAGCTGATCGGCGCCGCCCGCGCCGAGGCCGGGGTGGGCCCCTCGCCGGACGCCACCACCTCCGAGCTGCCCGGCGCGCGCGGCGCGGACGTCGACGGCGTCCGGGTGCACGCGGTGCGCCTGTCCGGCCTGATCGCGCACCAGGAGGTGCTGCTGGGCGGGCACGGCGAGACGTTCACGATCCGGCACGACGCGATGAACCGCGAGTCGTTCATGCCGGGCGTGCTGCTGGGCGTCCGCCGGGTCGCCGAGCTGCCCGACCGCCTGACCGTCGGCATCGAGTCCCTGCTGGACCTGTGACGGCGCCCGGGTTCGACGGCGAGCCCTGGGACTACCTGGGCGCGGACGAGGCGATCGACGTGGAGCACCCGGTGGTCCAGTCGATCGCCGCGCGGCTGCGCACCGGCGACGACGTCACCTTCGCGAGGCTGGCGTTCGAGCACGTCCGCGACGAGGTGAGGCACTGCCTGGAGGCCCGGGACGGCCGGGTGACCTGGCGGGCCTCCGACGTGCTGGAGCAGCGGGTCGGCTTCTGCTACGCCAAGTCGCACGCGTTCGTGGCGCTGCTGCGCGCGGGCGGCATCCAGGCGGGCCTGTGCTACCAGCGCCTCCGCGACGGCGACGGCTTCGTGCTGCACGGGCTGGCCGCCGCCCTCATCGACGACCGCTGGGTGCGCCTGGACCCCAGGGGCAACAACGCCGAGGTGAACGTCGAGTTCTCGGCCGACGAGGACCGCCTGGCCCGGCGCCCGGACCCGGCCCTGGGGGAGATCGACTACCCGACCGTCCACGCCCGCCCCCACCCGACGGTGCTGAAGGCCCTCCGCTCCCACACCGACGCCCTGACGATGCCGCTCCCGTCGGAGCTGTGAAAGCTTTACCCTCGGTCGTCGCTAGCCGGGCCGGTGGTGCGGAAGGTAACCGGTGATGCCGGGCTACATCCGTTTTCCAGCGGTGATGGGTGAGCTGATCGTCTTCGTGTCCGACGACGATCTGTGGTTGGTGTCGGCCGAGGGCGGCCGGGCCTGGCGGCTCACCGCCGGGGTCGCCGAGGCCACCTATCCGCGGATCTCCCCCGACGGGGAGCGCATCGCCTTCGTCGGGGAGGGCGAGGGGCCCAAGGAGGTCTACGTCCTGCCGGTGGCCGGGGGAGACGCGCGCCGGCTGACCTACCAGGGGGCCCACTGCGCGGTGTCGGGGTGGGACCCGGGCGGGGCGATCGTGTACGCCAGCGACGTCGGGCGGCCGTTCGCGCGCGACGACTACCTCTACCGGATCGACCCCGACGGCGAGGACCTAGTGCTGCCCGTGCTGCTGCCGTACGGGCCCGCGCGGACCGTCACCCACGGGCCGGGACGCGCCGTCGTCATCGGCCGCAACACCGCCGACCCCGCCCGCTGGAAGCGGTACCGGGGCGGCACCGTCGGGACGCTGTGGATCGACCCGGAGGGGACGGGGGAGTTCCGCCGCCTGGTCGAGCTGAACGGCAACCTCGCCGCGCCCTGCTGGGTCGGCGACCGGATCTACTTCCTGTCGGACCACGAGGGCATCGGCAACGTCTACTCCTGCACCCCGGGCGGGGACGGCCTGCGGCGGCACACCGACCACCGGGAGTTCTACGCGCGCAACCTGGCCTCCGACGGGCGGCGCCTGGTCTACCACGCGGGCGGCGACCTGTTCCTGCTGGACCCGGGGGACGGGGCCGCGCGGCGGGTGGAGGTGCAGCTCGGCAGCGCCCGCTCGCAGCGGGCCCGCCGGTTCGTCGACGCGGCCTCCTTCCTCGACACCGCCACCCTCGCCCCGGACGGCGAGGGGCTGGCCCTCACCGTGCGGGGCAAGGCGCTGACCTTCGGCAGCTGGGCCGGGCCGGTGCTCCAGCACGGCGCCCGGCAGGGCGTCCGCTACCGGCTGCTGACCTGGCTGAACGATGGCGCGCACCTCATCGCGGCGGCCAGCGACGACTCCGACCGCGAGCGGCTGGTCCGGCTCACCGCCGACGGGGAGGAGCCGCCGGTCGCGTTCGCCAACGCCGACACCGGCCGGATCGGGGAGCTGGTGGTCTGCCCGGTCTGCGACCTGGTCGCCCTCACCAACCACCGGGGCGAGCTGCTGCTGGTCGACGCGGGCGACCCCGGCTCGGCGGCGGTGCGGGTGGACGTGTCGCCGTTCGGGGCGATCGAGGACCCGGCGTGGTCGCCGGACGGCCGCTGGCTCGCCTACACCTATCCGGGAACGCCGCAGACCACCGCGATCAAACTGTGCCGCGTGGAGACCCGCGAGAAGCACCTGCTGGCCCTGCCGGTGCTGAAGGACCGGCGGCCCGCGTTCGACCCGGGCGGCGACCACCTGTACTTCATCGGGGCCCGGATCTTCAATCCGATCGACGACTCCCTCCAGTTCGACCTGGGGTTCCCGCTGGGGACGCTGCCGTACGCGGTGGCGCTCCGCCCCGACGTGCCCTGCCCGTTCGGGCCCGGACCGCGCCCCCGCGGCGACCACGGCGGGAACGTCGAGATCGACTTCGCGGGCATCGAACGCCGCATCGTGCCGTTCCCGGTGCCCGAGGCGCGCTACGCCCGGGTGGCGGGCGTCCGGGGCGAGAACAAGGCCCTGCTGTCCTACGACCCGGTCGAGGCGGTGCGCGGCGACCCGCTGCTCAGCAGCGCCCTGCTGGTGTACGACTTCACCGGGCAGCGCTACTCGCGGCTCGTCGAGCAGATCAGCGACTTCGAGATCGGCCGCGACGGCGTCACCCTGCTCTACCGGTCCGGCGACCGGCTGCGCGTCGCCCCGGCCCACGAGCCGCTGTCCTCCGGCGAGCGGACCGGCGAGGACACCGGCTGGATCGACCTGTCCCGCGTCAAGGTGTCGATCTGGCCGCAGGGGGAGTGGCGGCAGATGTTCCGCGAGGCGTGGCGGCTGCAACTGGAGCACTTCTGGGCCGAGGACATGGCGGGCCTGGACTGGAACGGCGTCTACGAGCGCTACCTGCCGCTGGTGGACCGGGTCGGCAGCCGCAGCGAGTTCTCCGACCTGCTGTGGGAGATGCAGGGCGAGCTGGGCACCTCGCACGCCTACGAGAGCGGCGGCGCGTACCGGGCCCAGCCCGTCTACCCGATGGCGCACCTCGGCGTGGACTGGTCCCTGGACCCGGTGTCGGGCCGGTTCATGATCGCGGGCATCGTGCACGGCGACCCCTGGGACCCCGAGGCGACCTCCCCGCTCAACCGGCCGGGCGTGGACGTGCGCGTCGGCGACACCGTCCTGGCGGTGAACGGCCAGCCGGTCGGCCGCGGGATCGCCAGCCCCCAGGAGCACCTGGTCAACCTGGTCGGCCAGCAGGTCCAGCTGACCGTGCGGCGCGGCGGCACCGTCCGCACCGTGTCGGTCCCCACCGTCCGGAACGAACGCCCCGGCCGCTACCGCGACTGGGTGCGGCGCAACCGCGCCCTCGTCCACGAACGCACCGGCGGCCGCGTCGGCTACCTGCACGTCCCCGACATGGGCCCGGCCGGGTTCGCCGAGTTCCACCGGGGCTTCCTCACCGAGTACGACCACGACGCGCTGATCGTGGACGTGCGGTTCAACGGCGGCGGCCGCGTCTCCGGCCTGGTCCTGCAGAAGCTCGCCCGGCCCCGGCTCGGCTTCGACTTCCCGCGCTGGGGCGTGCCCGAGCCCTACCTGCGCGAGTCCCCGGCGGGCCCGCTGGTCTGCCTGATCAACGAGCGCACCGGCTCCGACGGCGACGTGTTCGCCCACGCGTTCAAGGTGCTGGGCCTCGGGCCGCTGGTGGGCCGCCGCACCTGGGGCGGCGTCGTCGGCATCCAGCCCCGCCACCGGCTGGCCGACCGGACCCTCACCACGCAGCCGGAGTTCTCGTTCGCCTTCGACGACGTCGGCTGGAAGCTGGAGAACTACGGCACCGACCCCGACATCGAGGTCGACATCACCCCGCAGGACCACGCCGCGGGCCGCGACACCCAGCTCGAACGCGCCATCGACGTCGCCCTGGAACGCCTGGCGGCCCAGCCGCCGCACCGCCCCGACCCGGCCGACCGGCCCCGGCTGACGACTCCGAGGCTTCCTCCCCGTTCGTCCTGATATTGCGAACGGAAGACCATCGCATTGCCCGGCCCCGGGTAGAGCCCTGTTGGTGCGCGGCGCTGCGCACCATGTCACAAGGGGGAAACGACATATGGGCATCTTCGACGACGCCAAGGACAAGGCCGGCGACGCCCGGAGCAAGGCCAAGGACTCCGTCGGCAACGTCTCCGACCGGCTCAAGGACTCCGAGCGCGACACCGACAAGTCCCGTGACGCGGGCGGCGAGTTCCGCGACCGCACCGAGGACATGCGCGACCGCGCCCAGGACCGCATGGAGAACATGCGCGACGACCAGCGCACCAACCCCGAAGACTACCGCCACTGATCCTCGGATCGCGCTGAGGGCGTGCGGCCACCGGCCGCGCGCCCTTCCCCGCGTCCGCGCCCGGCCCTGGCGGGACGCGGGACGGCGGGGGAGAATGCGAGCATGGATGATCATGCCTTCGCGCGGTCGATGTGGACCGTCGTCGAGCCCGTGCACGTGGTGACCTACTTCTCCGCCGAGTGCGCGGCGGCCAACAAGGAGGTGGGCCTGCGCGGGTTCTGGATGGGGTACTTCGGGAGCCGGGGCGCGCCCCTCGGACCGGTGGGACCGGGGGTGATCGAGGCGACGTTCCACGGGTTCCACCCGGCGAAGGTCCGGCGGGCCGTGCCGGACGCCTGGTCGTTCGCCGCGCCCGAGGCGATCCTGCGGGCCCGGTCGGCCGCCGCCGCGACCGCGCTGCGCCGCCTGCACGGCGACGTGGAGAAGGTCGCCGAGCAGGTCAACCCGCTGCTGGCCCGGATCGTGGCCGACGCCGACGCCACGGGGCGGACGCTGTTCGCCGCCAACCGGGACCTCACCCCGCCGGACGACCCGGTGGAGGCGCTGTGGCAGCACGCCACCTCGCTGCGCGAGCACCGGGGCGACGGGCACGTGGCGGTCCTGACGGCCGAGGGGCTCGGCGGGGCCGAGTCCAACATCCTCGCCGCCGCCGTCCGGGGGACCCCCGCGCAGTGGCTCAAGGACAGCCGGGGCTGGTCCGACGAGGAGTGGGCCGCCGCCGCCGGGAACCTCGTGCGGCGCGGCCTGGTCGACGAGAACGGCGAGGCCACCGACGAGGGACGGGCGCTCCGGGAGGCGATCGAGGACCGCACGAACGCGCTGGCCGCCCCCGCCTACCGGGTGGTGGAGAACCCCGCGGAGCTGTTCGGGGCGCTGCGGCCGGTGGCGCGGGCCGTCATCGACTCCGGCGAGCTGCCGTTCCCCAACCCCATCGGGCTGCCGCGGCTGTCCGGCTGACCTGCCGACCTGCCGACCTGCTGACCTGCTGACCTGCTGACCGGCGGAGTCCTACTGTTTCGCGAGGTCGGGACGCCGGGGGATCCCCGCGGCGCGGTAGGCGTCCTCCTCGTCGAGCGTCTCCCGCTCCAGCAGCGTCGTGGCGAGGGACTCCAGCCTGTCGCGGTTGTCGCGGAGCATCCGCAGCGCCTCGGCGTAGCACTCCTCGACGACGCGGCGGGCCTCCTCGTCCACCACGTCGAGCGTGCCCTGCGAGGCGTACTGCGCCATCGGGTCGGCGCCGTCGGGCGGCAGCACCGACAGCGGCCCGACCCGCTCGGACATCCCCCACCGGCCCACCATCCCGCGCGCGATCCGGGTGACCTGCTCCAGGTCGCTCTCCGCGCCGGTGGTGACCACCCCGAACACCAGCTCCTCGGCGGCCATCCCGCCCAGCGCCCCGATGATGCGGCCGCGCAGGTACTCGGAGTCGTAGGCGTACCGGTCGCCCTCGGGGGTGGAGACGGTGACGCCGAGCGCCCGGCCGTGCGGCACGATGGTGATCTTCCGGACGGGGTCGGCGCCCGGGTGCAGCATGCCCAGCAGCGCGTGCCCGGACTCGTGGTAGGAGGTGCGGCGGCGCTCCTCCTCCGGCATGACCAGCGAACGCCGCGTGCCGAGCTGCACCTTCTCCAGCGCCGACCGGACGTCCTCCATGTCCACCGCGTCCTTGCCGCGCCTGACGGCCAGCAGCGCGGCCTCGTTCACCAGGTTCGCCAGCTCCGCGCCGGTCATCCCCGGAGTGATCTTGGCGATCCCGGTCAGGTCCACGTCCGGGGCCAGCGGGACCTGGCGGGTGTGGACCCGCAGGATCGCGACGCGGCCGTTCAGGTCGGGCGGGGACACCGCCACCTGCCGGTCGAACCGGCCCGGCCGCAGCAGCGCCGGGTCCAGGATGTCCGGCCGGTTCGTCGCGGCGACCACCACCACGCCCTCGGAGCCGGAGAACCCGTCCATCTCGGTGAGGATCTGGTTGAGGGTCTGCTCCCGCTCGTCGTGCCCGCCCATCGACGCGCCCGAGCCGCGCTGCCGCCCGATCGTGTCGATCTCGTCGATGAAGATGATCGACGGGGCGGTCTTGCGGGCCTCGGTGAACAGCTCCCGGACGCGCGCCGCGCCGACGCCGACGACCATCTCGATGAACTCCGACGCCGCCGCCGAGTAGAACGGCACGTCCGCCTCGCCCGCGACCGCCCGCGCCAGCAGCGTCTTGCCGGTGCCGGGCGGGCCGGTCAGCAGCACGCCGCGCGGCACCCGCGCGCCGAGCCGCTGGTACTTGCCGGGATCCCGCAGGAAGTCGACGATCTCGCTGAGCTCGTCCTCGACCTCGTCGATCCCGGCGACGTCGGCGAACGTGGCGCGCTTCTCGTCGGGCGCGACCGGCTTGGGCGACCGGCCGAACCCTCCCATCAGCCCGCCCGCCCCGCCGCCGCCCATCCGCCGCTGGATCCACACCATCGCGGCGATCCACAGCCCGACGAACAGCAGTACCGGCAGCAGCGACAGCAGCAGGTTGGCGAGCAGGCCGCGTTCCTCGGTGACCGGGCGGGCCTCCACCACCACGCCCTTGGCCAGCATCTGCTCGAAGATCTTGTCGTTGGCGAAGGTGGGCCGCTGCGTCTCGAACTCGGTGTAGGTCTCCTTCGGGTCCTTCTGGCCCGGGACCTGCTGCTTCTGCTTGAGCTCTCCCTCGATCCGGTCGCCGCGCGTGTAGACGTCCTTGACGTTGCCCGCCGCGACCTGCTCGGTGAACGCGGTGTAGGGGATCGTGACGACGTGCTGCTTGTCGGTGGCGTGCATCGACGCGTAGCTCATCCCGAACACCAGCAGCAGCAGGAACCAGAAGTAGGTGTTGCGGTTCGGCCGGAAACCGCCGGGCCGCGACCCGCCGCCGTCGCGCCCGCCGGGCCCGCCGGGCCTGCCGGGTACGCCCTCGGCACGCCACGGCTGGTCGGGACGGTCACGAGGCGGCACCGGCTGACGGTTGTCGGCGTGCTTCGCCGGCTTGGACGGCACGAATGATCTCCCCAGTGTGCAGAGCGCCACGGCCTCCCGACCGGAATAGATCAAGAGGTTCCCGGGGGTGGCCGGGCGAAACTTCACCGGGATGTGGGTGTGGGGGTGGGGACGGAGGTGGGGATGGGGGTGGGGATGGGGTGCCTTACTGGGAGGTGGTGGGGGCCGCGAAGCCGTGCTTGTGGAACAGCCGCCCCGCCTCGGCGGAGGCCAGCCACGCCACGAACGCCTCGGCCTCCTCCCGGTGCTCGCCGTCCTTCACCGCGGCGGCCGGATAGTTGACGGTCACGTTCTGGTCGGCGGGGATCGGCACGCTGTCGGCGGCCACACCCGCCGACCGCATGTCGGTGATGTAGACCAGCCCCGCGTCGGCCTGCCCGCTGCGGACCCGGTCCAGCACGGCCCGCGCGCTGATCGCCTCACCGGTCCACCGCACGTTCAGCCCGGCCTTGGCGAACACGTGCCGCGCGTACCGGCCGACCGGGACGACGCTCGCGCCGACGGTGATCCGCAGCCCCGGCCGGGTCAGGTCCGCCAGCCCCCGCAGGCCCCGGGGGTTGCCCGGCGCCACGGCGATGGTGAGCGAGTTGTGCGCCACGATCCGGCGGCGGCCGGTCAGATGCTCGTCGACCTCGTTCATCGCGGCCTCGTCGGCGGTGACCAGCACATCGCCGGGCCGCAGGTCCGACACGCGGTCGGCCATCTCCTGGGACCCGCCGGTCTCGGTCTCGACCCGCACCCGGGGATGGGAGTGCCGGTAGGCGTCGCCGAGCTCGGCGACGACCTCGGCCAGCGAGGACGCCGCCAGGACCTGCAACGTGACCGGGCCGGGGTCACCGCAGCCCGCCAGGGGGACGACGAGCGCGAACACGGCGGACGCACGCCGCCATCGGGGGGTGTCGGGCATATGTCCCGATCCTAGGGTCGGGACGTGTTCGTTCCGCTGATTCGACGCGGGCGTGTCAGCGCCGCGCACTAGGGTTCTCAATACCGGTTCTCGGTACCGAACAACGTTTCCGGAAGGCTCTGAACATGTCCCTCGATCTGATGGAGCTGCTGCCCGCCGACTGGCGCGAGAAGCTCGAACCCCACCTCGACCCGAGCCAGGTGGCGGCGCTGGGCGCGTTCGTGGCGAAGGAGTACGAGGAGCAGACCGTCTACCCGCCGCGCGAGGACCTGTTCAACGCGTTCCGCCACTGCCCCTTCGACCAGGCCCGCGTGCTGATCCTCGGCCAGGACCCCTACCACGGCCCCGGCCAGGCCCACGGCCTGAGCTTCAGCGTCCGCGAGGGCGTCAAGCTGCCGCCGTCCCTGCGCAACATCTACAAGGAGCTCGCCTCCGACCTCGACGTCCCCATGGCCAAGACGGGCGACCTGACCCCGTGGGCCGACCAGGGCGTACTGCTCCTCAACGCGGTCCTGACCGTCCGCGCGGGCGAGGCGGGCTCGCACGCGAACAAGGGCTGGGAGGACTTCACCGACGCCGCGATCCGCGCCCTCAACGACAAGGAGGAGCGCGTGGTGTTCGTGCTGTGGGGCGCCTACGCCCGCAAGAAGGCCCGCCTGATCACCGGTAAGCAGCATGTGATCCACGAGTCGGCGCACCCGAGCCCGCTCAGCGCGAAGAAGTTCTTCGGCACCAAGCCGTTCAGCGCCGTCAACAAGGCTCTGGCGGACGCGGGGGAGCCGGAGATCCGTTGGGAGCTGGCTGTCGACTGAGGCGTTCCGGTGCGGGGCTGGGGTTGGTGGGGGTGTGTAGACCCCCGGGGGTTTAGGGCTTGTGGGGGAGGCTTGGCGAAAGCGGGGGTTGGGGTTGTTGGGTTTGTGTAGACCCCCGATATTGCTAGTGGTCTGTGCGGATGTGC
>NZ_BCQR01000210.1 GCF_001552175.1 Actinomadura kijaniata NBRC 14229
GCCGGACCCCGGGCCGCGCGGATCGGTGCTGGTCTCCGGGCCCGCGCAGGTGCGGTCGCTGCCGCGCGGCGCGGCGGGCGCGGTGGAGTTCCACGACGACCGCCACGCGCCCGAGATCGTCGCGGCGGCGGCCGGGCGCGGGCTGCGGACGGTCGGGCGGGTCGCCGACGCGTTCGCGGCCGGGCGCGAGGCGTCCGCGCTGGCGGCGGTCGAACGGCTGCTGGAGCTCGGCTGCGACGAGATCGCCCTGGACGAGGGCCCCGACGCCGCGTCCCCGCTGCGGGTGCGGCGGCTGCTCCAGAACGCGGTCGCCGCGACCCGGCCGGTGCCGCTGCGGGCGCGGCTGCGCGAGGCGTACGGGCTCGGCCTGGCCAACGCGCTGACCGCGATGAAGAGCGGCGTCCGGCACTTCGACGCGACGCTGGGCGGCGTGGACGGCGGGCTGTGCGCCGAGGACGTGCTGTTCCTGGCCGAACGCCTGGAGGTGCGCACCCCCGTCGACCGGTCGGCGCTGGTCGCGGCCGCCGCCGCGCTGGAGACGGTGTGGGGCGGCCCCCTGCCGGGCCGCACCTACCGCATGGCGTCCTGACCTCGCCCCCGCAGCCCACCCCCACCGCACGCCTCCGCGACAAGGAAGGGACCTCCCCCCATGACCCTGACGGGCGAACGTCTCGTCGAGACCATGACCGACGCCGAGCGCGCGCGGGCCGAGCGGGTGGAGGCGGTGCTCCCGGCGCTGCGCGCCGCCGCCGCGTCCGCCGACGCCGCCGCCGAGTTCCCCTCCCCGCACGTGGCGCTGCTGCGGGAGGCGGGCCTGCTCGGGCTGGTGGTGCCGGAGCGGTTCGGCGGCCTGGGCGGCGGGCTGCGCGACCTGGCCGCCGCGACCTACGCGATGGGCGGCGCCTGCCCGTCCACGGCGCTGGCGTTCTTCTTCCACAACACCAGCGCCTCGCGCGGGCTGCTGCCGCTGGAGGCCCTGGACGCGGGGCTGTTCGACGCGGACGAGGCGCCGGTGGTGCGGGCGTTCGCCGAGAAGGTGCTGACCCGGATGGCGGGCGGCACGTGGATGGCGAACTTCGCCAGCGAGGAGGTCAAGAGCTCCAGCGCCAACATCGCCATCGCCACCAGCGCCCGCCCCGCCGGCGGCGGCTGGGTGCTGGAGGGCGTCAAGTCGTTCGGGTGCGCGACCGGCGTCGCCGACGCCTACCTGGTGACGGCCCGGCTCGACGGCACCGGCGACGCCGACGGGCTGGCGCTGTTCCTGGTGCCGCGCGAGGCCGACGGGGTGAGGTCGCGCGACCCGTGGAACGGCCTCGGCATGCGCGCCTCGGCCAACCACGGCGTCACGCTCACGAACGTGTTCGTCCCGGCCGACGAGGCGCTGACGGTGCCCGGCGCGTTCGTGCGGATGCTGCGGATGAGCCGGGGCAGCTTCGTCGGCAACCAGCTGGCGATCTCCGCGGTCTACCTCGGCGCGGCCCAGGCGGTGTACGACTTCGCCGTGGACCGGCTCACCCGCGGGACCTTCGCCGACACCGGCCGCCCCGTCGCGTCGTCGCCCATGCACCAGGTAATCATCGGGGAGATGGCCGAGCGGCTGGAGACCGCCTACCTGTGGGCGCGCCGCCAGCTGGAGCTGGAGACCTCCGAGCCGCCGCTGCGGCCCCGGCGCGAGGTGTACCGGCAGTGGCGGATCGGCAAGGGCGACATCGCCGAGGCGTGCTTCCAGGTGGCGGTCGGCGCGTTCAAGGCGTGCGGCACCTCCGCCGCCACCATGGACGGGGTGATCGGGCGGGGGCTGCGCGACCTGGCGATGGGCCTGGTGATGACGTTCCCCGCCGAGCGGGGACGGCTGGAGGCCGCCCAGATGATCACTTCCGACCGGGAGAACGCGCTGTTCGCGAGCGTGTCCCGGTGATCCCCGCCGAGCCGCGCGACCTGGTCGCGGGCGAGTGGGCGCCGGTGGACGGCGTCCTGGACCTGGTGCTGGAGGACCCCGCGACCGGCGCGGAGCTGCGTCCGGCCGCGGTGTCCGGCGGCGCGCGGGCCGAGCGGGCGCTCGCGGCGGCCGACCCGCGCTGGGGCGAGACGCCCGACGCCGAACGCGCCGAGGTCCTCGACGCCGTCGCCGCCGCGCTGGAGGCGGTGACCGGAACGATCGCGGAGCTGGAGTCGCGGGCGACCGGCGTGCCGATCCGGCAGACGGCGCCGCTCGGCGCGATCGTGTCGGGCTCGTTCCGGCTGGCGGCCGGGCGGCTGCGGGCGGGGGCGCTGACCGAGCGGCCCGGTCCGGGCGTGGAGGTGCGGCGGCTGCCCTGGGGCCCGGCGCTGTGCCTGGTGCCGTGGAACGCGCCCGCGCCGATGGCCGCGCACAAGGTCGCCAGCGCCCTCGCCGCGGGCTGCCCGGTGATCCTCAAGCCGAGCGAGTACGCCCCCTACGGCACGCAGCTTCTCGCCGAGACGGTGGACGCGGTGCTCGCCGAACGGGGCGCGCCGCGCGGGACGTTCCAGTTCCTGCACGGCGACGGCCGGCTCGGGGCGAGGCTCACCGCCGACCCCCGGGTGCGCGCGGTGTCGTTCACCGGCGGGACCGCGGGCGGCACGGCGGTGGCGGCGGCGTGCGCCGCCGGGCTCAAGCCCGCCCAGCTCGAACTGGGCGGCAACAACCCCCTGGTCGTGATGCCGGACGCCGACCCCGACCGGGCGGCGCGGGCCGCCGTGGACCTGCTGACCACCCTCAACGGGCAGTGGTGCCGCGCGCTCGGGCGCTTGGTCGTGCCCGCCGGGCTCGCCGACGAGGTCCACGCGGCGGCGGAGGCGCGGCTCGGCGCGCTGCGGGCCGGGCCGCCGCTGGACGACGGCACCGACCTCGGGCCGCTGGTCCACTCCCGGCACCGGGCGCTGGTCGCCGCGCGGCGCGACGCGCTCGGCGGGCGGATCACCATGGCGACCGCCGTGCCCGAGGAGGGCAACTACCTGTCCCCCGCCCTGGTCCGCGGCGTTCCCCCGGAACGGGCGGCCGAGGAGATCTTCGGGCCGGTCGCGACCGTGCACCCGTACGCGACGGTCGAGGAGGCGGTCGCGCTCGCCAACGGCACCGGCCACGGCCTGGAGGGCTATGTGGTCGGCTCCGACGAGGACGCCGCGCTGGCCGTGGCGCGGCGGATCAGGGCGGGCGAGGTGAAGGTGAACGGCTCCAGCGTGATGAGCCTCCACCTGTTCGCGCCGCGTCCGGCGTGGGGGCTGTCGGGCCTCGGTGAGGAGGGCACGGTGGAGACGCTGCGGTTCTTCACCGGCGCGCGGGTCGTCGGGGTCGAGAACCG
Source organism: Actinomadura kijaniata NBRC 14229 (assembly GCF_001552175.1). Lineage (GTDB taxonomy): Bacteria > Actinomycetota > Actinomycetes > Streptosporangiales > Streptosporangiaceae > Spirillospora > Spirillospora kijaniata. The sequence continues at coordinate 3,324 of NZ_BCQR01000210.1, forward strand.
GTTCGCCCTGCACTCGCGGGAGCCGTACTCACGGGAGCCGTCGTGACGCGGGTGCTGGTGGCGGGCGCGGGACCCGTCGGGCTGACCGCCGCCCTGGCGCTGGCGCGGCGGGGCCTGGAGGTGACGGTGCTGGAGGCGGGGGCTGCGCTGGCGGCCGAGTCGCGCGCCTCCACGTTCCACCCGCCGACCCTGGAGATGCTGGCCGATCTCGGGGTGGTGGAGGAGCTGATGGCCCGCGGCCTGGTCGCGCGCACGTTCCAGTACCGGGAACGGCGCGGTGGGGTCGTCGCCGAGCTCGACCTGTCGGTGCTGGCGGGCGACACCCCCTTCCCGTTCCGGGTGCAGTGCGAGCAGAGCAGGCTCACCCCGATCCTGCGCTACCACCTGGCGGCGCTGGGCGGGGAGGTGCGGTTCCGGTCGCCGGTGCGGAAGGTGCTGCCCCACGCCGACGGCGTGGTGGCGGTGACCGCCGACGGGCGGCGGGTCCACGGCGACTGGCTGGTCGGCGCGGACGGCGCGCACTCGGCGGTGCGGCGGTCCCTGGGGATCGCGTTCGAGGGCATGACCTACCCCGAACGGTTCCTGGTCGCCTCCACCCGCGAGGACCTGGCCGCGCTGATCCCCGGCCTCGCGCCGGTGAACTACCTGTTCGACCCCGACGAGTGGCTGGTGCTGCTGCACACGCCCGACCACTGGCGGGTCCTGCTGCCCACCGCGGACGGCACCGGCGACGCCGACGAGACGGCGCGGCTGCCCGGACGGCTGCGCGGGGTCGTGGACAGGGAGTGGGACGTCGCGCACGCCAGCCTGTACCGCGTCCACCAGCGGGTCGCCGCACGGTTCCGGCACGGGCGCGTGGTGCTGGCCGGGGACGCCGCGCACGTCAACAACCCCCTCGGCGGGATGGGCATGAACAGCGGCATCCACGACGCGGTGCTGCTGGCGGACGCGCTGGCCGACGTCGCCGCGGGGCATGACGACCGGCTGCTGGACCAGGCCGCCGAGGAGCGCCGCGCCGTCGCGCTGACCTACGTCCGGCGGATCACCCACGACAACTGGGAGCGGCTGCGCGACCCGGCGGCCCGCCACGACGACCTGCGGGCGCTGGCCGCCGACCCCGCGCGGCTGCGCGCGCACCTGCTGCGCACCTCGATGATCGCCTCGCTGCGGGACGTCCCGGCGTGAGCGCGTGGATCGTCCGGGAGAACCCGGCGCGCGTCGCCGAGGAGGTCGGGCGGGTCCCGGTCGACGACGCGCGGGCGGTGGACGCGGCCGTGCGCGCGGTGGAGGCCGCCCAGCCCGGCTGGGCGGCGCGGCCCGTCGCCGAACGCGCCGCCGTGCTGGCGGCGGTCGCCGACGCGCTCGACGCGGCGTGCCCGGCCGGGCTGCTGGCCCGCGAGACCGGCAAGCCGCTGGCCGACTGCCGGGGGGAGATCCGGTTCTCGGCCGCCTACCTGCGGTGGGCCGCCGCGCACGCGCCCGCCGCGTTCGCCGACCGCGAGACCGACGACGCGGCCGGGCGGCTGCTGCTGCGGCGGCGGCCCTACGGGGTGGTCGCGGCGGTGACCCCGTGGAACGCCCCGGTGATCCTCACCGTGCTCAAGGTGGGCGCGGCGCTGGCGGCGGGCAACACCGTGGTGGTGAAGCCGTCGCCGCTGGCGCCGCTGACGGTGCGGGCGGTGCTCGCGCTGTTCCCGGAGGCGCTGGCGCGGGTCGTGCAGGGCGGCGCGGAGACCGGGCGGGCGCTGGTCGGGCACCCCCGCGTCCACCGGGTCGCGTTCACCGGCGGCGCGGCGGCGGCCCGCGACATCGGCGCGACCGCCGCCCGCGCGCTCACCCCGGTGGTGACGGAGCTGGGCGGCAACGACGCGGCGGTGTTCCTGGACGACGCCGACCTGTCGGACGCGGCGATGGACCGCCTGGTGATGGCGTCGTTCGCGACGGCGGGCCAGGTCTGCGTGGCCGCCAAACGCCTGTACGTGCCGAGGGCGATGCTGGGCGACTTCCGGGAGGCGTACCTGGCGGCGGCGCGGCGGACGCTGGTGCTCGGCGACCCGCTGGAGGCGGGCACGACCGTGGGCCCGGTCGTCTCGGCGGACGCCGCCGCGCGGGTGCGGGCGCTGGTGGACGACGCGGCGGCGCGCGGCGCGGACGTGGCGGAGCTGGGCGCGGTGCGGGCCGCGATGGACGCCGGGTACTTCGTGCGGCCGACGCTGCTGACCGGGCTGGACGACGACGCCCCGGTCGTGGCCGGGGAGCAGTTCGGGCCGACGGTGCCGCTGCTGGCCTACGACTCCGAGCCGGAGGCCCTGGCCCGCGCCAACGCCGGGGACCTCGGGCTGGGCGCGTCGGTGTGGTCGGCCGACGAGGAGCGGGCGTTCGCGTTCGCGCGGCGGTTCGAGGCCGGGTTCGCGTTCGTCAACACGCACAACCGCACGGGGCTGGCGCTGCGCGCGCCGTTCGGCGGGGTGAAGCGCAGCGGGCACGGCCGCGAGTACGGGGTGGAGGGGCTGCGCGAGTACGTCCAGACCTGCGCGGTGCACGCCCCGGCGGCGTTCCGGCCGGGCGGCGCGGGGATGCCCGCGGGCGGCTATCCCTCCTGACACGACCGTTACCGAACAGCGTTCTGGAAACGTCTTGACCGGGGGCCGCGCGCGTTCTTGTATGAGCTCCATCATATTGGAAACTTCGTTTCCCTAGAGGAAACGGAGTCGTTGCCCTCGGAGGCGACATGCGCGTGACCCGTCCTCTCGCGTCAGGTCTCACCGCCGGAGCGGCCGTCGCCGCTCTGCTCACCCCCCTCGCGGCGGCCCCGGCCCACGCCGCCGTCACCCGGATCGAGACCACGGTCGAGATCCGCTGCGCGTTCACCGTCCGCAGCCAGAGCGCCGACTGGTACCTCCCCGGCGGCGCCCCCAGGGGGCTGGTCTGGCTCCAGCACGGCTTCGGCCGCGCCAACGACCACATGGCCGACCTCGCCGGGAAGTACGCCTCCGCCGGGTACGTGGTGTTCGCCCCGACGCTGCCCTCGGCCAACCTCTACGGCTGCACGGTGCAGAACCTCGGCAACAACACCGACTTCCTCAACAACGTGGCCGACCTGTTCGGCAAGGCGTCCGATCCCGACGACAAGCTCGGCCGCAGCTTCGCGCGCGCCAGGAACGCGGCGGGCCGCCCGGACCTGACGCTGCCGCGGAACAAGGTGTTCTCCGGCCACTCGGCGGGCGGCGAGGCCGCCCTGTACGTGACCCAGCGCCTCCGCTCGGCCTATCCGGCGGCCTGGCCGACGGTGCGCGGCGTGGTGCTGCTGGACCCGGTGAAGTCCCTGGTCGGCAACAACACCGACGCGTCCCTCAACCACCTCGACAACACGACCCTGCCCATCCACACGATCTCCGCGCCCGGCTACTCCTGCAACAGCAACGGCTCCGGCACCGCCGCCGTCCAGGCGCAGCTGCACCGCCCGTTCGTGGGGGTGCGGCTGACGACCGGCGCGCACACCGACGCCGAGGGCGCCAGCACCGACACCACCGGCACCGTCGCGTGCGGCACCCCGCAGGCCAGGAACGTCGCGGCGTTGCAGACCCTGGCGGTCGGCTGGGCGCGTGACGCCTTCGACGGCACCAGGACCGCCGACCACTACCCCGGCGGCGCCTACTACCAGGGCCTGCTGAACGCGGGGACCGCCCAGACGCTCACCGGCTCGTCCTGACCCTCCCGCGAAGCGGGGGCCGGTCCCTGTTCCGCAGCGGCCCCGGCCACGCACGCGAGCGCGTCACCTGACCCGCGGACCCGAGGCCGGAGGCGAGGGTCCGCGGGTCGGATCGCGGAGCGATGCCGCGCCCGCCAAGACCTGGTGAGGCGCGAGTCCCCCGGGCGGGCGCCGTGGGCCAGGGCTTTCGCGACACCGTCTACCCCTCCCGAGGGCCGGGGTCCTCCAGGGCGCGGGACCACCGCTCGGACCAGGCGTCGAGGGGGCCCAGCGCCCGGACCAGGTCGGAGCCCAGGGCGGTGAGGGCGTATCCGGCCTCGGTCCGCGCGACGAGGCCGGCGTCGCCCAGCTCGGCGAGGCGCTGGTACAGGACACTGGACGACAGGCCCTCGCAGCGGGACAGCAGGGCGCGGGGCCCGACGGGACCGGTGTGCAGCTCCCACAGCAGGCGCAGGGCCCAGCGGCGGCCCAGCAGGTCCAGCGCCGCCATGATCGGGCGTCCGGTCCGCGACCCGCGGACCGGCACCCCGGGACGGGGATTCCTCGGCATGCCCCTCCTTGTGTTTCGTTTTTCGAAACGTTACCCTCCCGGCACTGTTTCTTTTTTCGAAACGCCCGGCCGTCCGGGCCCGGAGGGAGACCGTGATGCCGAGGATCACCCCGCTCGAACCGCCCCACCCCACCGACGTCGAGGAGCGGCTGGCGCGGATGACGCCGGCCGGGACCGCGCCGATCGCGCTGTTCCGGACCCTCGTCCGCAACCTGCCGATGGCCGGGGCGATGAGCGGCTGGGGCCGCTACGAGCTGGGCCGGGACCTGACGCTGTCGCTGCGGGAGCGGGAGATCGTCATCGACCGCACCTGCGCCCGCTGCGGCTGCGAGTACGAGTGGGGGGTGCACGTGCTGGTGTTCGCCGACCGCGCCGGGCTGACCGCGCCGCAGATCTCCTCGCTCACCCACGGCGGCCCGGACGACGGCTGCTGGACCGACGAGCGCGAACGGCTGCTGATCCGCGCGGTGGACGCCCTGCACGACACCTCGGACGTCGACGACGCCCTCTGGGCCCGGCTCGCCGCCGCCTTCACCGAGCCCGAGCTCCTCGACCTGCTGATGCTGTGCGGCTGGTACCACGCCATCAGCTTCACCGCGACCGCCGCCCGCGTCCCCCTGGAGCCGGGCGCGCCCCGCTTCGCCGACGTCCGCCGCGCCGGTCCGGCGGACCTTCGGGTGGACGGTCGTGGCGGTCCGCCGTAGGCCGCCGGGTCAGCGCCATCGCGGCGAGCAGCAGGGCCTCGCCGAGGTTGCCGAGGGGCGGGACCGCGACCGCCGCCCCCGACGCCGCGAACGTCACGGCCGTGGCCGCCAGCAGCGCGCGCCGCCGGGTCCGCCAGGCCGCCGCTCCCACGACCGCGAGCGCCACCAGGGCCGGGATCGGGGGCCCCGATCCGGCCGGGGCGAGCCGCAGGGTGTCGGCGTAGTGCCGGGGTTCCAGCCGCAGGCCCGCGACCTCGGTGACCAGCCCGTAGAGCACCAGCGCGGCGGCCACGCCCCAGGCGGCCCGCCGGACCCGGCGGGGGGACCCCAGGCGCGCCGCCCACACGACCAGCAGCGGCGTCAGCGCGGCGTGCCCGACGAACCGCCCGACGCTCAGCGCGCGCAGCGCCTCCCCCTCCCCGAGGGACGCGCCGAGGCCGATGACCGCCGAGTCGTAGGCGATCCCCGCGCCCACCGCCGCGAGCAGCGGGTCGCGGCGGCGCAGCGCCAGCCCGGCCAGGACCGCCTGCGCCACCGCCAGCCCGGCCAGCGCGGCCGACAGCACCGGTCAGCCCTCGTGGTCGACGACCGCGCGGGCCGCCAGCCGGGGCCGCAGCCAGGACGCCACCTCCCGGTGCGCGGGGTGGTCCTGGTAGCCGCGCAGCTCCTCGACGGACGCGTGCGTGGTGACCAGGCACAGGTCGTAGGAGACGTCCGAGCGCACCACGTCCAGCCCGACCGTCATGCCGCGGATCTGCCCGACCCGGCCGGTCAGACCCTCCAGCAGCGCCTTGGCCGTGGGCGCGTCGGCGGGGTCGGCGAACTTCATCAACACGACGTGGGTGAGCAACGGATCCTCCCGGGCCCTGTTCAGGACGGCCCGGCGATTGTATGTTTTGGAAACATCGTTTCGCTAGGGGAACCGAGGAGGCGCGATGGCTCCGGTCCGGGTGGCCGCCGTCCAGTTCGCCGTCGGGCAGGACGTGGCGGCCAACCTCGCCGCCTGCCTGCGGATGATCGACCGGGCGGCGGCGGGGGGCGCGCGGCTGGTCGTGCTTCCGGAGTTCTGCGACCACCTGTCGTGGTACCCGTCCCGCGCCACCGCGCGCGAGAGGGCGCGCCGCCCCGGCGACGCGTTCCTGTCCGCGGTCGCCGAACGGGCCCGGCGGCATGCGGTGCACGTGAAGCTGAACGTCACCCTGGCGCGCGACGACGGCCGCACCACCGGGACCAACCTGCTGTACGGCCCGGACGGGACGTTGCTGGCCGCCTCCGACAAGCTCGTGCTGATGGGCGCCGAGGGCGACCACCTCGACCCCGGCGCCGCGGCCGGTCCGGTCGTGGCGACGCCGCTCGGCCGCCTCGGCATGTACGCCTGCATGGAGGGGGTGCTCGGCGAGGTCTGCCGCGACCTGGCGGTGCGCGGCGCGCAGGTGCTGCTGAACGGGCTGAACTCGTTCGCCACCGACGAGGCGTCCCTGCACGTGCCGGTGCGCGCCGCCGAGAACCGGGTGTGGGTGGTCGCGGCCAACAAGGTCGGGCCGCTGCTCCCGGCCGAGCACCTGCCCGCGATCAGCGAGCGCCTGGGCGTGCCGCCCGGATGGCTGCACGGGGCCGGGGAGAGCCAGGTCGTCGCGCCCGACGGGACGGTGCTGGCCCGGGCCCCGCGCACCGGCGAGGCCGTCGTGGTCGCCGACATCGACCCGGCGGCGGCCGACGACAAGACGCGCCCGGACGGCACCGACGTGTTCGCCGCGCGGCGGCCGGAGCTGTACGGGCCCATCGTGTCGCCGCCCCGCCCGCGCACGGCCCCGCCGGGCGCCAAGGAGATCACCGCGGCGGTGGCCCGGCCCGCCGCGCCGGTGGAGGCGGGCGCGCTGGCCCGGGAGGCGGCGCTGCGCGGCGCGGACCTGGTGGTGCTGCCGGAGCTGGCGTTCGGGCCGGACGCGTCGGCGACCAGGACGGCGCGGGTGCTGGCGGACGCGCTGCGCGGCACCTCCGCGCACGCGGTGACCAGCGTCCGCGACGGCGACTCCCACCTCGGGTGCCTGGTGAGCGCGCACGGCCTGGTGGACACGCAACGCCAGCTGCACCGCAGCGCGCGGCACGCCGCGTGGGCCACCCGCCTCGGCGACGGGCTGGAGGTGTTCGGCCTGCCGTGGGGGCGGCTGGCGATCGTGGTCGGCGACGACGCCCTCTACCCGGAGACCGCGCGGCTGGCCGCCGTCGCCGACGCCGACGTGCTGGCCGTCCCGTTCACCCCCCGCGAGCCGTGGGAGACCCGGCTCGGGCTGCTGGAGAGGGCGGCCGAGAACCGGCTGAACGTCGTCGCGGCGGGCGGCGACGCCGGGCTGGTCCTGGCGCTGTCGGGCGACTTCACCCTGTGGACCGCGTGGGAGGGACCGTTCACCGGGCGCATCAGCCACCCCCTGGTCACCCGCGCCGACGGCCCGGTCACGCTCGCGCCGGTCCATCCCGCCCGGGCCGTGAACCGGCTCGTGTCCAAGAACACCGACCTGGTCGCCGGCCGCCCGTGGCGCGCCGTCGCCTCGCTCGCCGCGGCCACCCCCTGACCGCGCCCGACCCGATCCCCCACCGAGCGGAGTTCCGTTGAAGGAGACCCTGCGGCACGTTGAGCAGATGGTGGACTCCTCCCCCGTCGTGGACGTGACCGAGACCTTCCAGCGCTGGCAGGAGCTGCTGGCCGAGCTGAAAGCGAAGATCGACGCGCGGTTCGAGCTGCGCCGCGACCCCTCCACCGAGCCCCTGGAGTCCTACGGCGCCCATCCCGGCGGGCCGGGCGGGCGGCTCGCCGCCTTCACCGGTCCCGAGGTCGACTGGATGGTCCACTCCTGGCTCGGCGACCCGAAGGCCGGCTTCGCCAACCTGCACCTGACGGTGTGGCTCGGCCCCCAGGTCCGGGTGCCGCACCTGGGGATCGCGCTGCTGGTGTGGCCGGAGGGCTGGTTCTACCTGGACTCGGTGCCGCGCGTGAACCTGGCGGCCGACGGCGGGTACTACGACCGCTACTACGAGCCGCTCAACGAGCAGTGGCTCGCGGTCAGGCAGGAGTACCCGGAACTGGAGTGGTTCACCAGCCGCGCCGGGTTCATCCGGGCGAGCCTGTCGCCCACGGCGCAGTGCTACTCGTTCCCGCGCTCGGACCGGCTCCTCGGCCTGGTGCGCCGCCTCACCCACGAGCACGTGGACCGCTGGCTGCGCTGGGTCGACGGGGCCGAGCCCGTCCCCGGGCCGGAACGGGCCGGGCTGGCCGCGACCGACCTGGCGATCCGCCGCAACATCGCCGAACGCGACCCCGCCAACGTCATGGGCGTCCGCTACTTCGGACAGGAGACCACCGACCGGCTCGTCCGGGGCCTGTGGGGCGGCGACCGCGTCCTGCCGAGGCCGGGCGCATGACCGCGCACGCGACCGGGACCGTCGTCCGGAGCCTGTGGTGGGCGGTGCGGACCGGCGGGGAGCCCCCGTTCGACACCGCGCACCCGAAGATCTACTACCCGGCGCGTCCCGAGGGCACCGACGCCGAACGGCTCACCGGCGTCATCCCGCCCGACCCCGGCGGCGCCCCGTATCCGGTGGTGCTGTTCTGCTCGGGGGTGAACGTCGGGCAGGACGCCTACCGGACCTTCGCCGCCGGCCTGGCGGCCCGGGGGTTCGTCGTGGTGACGTTCGACCGGGTGGGCGAGCTGTTCGGGGGCCAGGTCGGCATCACCCCCGGCGTGGACCTGGAGGCGGCCCGGCCCGGCGTCTACGGGACGCGGCCGACCTGCCCGGCGATCGGCGCGGTGCTGGCGTCCCTGGAGGGCGTGGACCTCCTCAAGGGGATGCTCGACCTGGACCGGGTCGCGCTCGGCGGGCACTCGGCGGGCGGGACCGTGGCCCTCCAGTCCGCGCGGTTCCTGCCGGGCGTGCGGGCCTGCTTCGCCTACGGCGCCCACACGATGGTCGCGACGATGCTCGGCTGGCCCGCCGGGACCGTGCTGCCCGCGCAGGTGGACGGCCCGGTGCTGCTGGGCGTCGGCACCCGCGACGGCGTGATCATGGGGAGTTCCGACCGCTACGGGCAGGACGCCGTTCCGGGCGCCGCGGCCGACCCGGTGTCCCGGACCTTCCACGAGGGCCTGTCGGGGCCGGACGACCTGCTGGCCGTGCTGCCCGGCGCCAACCACTTCGCGCTCGCCGACCCCGCCGACCCGACGGCGGCGCGCGCGTTCCTCGACCTGGCGGCCGAGGGCGATCCGGCCGCCGCGCGCCGCGCCTTCACCGACCTGGTGGCGGCGTTCCTCCGCGCCCACCTGCGCGGCGAGGACGCCGTCCCGGACGCCGACCCGGCGCTCGTCCGGCTGTCGCGCCGATAAGGAGCCCCGCATGCTCAAGAACTTCTGGTACGCGGTGGAGTTCGCGCACGCCGTGACCCGCGCCCCGCGCAGGGTGACCTGCCTCGGGCAGAACCTCGTGCTCTACCGCAGGCGGGACGGCCGGGTGGTGTGCCTGTCGGATCTGTGCGTCCATCGCGGCGGCGCGCTGTCGATGGGCAGGCTCGTCGGCGACGACGGGATCGCCTGCCCCTACCACGGGTGGGAGTACGCGCCCGACGGCGCCTGCACGAGGATCCCCGCCAATCCCGACGGGCGCGGCATCCCCCGCAAGGCCCGCGTGGACTCCTACCCGGTGCGCGAGGAGTACGGGATGGTCTGGGCCTTCCTCGGCGACCTGCCCGAGGAGGAGCGGCCGCCGATCCCGCACTTCCCGCAGCACGACGACCCGTCGTTCCGGGCGGTGTACTTCGAGATGGAGATCGCCGCCAACTACGAGCGGACCTTCGAGAACGTCGTGGACGCCGCGCACACGCCGTTCGTGCACGGCACCTCGTTCGGCAACCCGGACCGGCCGCAGATCCCCGACTTCGAGATCACCGGGGACGACTGGTCCGCCGAGGCCGACATCCTGCTCAGCCCGCCCCCGCCCAAGGGCCTGTGGGGGCTGCTGTCGCGGACGCGGCCCGACACCGTCGTCGTCACCAACGGCTGGTACCTGCCCAACATCGTCAAGCTGCACGTGCGGCTGCCGTTCGGCGACCTGATCCTGTACGACCACAACGTCCCGCTGTCGCGGGACCGCACCCTGGTGAAGATCGTCGGCTACCGGAACTTCTTCACCGGCGGCTGGGCCGACCGCAACGCGCTGCGGCGCATCGAGAAGATCCTGCTCCAGGACAGGCCGATCGTGGAGAACCAGCGGCCCGAGCTGCTGCCGTTCGACCTGGCCGACGAGCTGCACCTGCGCAGCGACGCCCTCCAGGTCGCCTACCGGCGCCGCCGCCGCGCGCTGATCGAGCGGGGCTGGTGGGTCGGCGACGACGACACCGCCACCGGCGACGGGCCGCGCCGCACCGCCACCGTCATCCCCTCCCCCGCCCGCCGCGACGACCCCGAGCTCGCCCGCGCCTGGACGCACCGCGCACGGGGCGCGGACGCACCGGGCGGCCGTACGCCCGACGCCCCCGCCGAGGAGGAGACCGCGTGAGCCTGCCCAGGGAACTGAGCGACCGGACCATGGCGGCGCTCGCCGAGGCCGACGACCTGCGTCCGGTCCGCGAGGAGGACCTCGTCGGCCCGGTGTCGCCCGAGCCGGTGGGCCGGCTGCGGGTGCTGCGCGGCGTCCGGCTGGCCAAGGTCGTGTACGTGGGGCTGACGGTGCCGCCGATCGGCATGGACAGCCACATGCTGTTCGCTTTCACGCCGCCGGAGTCGGCGGTGCCGCACTTCACGCTGGACGCGGTGGAGGCGGGCGGCTCCCTGGCCTTCCACCTGGACCTGGTGCCGCGCGCCGAGCTGGCCTCGCACCTGGAGTACCTGAACGCCGCGTTCCAGCCGCTCACCCCGGCGTTCGAGGAGGCGGCGGCGCTGTTCGGGGCGTCGCGGGCGGCGATCTCGCCCCGGCAGTACGCGATGATGTCGCCCTGGATGCTGGTGCACCGCACCGACGAGGAGCGGTTCCGCGGGGTCGGCGGGTTCGTGGACGCCTACCTGGCGCACTGGCGGACGCTGCTGGACAAGGGCCTGCCCGGCGACGTCGCGGACACCCTGGCCGACACCGACCTGGCGGCGCGCGACGCCCGCAACCGGGCCGCGCTGTTCAGCCGCGAGGTCGATCCGGTGTGGGCCAACGTGTCCCGGCTGCTCGGCGACGGGCGCACCGACGAGATCCGCGCCGAGCTGGCCGCCCCGGAGGTGCGCGGTGGCTGAGCCGAGCACCTGGCAGCGGCGCATCGCCGGGGAGTGGCACGGGCGGCCGTCGCTGTTCGACGCGACCGGCACCTGGCGGGGGTTCGAGGACATCCGGCGCTCGTCGGTGTTCGAGGACGGCGTCACCACCTACTACATGGACGGCGGGCTGGAGGGCGGCGGCCCGATGGCGGGGCGGTTCCGGCTGGGCGCGCCGTTCGCGTTCGGGGTGGTGGACTCCGACCGGGACCGGCTCTACACCGGGCCCGACTTCCACGGCTCCGGCCGGCCCTACGGGGGGTTCGTGGACGCCCGGTACTACGGGCCCGGCTGGCAGGTGAGCCTCAACACCTGGAACCACGTGCTGCCCGACGGCGAGACCCAGGTGTACTCGTCGGTGCTGTACCAGGGGTGGGCGGTGGTGGGCTGCTTCAACGGCGTCTACCGGCGCGCCGCCGCCCACGACGACGATCCCGCGGCCCGGGCCGCGATCAAGGCGTTCCTGGCGGACGAGACCCGCGACGGTCCGACGCCGTTCGTCCTGCCGACCAAGCGGCGCGGCGCCTACCGCGGAACGTGCGAGCTGTGGGGCGCGGACCAGAGGCTCTGCGGCGACGTCGCGGTGGCGATCGAGCTGGAGCCGCTCGACCTGCTGCGGACCCGGCTGCGCACGACCTGGGGCGGGGAGCTGGACCGGGCGTTCGTCACCGAGTGGCGGCGCGACGGGTTCCGGTCGTTCTACGAGGGCCCCGACGCCTGGGGCAACGCCCAGGCCTACGGGCGCGCGAACTACCCGCTGCTGCACCTCGACGGCGCCTGGACGGTCCGGGGGCGCGAGTTCATGGTCGACGCCTCGCCGGGGATGCGGGCGGGCACGACGCTGACGGTGGTCTACGAGCTGTCGCGCGGCAACGTCCTGACCGGGGTCCTGCACGGCGTGCTCCGCTGGGAGGAGGCGTGACCGCCGTCGTGGTCACCGGCGGGACGCGCGGGATCGGGCTCGGGCTGGCGCGCGCCTTCCTCGACCGGGGCTGCCGGGTCGCGGTCTGCGGGCGCACCGCCGGGTCGGTGGACCGGGCCCTGGCCGAGCTGGACGCCGGGGACCGCGCCGTCGGGCTGCCCTGCGACACCTCCCGGCGCGACCAGGTGCGGGCGCTGTGGGAGACCGCCGCCGGGACGTTCGGCCGGATCGACCACTGGATCAACAACGCGGGGGTCTCCACCGCCCGCCGCCCCCTGTGGGAGCAGTCCCCCGAGCAGCTCGACGCCGTGGTGTCGGCGAACCTGCTGGGCGTCCTGCACGGCAGCGCCGTCGCCGTCGCCGGGATGCGCGCCCAGGGCGGCGGCACCGTCTGGAACATGGAGGGCCTCGGCGGCGACGGCCGCGCGGTGCCGGGGCTGATCGCCTACGGCTCCACCAAACGCGCCGTCACCTACCTCACCGACGCCCTCGCCCGGGAGCTGCGGGGCACGCCGGTGCGGGCCGCGCACCTGTCGCCCGGCATGGTCGTCACCGACCTGCTGGTGCGGGACTACCCGCCCGAGGATCTGGCCCGCGCCAAGAAGGTCTTCACGATCCTGGCCGACCGGGTCGAGACGGTCACGCCCTGGCTCGCCGACCGGGTGCTGGCGGGCACCGCCAACGGCGGGCGCGTCGCGTGGCTGACCCGCCGCAAGGCCGCCGTCCGGTTCGCCACGGCCGCCTTCCGCCAACGCGACCCGTTCGGGGAGGGGCCGTGACCGACTACCCGGTGGCGCTGGCGGTCGAGGACTTCGTGCCGGTCGTCCTCACCACGACCGGCGTCGTCCTGCTCGTCCCCTACATCGGCGCGCGGTTCGGGCCGCGCGCCGCCAGGATCGCGCTGCTGGCGGGGGCGTGCGCCGGGGCCGGAGGGTTCGCCAAGGCGGCCTGGAAGCTGGTCGTCGCGCTGGACGGCCCCGACCTGGCCTGGCTGGAGGGCGCGCTGTTCCCGCTGCTGCTGGTCGGCTTCACCCTGCTCGCGCGGGCCCTGTACCCCGAGCCCGCCGCACGGGCGCACCGCGCCCTGGCCTCCGCGCTCGCCGCGTTCCCCGTGCTCGGGCTGGCCGCCTCGGCGGCGCTGCGCGACACCTGGCCCGCCATGGTGCTGGCGATCGCGGCCGTCAGCGTCGCCGCCGTCCGGCTCGCCCTGCTGGGCCGCGCCGAGGGCGACCGGGCCGCCTCGGCGCTGTTCGGGCTCTGGCTGACCGGCCAGTACGTCCTCGGGCCGCTCGCCGCCCGCCCCGACCAGACCGTCGCGTTGCAGTGGGTCGAGCAGGGCTGCAACACCCTCACCCAGGCCGCGTTCGCCTACGCCGCCTGGCGCCTGTCCCAGACCGTCCGCGTGAAGGAGCCGGTGACCCCATGACCGACGCGCTGGGCTGGCGCCGCAAGTTCGGCGTGATCGCCCCGTCCACCAACACCATCGTCGAGCCCGACTTCTACCGGATGGCGGTGCCCGGCGTGACCGCGCACTTCTCCCGCATCCACATCCGCGACCAGAACATGGACGGCGACGCCGGCATGGAACGGCTCCTGGAGCAGATCCGCGCCGAGATCGGCGCGGCCTGCGAACGGGTCATGACCTGCGAGCCCGACTACATGGTCATGGGCATGTCCGCCGAGACGTTCTGGGGCGGCGTCGAGGGCAACCGGGCGTTCGTCAGGCAGGTCGAGGGCATCACCGGCCTGGCGGTGGCGACCGGGGCGGAGGCGTGCGAACGCGCGCTGCGGCTCTTCGGCGCGCGCCGCATCGGGGTGGTCACCCCCTACCAGCCGGTCGGCGACGCCAACGTGCGGGCGTTCTTCACCGAGATCGGCTTCGAGGTCGGTGAGATCGTCGGCCTGCGCTGCCCGACGGCGGTGTCGATCGCGCACGTCGGCGAGGACCGGCTGCGCGACGCGCTGCGCGGCCTCGCCGCGACCGGGGTGGACGCGATCGTGCAGTGCGGCACCAACCTGTCGATGGTGCGCCTGGCCGACGAGGCCGAACGCTGGCTGGGCCTGCCGGTGGTCGCCATCAACGCCGCCACCTGGTGGATGGCGCTGCGCGACAACGGCGTCGAGGACCGCGTCCCCGGAGCCGGGCGCCTGCTGCGCGAGTTCTGACGCCGCGTCCGGGCCGCCGCCGGTCAGGGCGCCCCCGGGACCGGGTTCAGGAGGCGGGTCAGCGGGCCGGGGGCCGCGGTGAGGGCGTCCCACGTGCCCTCCTGGATGATCTTGCCGTTCTCCAGGACGGCGATGTGGTCGGCCCGGCGGATGGTGGCCGGGCGGTGGGCGATGACGATCGTGGTGGCGTCGTGGCCCGCGAGCAGGCGGGCCAGTTCGGCGTCACCGACGGTGTCCACGTGGGCGGTCGCCTCGTCGAGCACCAGCACCCGGGGTTCGGCGAGCAGGGCGCGGGCGAGGGCGACGCGGGCGCGCTGCCCGCCGGACAGGGTCGCGCCGCGTTCCCCGACGACACTGTCCAGGCCGTCGGGGAGGGCGGCGGCGATCCGGTCCACGCCGCACCGTTCGGCGACCCGGTCGAGGAGGGCGTCGTCGGCGCCGGGCGCGGCCAGGCGCAGGTTGTCGCGGAGCGTGCCGTGGAACAGGGCCGCGTCCTGGCCGACGAGCGCGACCGCGGACCGCAGGTCCTCGTCGGCGAGGTCGCGCAGATCGACGGCGCCGTCGTCGGTGGTGAGCTCCACGGAACCTTCCGTGGGGTCCCAGAAGCGGGCCAGGAGGTGGGCCAGGGTGGTCTTCCCCGCACCGGACGCTCCCACGAGGGCGATGGTGCGGCCCGGCGGGACGGTGAGGTCCAGGCCGCGCAGCACGGGTGCGCCGCCGTAGGAGAAGTGGACGCCGCGCAGGCGGACGCCGAGCGGCCCTTCGGGCAGCGGACGCGGCCGCGCGGGGGGCGGCGCGGTCGGCGGCGCGGTGGTCGCGGCCCGCACCCGGGC
>NZ_BCQR01000211.1 GCF_001552175.1 Actinomadura kijaniata NBRC 14229
AGGTCGCGGGCCTCGGTCCACCGGCCCAGCAGGCCGGGCAGCCGCCGGATCCGGCCGCCGCGCGCCAGCAGCCGCGCCCACCGGGCGCCGCGCCGCAGCGCGGTCTCGTAGCGGCGGCGGTCGCCCATCGCCCAGGCCACCGCCCGCATCATCGCCAGCTCCGGGGTGGGGACGGGCCGGTGGCGGCGCGCCTCGACGACCCGGCCGCGCAGGTGGACCAGCACCTCCGGGATGTCGATCTTGACGGGGCAGACGTCGGCGCACCTCCCGCACAGGGTGGAGGCGAACGGCAGCGACGCGGTCGCCGCTCCGGCCACGCCGCGCAGCTGCGGGGTGAGGATCGCGCCGATCGGGCCGGTGTAGGGCGATCCGTAGGGGGCGTCGCCGACGCGTTCGTAGACGGGGCAGACGCTCCGGCAGGCCGAGCACTGGACGCAGCGCAGCGCCGAGCGGCCGACCTCGTCGGCGAGGGCGGCGGTGCGGCCGTTGTCGAGCAGCACCAGGTGGAAGGCGCGGGGGCCGTCGCCGGGGGTGACGCCGGTCCAGGTCGAGACGGCCGGGGTCATCCGCGCGCCGGCCGCGCGCGGCAGCAGTTGCAGCAGGACCTCCAGGTCCTGCCAGGTCGGCACGGTCTTGTCGATCCCGGCGACGCAGACGAGGGTGTCGGGCAGGGTCAGGCACATGCGGGCGTTGCCCTCGGACTCCAGCACCACCGGCGTGCCGGTCTCGGCGACCAGGAAGTTTGCGCCGCAGACCGCGACCCGGGCGGTCAGGAACCGGTCGCGCAGGTGGGCGCGGACCGCCGCGGCCAGGGAGCCGGGGTCGTCGGACAGATCGGGCGGGACGCCCGGCATCGCGCGCAGGAACAGGTCGCGCAGCTCGGCGCGGCCGCGGTGGACGGTGTCGGCGGGCGGCTCCCCGGCGAGCCGGGCGACCAGCTCGGCCAGCGCGGTCCGGTGGACGGTGATCCCGGCCGCGGCGAGGGCGTCGTCCAGGCCGATCTCGTGGAGGGCCGCCGACCGGGCCCGCAGGACCCCGGTCTCGCCGGTCGCGCGCACCAGGCCCGTCACGACGCGGCGGGCCGCGGCGGCGTCGGCGGCCCAGTGGACGGTGCCGCCCGCCTCGGTGACGGCACGTTCCAGCTCCTCCAGATGGGTGTCCAGGTTGAGCAGGGCGCCGTCCCGGATGGCCCGCCCGGCCTCGCGCAGCTCCTCCCAGTCGGGCAGCTCCGCCACGGCGCGCGAACGGTGTTCGCGGGCGGCGTCGGCCGCGCCGCGCAGGCCCCGCCGCAGCCGGGTGTCGTTCAGGGGAGCGCGGGCGGCGTCGGCGAACCTCGGCCGGGCGGGCCGCGCGGGGACCGTTCCCGGGGAGGAGGGGGTCCGCCCTTCGGAGGAGGCGGTCACGCGGGCCCCGTCCCGGCCAGGATCTCGGCCAGGTGGGCGGTGCGGACCCCGGCGCGCAGCCGCGACAGCGCCCCGCCGAGGTGGGCCAGGCAGGAGTTGTCGACCGCGCACACCACGTCGGCGGCGGTGGCGCGGACGTGGCGGATCTTGTCGGCGACCATGGCCACCGACACGTCGGCGTTCTTCATGGCGAACGCGCCGCCGAACCCGCAGCACTCCCCCGCCTCCGGCAGGTCCACCAGCTCCAGGCCCCGCACCGCGCGCAGCAGCCGCAGCGGCCGGTCGCCCGCGCCGCCGGGCCGCAGCGAGTGGCAGGTCGGGTGGTAGGCGACCCGGTGCGGGAAGTGCGCGCCCACGTCGGTGACGCCCAGCACGTCCACCAGGAACTCCGACAGCTCGTACACCGCCAGGTCCGCGGCGGCGCGGGCGAGTCCGGCGTCCCCGGCCGCCCGGGCGATCCGGGGGTAGGACTCGCGGACGGTCGCCGCGCACGACGCCGACGGCGTCACCACGGCCCCGCCGGCCGGCGCGTCCCCGAACGCCCGGACGAACCCGCGCGCCAGGTCGGCGGCCTCCCGGTGGTAGCCGGTGGTCCAGTGCACCTGGCCGCAGCAGGACTGGGCGGGCGGGAAGACCACCTCGTGGCCCAGCCGCTCCAGCAGCCGCGTCACCGCCCGTCCCGTGCCGGGGAACAGCGCGTCGTTGAAGCACGCGACGAAGAGCGCCACCCGCACCGCGCCCTCACCTCCCCCTCGCGTCGCCCCCGATCCAGGCGCCATCGTAGGCGGCGGAGGGGCGGCGGGCCCGGGGAAGCGGGCGACCGGTGGTGGCCGGAGCGGGCCGTCACCGCGCGGCCGGGGCCATCCCCAAACCGTTATGGGGAGAACGGTGGGAAATGTTTGCGGATCAGACGGCGTGTCGTTCTTGGACCGTTATGCAGATCAAGGCACGCTATGCTGCGACACCTCAGGGTGAGACACGTCACAGCCCACTGGTACTCCGGTACCACAGGACAACCGTCCTGACGGGCTATGGCCGCAAGGACGCGAACCGTTCCACACTGAGATGCGTCAATAAAGACAACACCACCCACCAGTAGTTGAGACCGGAGGCACGCCGATGTGCCGTCACCAGCCGCCCTGCCCCTCACCCGACGGACCCGACCGCGACGCCGCGCGGACGGTCGCCAGCCACCCCGAACAGGGGTGGAGTCTCCTGTGCAACGGCGTCGTGCTCTTCGAGGACACCGGTGAGCTGCTGCCCGACGGGGTAGTGGTCGCACCGCACCGGCCGACCGACCTTCGGGCCACGGCGGCCTGACCGGACCTCGGCTCCGGGGCCCCGGCCCCGGACGCGCGGAGGACTAGTCAGAACGGGTGATCTTCCTCGGGGGCGCCCCATCCGCCCTGACCCTCCGGACCCGCCCCGGGTCCGGAGGACACCGCACCGGACGACCGTCCCGACCTTTCACCACCAGCCCGGCCCGATCGGCCGGGCCTTCGTCTTTCCTGGACGGGGAACGCGTCAGGGGCGTCCGGCCGCCGCGCCGTCCCGTACGTCCGCCCAGCGGCGCAGCCACGGCCCGGCCGCCGCGCCGACCGCCGCCGGGTCCCTGGCCAGTTCGTGGCGTTCGCCCGGCAGCACCGCCACGTGCGCCGCGTCGGCCGGGTCCGGCACGCCGAACGGGTCGCGGTCGCCGTTGACGACCAGCACCTCCACGCCCGCCTCCCGCAGCTCTCCCGCCCGCGACTTGTCCGGCCTGCCCGGCGGGTGCAGGGGGAACGCCAGCGCCACCACCCCCACCGCGCCCGCCGCGCGGGCCGTCCGGCACGCCACGCGCGCCCCGTTGCTGCGCCCGCCCTGCACCAGCGGCACGTCCCCGAACCGCTCCCGCAGCACCCCGATGATCTCCAGCCACGCCTCGTCCTGCCGGGCGGCCGAGCCGGGCGCGCGGCGGCCCGCCCGGCGGAACGGCTGGAGCACCCGCGCCACCGCCCCGCCCAGGCCGAGCGCGACCTCGCGGACGGCCAGCAGGTCCGGAGCGTCCACGCCCCCGTTCGACCCGTGCGTCAGGACCAGCAGGAACGCCGGGTCGTCCGGCCCGTCCAGGGTGACGTCGGCCGGGCCGTGCGCCGTCGCGATCTCAAGCATGCCGCCCACCGTAGCGGCGAACGGGATCTGGCAGGGTGAGCGGCATGGGACAGAGGATGACCGACGGGGAGTGGCGGGCGTTCGTGTCGGAGGGCACCCGCACGGGCAAGCTCGCGGTGACGCGCAAGGACGGCCGCCCGCACGTGACGCCGATCTGGTTCGTGCTGGACGGCGACGACCTGCTGTTCACCACCTACGGCAAGGGCGTCAAGGCCAACGCCCTCAAGCGCGACCCGCGCGTGTCGCTGTGCGTGGACGACCAGACGCCGCCCTACTCCTACGTGATGATCGAGGGTGAGGCGGCGCTGACGGAGGACCCGGACGAGACGCTGCGCTGGGCGACCGCCCTCGGCGGCCGGTACATGGGCACCGGCCGGGCCGAGGAGTTCGGTCGGCGCAACGCGGTGCCCGGCGAGTACCTGGTGCGGGTGCGGATCACCAACGTGATCGCCGAACGCGGCGTCACGCACTAGAGCCGCGGCACCGGAACCGCGGCACTGGAACCACGGCACCGGAACCGGTCGGCGCGCCCGCGCGGTCAGGCGTCGGGCGTGCCCATCGCCAGCCGCAGCCGCTCGGCGAAGCTCTCGTGCAGCAGCGGCCCCCAGGCGTAGCCGCCGGGCACCGCCACCGCCTCGCCGATCGCCTCGTCGGCGCCGCCGCGCGCGTACCGGACGGCCAGCAGCGCGTACATGTGGTCCAGCGCGCCGAACGCCTCCTGGGCCAGCGCGGGCAGCGACCCGTCGGCCACCGACTGCTCCACGACCGGCTCCCACCACAGGTCGGCCGGGTCGGTCTCCTCGCCGTCGCCGGCCTCCTCGCCGAAGTCGCGGCGCAGCCGCGCGCGGACCTGCCCGGCCACGCCCGGGTCGGCCAGGCCGCGCCGCCAGGCCTCGCGCGCCTCGGCGTCCCGACCGCGCAGCGGCAGGGTCCGCGCCAGCAGCTCGGTGGCCAGCGGGCCGACCTCGGGGTCGGCGGGCTCGTCGGCGTCGCCGAGCGCGGCCCCGAACGCGCCGATCGCCTGGTCCAGGTAGGCGATGCCGAGCGCGACCGCCAGCCGCGAGTAGGCGTACGGCGAGCCGTCGCGGTCGATCAGCCGCAGCCCGGCGGTCAGGACCCGCTGGGCGCGGGCGGGCTCGCCGCGCTCCAGCAGCCGCTGCGCCAGGTCGTGGGCGGCCAGCGGGCCGTACTCGGGGTCGCCGGTCTCCACCGCCTTCTCCCAGTGGCCGCGCGCGGCCTCGAAGTCGCCGGAGTCGTCGGCCAGCCGCGCCAGCGCCAGGTGGGCGGGCGGCAGGTAGGCGGGGTTGCCGAAGTCGACCACGACCCGCCAGGCGGGCTCGGCCTGCTCGCGCTCCCCGGCGCGTTCGTGGGTGAGGGCCAGGTGGTAGGCGGCGCGCGGCCCGTACTCGGGGTCCCCGGTGGCGATGGCGGTCCGGTCCGCCTCGCGGGCCCCGGCGACGTCGCCGGAGTCGTCCAGCACGACCGCCAGCCCCAGGGCGGCCTGCGCGCGGTGGGGGGTGTCGCCGAGGGCGAGCACCTGTTCGAACAGGCGGGCGGCGCGGGCGGCCTCGCCGTCCTCGGCCAGCCGCCGGGCCCGCTCGCACAGCAGGGACGGGTCCCGGGACTGTTCGAGGGAGTGTTCGAGGGTCGGGTCGTGGGACGGGTCGTCGGACGCGGTCGCGTCAGGCTTGCTGCTCATCGCTCTGCTGCCCTCTGGGGGTCGGGGTCCGCTCCGAGCCTGGGGCCTGTCTCACGGCGGGCCCCGGCCACGCACGCGAGCGCGCCACCCGACCCGCGGGCCCGCAGCCGGAGGAGAGGGCCCTCAGGTCAGACCGCGAAGCGATGTCGCGCTCGCCAAGACCTGGTGAGGCGCGAGCCGCCGGGCGAGCGCCGTGGGCCAGGGCTTGGGAACCCAGCCTAGCGACCCGGCCGCCCCGCGTCCCGTGCCGACACACACATCCCCACCAAGATCATCCAACGGGGGTCAGAACGACCTTGCCCGCGATCTCGCCCGCCTCCCCCGCCCGGTGCACGTCGGCCAGCTCGCGCAGCGGACGCGCCGCCGCCTCCACCCGCACCGCCCCGGCGTCCACGAGCCCGACCAGCGCGGCGAGCTGCGCGGTGTCGTTGCGCGCGACGAAATGGACGGCGCGCACCGAAGGGTCGGCCACCGGCACCGGGCCGGTCGCCGAGACCAGCGAGCCGCCGGGGCGGACCAGGGCGGCGAGCGCGGTCCCGGCCTCGGTCGAGGGCACCAGGTGCAGGGCCAGGTCCACGGGTTCTCCGACGGCCTCGGCCAGCGGGGTGCGGGTGTAGTCGACGATCTCGTGGGCGCCCAGGCGGCGCACCGCCGCCGCGCTGCGCCCGCTCGCGGTGGCGATCACGTGCGCCCCGGCGTGCCGGGCGAGCTGGACGGCGAACCGGCCCACTCCCCCGCCCGCGCCGCCGACCAGCACCCGGTCGCCCGGCCCGACGGCGGCGTGCTCGAACAAGGCCTGCCAGGCGGTGTGCCCGGCGACCGGCAGCGCGGCGGCCACGGCGAGCGGGACGGCGGCGGGCGCGGCCGTCAGCTCCGTCTCGGCGGCGACGGCGTACTCGGCCGCCGCGCCGCCGCCGTCCAGGCGTCCGACCACGCGGTCGCCGGGCGCGAACGCCGTCACGCCCGGCCCGGTCGCGGCGACCGTCCCGGAGACGTCCGTACCGAGCACGAACGGGGGTTCGACGGGCAGGATCCCGCGCAGCGCGCCGGACCGCAGGCCGACGTCGGAGGGGTTGTAGGAGGTCGCCGCGACGCGGACCAGCACCCGGCCCGGGCCCGGGACCGGGCGGGGCACGCGGGTGTAGGTGATCACGGACGGGTCGCCGAACGCGGGCACGAGCGCGGCGTTCATGGTGGGTTCAGTCGTCATGGCCGGGTCCTTTACAAAGTAGATCTTTTGCCTGGTTCCAGCCTAGGAACGGACCTTCCGGACGTTCCATGCCGTCCCGTCTCGTTTTCCTACGCGCCCGTCTCACCGGGGCACACGGCGTTAGAGTGCGGGCGTGGACGTGCTCAGCGACGTGGTCGCGGTGATGCGCACGGGGGAACCGCGGTCGGCGCGCGTCGCCTGGCACGCGCCCTTCGGGCAGCGGTTCGGGGAGGTCCCCGGCGCGGCGGGGTTCCAGGTGGTGCTGCAGGGCTCGTGCTGGCTGCGGCCCGAGAACGGCCCGCCGGTCGCGCTCGGGGCCGGGGACGTGGTGTTCTTCCCGCACGGCGGGGCGCACGCCCTGGCCGACTCCCCCGACACCCCGCTGACCGCGCGGGCGTGCCTGCCCGACGACGCCCTCCCCCGCTACGCCGCTCCCCCCGACGGGCCGGGCGAGCCGGCCGCCGTGACGCTGTGCGGGGCCTACCGGCTCGACCCGCGCCGCGCCCATCCGCTGCTGCTGGACCTGCCGGAGATCGTGCACCTGCCCGCCCGGGCCGGGCGGCACACCCGGGTCCGCGCCGCCGTGGAGCTGCTGGGCGCCGAGCTGACCGACCCGCGCCCCGGCGTCGACGCGGTCGTGCCCGCGCTGCTGGACACGCTGCTGCTGTACATCCTGCGGGCCTGGTTCGCCGACCGGCCCACGCGCGTCCCGGTGTCGGGGTGGGCGGCGGCGCTGGCGGACCGGGGCGTGACGGCCGCGCTGGACGCGCTGCACCGGGACCCGGCCCGGTCCTGGACGATCGCCGGGCTGGGCGCGGTGGCGGGGATGTCGCGGGCGGCGTTCGCGCGCCGCTTCACCGCGCTGGTCGGCCGCCCGCCGCTGGCGTACCTGACCTGGTGGCGGATGACCACGGCGGCGCGGCTGCTGGAGGAAGGCGACGACCCGCTCGGCCGGGTGGCCGAGCGGGTCGGGTACGGGTCGGAGTTCGCCTTCGCCAACGCCTTCAAACGCGAGTTCGGGGTCGCGCCGGGGCGTTACCGCAGGACGTCGCGGGCCCCCCTGGAGGCTCAGTCCTCGAACGCCTCCGGCGGCGGGCAGGAGCACACCAGGTTGCGGTCGCCGTAGGCCTGGTCGATCCGCCGCACCGGCGGCCAGTACTTGCCCTCCCGCAGCGACGGCAGCGGGTAGGCCGCCTCCTGCCGGGAGTAGGCGTGCTTCCAGTCCTCGTCCAGCAGGGCCGCCGCGGTGTGCGGGGCGTGCTTCAGCGGGTTGTCCTCGCGGTCGTAGGAGCCGTCGGCGACCCGCTGGATCTCCCGGCGGATCTCGACCATGGCGTCGACGAACCGGTCCAGCTCGGCCAGGTCCTCCGACTCGGTCGGCTCGATCATCAGGGTGCCCGCGACCGGGAACGACAGGGTCGGCGCGTGGAAGCCGTAGTCGATCAGCCGCTTGGCGACGTCCTCGGCGGTGATCCCCGTCTCCTTGGTGATCTTGCGGAGGTCGGCGATGCACTCGTGCGCGACCAGGCCGTTGCGGCCGGTGTAGAGGATCGGGTAGTGCGGGGCGAGCTTGGCCGCCAGGTAGTTGGCGCCGATGATCGCGCCCTCGGTGGCGGCGCGCAGGCCGTCGGGGCCCATCATCGCGATGTAGGCCCAGGAGATCGGCAGGATGCCCGCCGAGCCCCACGGGGCCGCCGAGATCGGGCCGACGCCGGTGTCGCGCGGGCCGGCCTCCGGCCGCAGCGGGTGGTTGGGCAGGAACGGCACCAGGTGCTCGCGCACACCGACCGGGCCGACGCCGGGGCCGCCGCCGCCGTGCGGGATGCAGAAGGTCTTGTGCAGGTTCAGGTGCGACACGTCGGAGCCGAACTCGCCGGGCCGGGCCAGGCCGACCAGGGCGTTGAGGTTGGCGCCGTCGACGTAGACCTGGCCGCCCGCGGCGTGCACGGCCTCGCAGACCTCGGTGATGGTCTCCTCGAACACGCCGTGCGTGGACGGGTACGTCACCATGATCGCGGCGAGGTCGGCGCCGTGCTTGCCGATCTTGGCGTGCAGGTCGGCGATGTCGATGTTGCCGTGGTCGTCGCACTTGACGACCACGACCTTCATCCCGGCCATCACGGCGCTGGCGGCGTTGGTGCCGTGCGCCGACGACGGGATCAGGCAGATGTTCCGGTGCCCCTCGCCGCGCGAGGCGTGGTAGCCGCGGATCGCCAGCAGGCCGGCCAGCTCGCCCTGGGAGCCGGCGTTCGGCTGGACCGACACCTTGGCGTAGCCGGTGATCTCGGCCAGCGCCGACTCCAGCTCCTCGATCAGCTCGACGTACCCCTGGACCTGGTCGATCGGCGCGAACGGGTGGATGTTCGCGAACTCCGGCCAGGTGACGGGCTCCATCTCCGTGGTGGCGTTCAGCTTCATCGTGCAGGAGCCCAGCGGGATCATCGACCGGTCCAGCGCGATGTCCTTGTCCTGGAGCCGGCGCAGGTACCGCAGCATCGCGGTCTCGGAACGGTGCTGGTGGAACACCGGGTGGCTCAGGTACGGGCTCTGGCGGCGCAGCGCCTCGGGGAACGCCTGCGCGACCTCGGCGGTCCCGGCGCTCTCGATCCCGAACGCGGCCAGCACGGCGGTGACGTGCTCGGGCAGCGTGGTCTCGTCGCAGGCGACCGCGACGTGGTCGGCGTCCTGCCGCCGCAGGTTGACGCCGCGCTCCAGGGCGGCCCGCACGACCTCGTCGGCGCGGCCGGGCACGCGGGCCAGCACGGTGTCGAAGAACGAGCCGTGCACGACCTCCACGCCCCCGGCGCGCAGCGCGGCGGCCAGTTCGGCGGCGCGGGCGTGGGTGCGCTGGGCGATGGCGGCCAGGCCCTCGGGGCCGTGGTAGACGGCGTACATGCTCGCCATGACGGCCAGCAGCACCTGGGCGGTGCAGATGTTGCTGGTGGCCTTCTCGCGGCGGATGTGCTGCTCGCGGGTCTGCAGGGCCAGGCGGTAGGCGGTGGCACCGTCGGCGTCGACCGACACGCCGACCAGGCGGCCGGGAAGCTGGCGCTGGATGCCCTCGCGGACGGCCATGTAACCGGCGTGCGGGCCGCCGAAACCGTAGGGGACGCCGAACCGCTGGGAGGAGCCGACGACGATGTCGGCGCCGAACTCGCCCGGCGGGCGCAGCAGCGTCAGCGCCAGCAGGTCGGCGGCGACGACGACCTGCGCGCCCCGCTCGTGGGCCTGCGCGGCGACCGGCTCCAGGTCGCGGACCGCGCCGGACGCGCCGGGGTACTGAAGCAGCACGCCGAAGAAGTCGCCCTCGGGCAGGCCGCCGGACAGGTCGGCGGTGACGACCTCGATGCCCAGCGGGACGGCGCGGGTGCGCACGACCTCGATCGTCTGCGGCAGGGCGTCGGCGTCGACCAGGAACGCGCCGGGCTCCTTGCGCCGCGACACCCGGTGGGCGAGGGTCATCGCCTCGGCGGCGGCGGTGCCCTCGTCGAGCATGGAGGCGTTGGCGACCGGCAGGCCGGTCAGGTCGGCCACCACGGTCTGGAAGTTCAGCAGGGCCTCCAGGCGGCCCTGCGAGATCTCCGGCTGGTAGGGCGTGTAGGCGGTGTACCAGCCCGGGTTCTCCAGGACGTTGCGCAGGATGACGCCCGGGGTGATCGTGCCGTGGTAGCCCAGGCCGATCATGGAGGTGTACACCTTGTTCCTGGCGGCCAGCTCGCGCAGCCGGGCCAGGGCGGCCGGCTCGCTCAGCGCCGGCGGCAGCTCCAGCGGCCGGTCGGTGCGGATGGCGGCCGGGACGGCGTCGTCCACGAGCGCCTCGGCGGAGGCGTAGCCGATCGCGGCCAGCATCCGGGCCTGGTCGTCGGGGGACGGCCCGATGTGCCGGTCGGCGAACTGCTCCCGGGCCTGCTGCGGCGATGCCACCGGGGCGAAGTACTGGGCGGTCATTGGGGAGCCTCCTGGCTGCTGGGGTCGCTCAGAGCCGCCAACGGCCCTGGCCGGGCCGGTGGCCGGTCTCCCCCTCTGTCATGGGCACCTGAGAGCTTCACCCGCCGGAGCGGGGTTTCCCCTTCGGTGAGCCGCCCCTCCCCCGCCGGGGGAAGTCACGCCTGCTTTCCAGAGGTGCCTCGCCCGAGCGGTCCTTTTGCCTGAGAGGTTCCGGGGAGGGTTGCCCCTTCGGCGCCCCACGCTGGCCGCGTGGGATCTCTCCCGCACAGGGTCGACGGCTGTCCTTGGAGTGAACTCTATCCAACGGATCGCCCCCGCGATCTATCCGGGAGGCCCGCGTGCCGCGCTCTCCCGACCCGGAGTCGCCCGCGGAGGCCCCGCAAGTACGATATGCACAGCTCAGGAAGACGGGGACCGGCTGTGGCCAGGGGCGGGGCCGCGAGGCGGAAGGGCATGGGGGCTGGGTTTGGAGCATGCGCACGGTCAGGTCGACGCGAACCGCCCTCGACGGGGCCGCCTCCGTTCTGCGACGCTGATCACGGTGACCTGTCCGGACGGCGGTGCGCGGTGACGCAGACCCACGACGAGAGGACCGAGCGGGCGACGCGGTCCGACCCCGGCACGGCGGCCACGGCGGCCGTGACCGTCGACGAGCCCGCCCGCCCCAACCGGCTGCGCCGCCCCGGCGACGCGTTCCGCTTCGCCGCCTCCCTGCTGGGCCTGGCGGCGGTGATCCTGCTGGTGTCGTTCGCCCAGCAGACCACGCGCGGGATCCAGACCGACATCACCGAGGGCACCGCGCACGCCCCGCACGCCCTGCTGGCGCTGGCGACCCTGGCCTCCAGCTTCGGCGTGCTGGCGGTGCCGGTGGCGTTCGCGGTGGAACGGCTGCTGCACCGCGACGGCCAGCGCGTCGCGGTCGCGCTGCTGGCCGCCACGATCGCGTTCGCGCTGACGGTGCTGCTGGACGGCTGGGAGATCCCGGCCGCGCCCGGCGGCGTGCTGGACTCGCTGATCTGGGGCGGCACCGGCACCGCCCCGCTGCACACCGACATCACCCCGGTGATCGCGTTCGTGACGGCGGTCGGGATGGCCGGGCGGACCCGCTGGCAGACCGCCGCCTGGCTGATGATCGGGCTGGCGGCGCTGACCGGCCTGACCGCCGCCTACGCCTCGGTCGCGGCGCTGACCGCCACCTACTTCCTCGGCCGCGCCATCGGCCACGGCACCCTGTACGCGGTCGGCGCCCCCAACACCCGCCCGCCCGGCGCCGCCGTGCTGGGCGCGCTGGACCGCCTGGGGCTGCGGCCGGCGCGCGCCGAGCGGGTCCCGGCCCCCGCCGACGAGCCCCGCTGCTACCTGGTCGCCGTCGCGCGCGACCCCGACGACTCCCCCGCCGACACCTCCCCCGCCGACGCCACCGGCCCGGCCCTGCCGTGCGGCGAGTGGCAGCTGCGGGTCCACGTCCTGGACCGGGACCTGCAGACCGCCGGGCTGCCCTACCGGCTGTGGCGGCTGGCGCGGCTGCGCAGCGGCGCGCCCCGGCGGGCGCTGCGGTCGCTGCGCCGCTCCCTGGAGCAGGAGTCCCTGATGTCCTACGCCGTGACCGCCTCGGGGGTCCGCACGCCCCGGCTGGTCGCCACGGCGGAGGTCGGCACCGAGGCGGCGCTGCTGGCCTACGCGCACATCCCCGGGCGGCGGCTGGACGACGTCCCCGACGAGGAGCTCACCGACGCGCTGCTGACCGACGTGTGGCGGCAGTTCCGGCGGTTGCAGGCGGCGCGGCTGGCGCACCGGCGGCTGGAGGGCGACGCGATCCTCGTCGACGACGAGGGCCGCCCCCACCTGGTGGAGCTGGGCGCGGGCGAGATCGCCGCCGGTGACCTGCTGCTGCGGCTGGACCTGGCGCAGCTGCTGACCACCCTGGCGCTGCGGGTCGGCCCGGAGCGGGCCGTGCGCACCGCCTCGGGCGTGCTGGGAGAGAAGGCCCTGGCCTCGGCCGTGCCGCTGCTCCAGCGGGTCGCGCTGTCGCGGGGCACCCGCAGCGCCGTGCGGCACGACAAGGAGCTGCTGACCCGCATCCGCGAGCAGATCCTGCGGCTGGAGCCCGAGAGCGAGGCCCCGCCGATCCGGCTGGAGCGGTTCCGCCCCCGGACGATCTTCAGCATCGTCGCGCTGACCGCCGCCGCCTACATCGTCGTGCCGCAGCTCGGCAGCGTGGACCTGCCCCACCTGCTGGCCACCGCCAACTGGTGGTGGGCGCTGGTCGGCCTGGCGGCGGCGGCCGCGACGTACCCGGCGGCGGCGTGGATGGTGATGGGCTTCGTGCCCGAACGCCTGTCGCTGTGGCGCACGGTGCTGGTGCAGCTCGCCGCGTCGTTCGTGAAGCTGGTGGCCCCGGCCGCCGTCACCGGCGTGGCGCTCAACACCCGCTACCTCCAGCGCTCCGGGGTCCGGCCGGGCCCGGCGGTCGCCAGCGTCGGCGCCTCCCAGCTGGCCGGGATGGTCATCCACATCCTGCTACTGATCATGTTCGGGTTCCTGACCGGGTCGGCCGCCAACGCCACCCGCGACCTGGCCCCGTCCCGCACGGTCGTCATCGCGCTGCTGGCCCTCGCCGTGCTCGCCAGCGTGGCCCTGGCCGTCCCCCGCGTGCGGCGGCTGGTGGCCGGGCGGCTGCGCGACATGTTCTCCGGGGTGGTGCCGCGCCTGGTGGACGTGCTGCAGTCGCCGGGCAAGATGCTCACCGGGTTCGGCGGCACGATCCTGCTGACCATCGGGTTCGTGGTGTGCCTGGACGCCTCGATCCGCGCGTTCGGCGGGGAGCTGCCCTGGACGGCCGTGGCGGTGGTGTTCCTGACCGCCAACGCGGTCGGGTCGGCCGCGCCCACCCCGGGCGGCCTGGGGGCCGTGGAGGCGTCGCTGGCGCTGGCGCTGACGATCTCGGGACTGCCCGCCGAGACGGCCGCCTCGGCGGTGCTGCTGTTCCGGCTGCTGACGTTCTGGCTGCCGGTCCTGCCGGGCTGGGGCGCCTTCACCTACCTCCAGCGGAAGAAGGCGATCTGACCGGGTCGGCCGGGTCGGCCGGGCCCCGGCGGAGGCCGGTTCCGGGCAGGGCTCAGCCGGTCCTACGTGCCCGGCGCCGGTGGGCCAGTTCGTCGTGGGGGTGTCCGGTAGGGCCCATGGCGTCGGGCTCGGCGCGTTCGGCCGGAAGCTCGGCCAGGGTGCCCTCCACCTCCTGCCACACCCGTCCCAGAGCGATCCCGAACACGCCCTGACCGCCCTGCACCAGATCGACGACCTCGTCGGCGGAGGTGCACTCGTACACGCTCACGCCGTCGCTCATCAGCGTGATGCGGGCCAGGTCCTGCACGCCGCGGTCACGCAGGTGCGTCACGGCCGTGCGGATCTGCTGGAGCGAGACCCCGGTGTCCAGCAGCCGTTTGACGACCTTGAGCACCAGGATGTCGCGGAAGCTGTACAGGCGCTGGCTGCCCGACCCGTGCGCGGGCCGGACGCTGGGCGTCACCAGGCCCGTGCGGGCCCAGTAGTCGAGCTGGCGGTAGGTGATGCCCGCCGCGGCGCACGCCGTGGGGCCCCGGTAGCCGACGTCCTCCGGCGGCGCCGACACCTGCGTCTCGAAGAGCAGGCCCTGCTCTCCGGCGCGCTGCGACGCCACATGCCTGTCGGGGGTCGCCTTGCCCTCGCCGCTGCTCACCGCCACGCGGACCTCCGGCTTCTATCAGCCCGTTGTGTTCCGTCAAGGGGGTTTGACGAATTGCACCACGGGTGTTCCACCAGCACGGTAGGTGCCGGTCAGGGTGTGGTCAACGTTCGTCGTCGGCGCGTCGCATGCCCGGATGAACCGGCTTCACGTGGGCAAACTGCACACCTTCGCTCTCCTGGAACTCCTACCCCGTTACGCCCGGGGCGGAAACGGCTCGATCGCCGCGATGCAAGAACACTCGTCCAAGGGCATAAACGTGCAGAACGGCACAGGAGGGCGGCAACGGGAGCTGCGGCGCGCCACGGAGCGTCCCCGGGATATCACGGGCACGCCGCCCGGGGGCGGGCTCGGATCGGCCCTGGATCGGCCGTGTGGCGGCGGGCGGCTCAGCCCGCGCGGCCGAAGTCCTCGGGGGTGATGGTGTTGAGGAACTCGCGGAACTTCTCCACCTCGTCCTCCTGCTCGTCGGGGATCGCGACCCCGGCCTCCTCCAGCACGTCCTCGCTGGCGAAGATCGTGGCGCCGGTGCGCAGCGCCAGCGCGATCGAGTCCGACGGGCGGGCGCTGACCTCGACCCCGTTGGAGAACACCAGATCGGCGAAGAAGATGCCCTCGCGCAGCGCGGTGATGTTCACCGTGCGCAACTGGACGCTCAGGGCGTCCAGGACGTCCCGGAACAGATCGTGGGTGAGCGGCCGCGCCGGCAGCACCCCCTGCTGGGCGAAGGCGATCGCGGTGGCCTCCACCGCCCCGATCCAGATGGGCAGGTAGCGGTCCCCGTCGCTCTCCTTCAACAGGACGATCGGCTGGTTGGAGGGCATCTCGACCCGGACGCCGACGACCTCCATCTGCTTCACAGCGGCTCCCTGCTGGTCCTCGAAGTCTCGATCACCACGTGGCCCGGATCGTCGCCTGACCGACCCCTGTAGCCAACGTACACCCGGTGACCGTCGCCGCGTCCGGTCGGCGGGGTGGCAAAATCCTTTGCCCGGCCCATGATCAGGGGTCGAGGCTTTCCCGCAGACCGGTGGCGACCAGGGCCGCGTGCAGCCGTACGGCCAGGTCGGCGATGCGCCGGGCGGTGTCGGCGGCCTGCTCGTGCGCGCCGGGGCTGCGCCGGCGCAGCTGCGGCGCGACGACCTGCTCGATCAGGCCGACCTGCCGGTCGGCGGCGGCCTTGACGGCGCGCAGGTGCCGGGCCTCGAACCCGAACTCCCCCAGCGCGGCGGCGGTCCGGGCGACCGTCAGCGCCTCGCCGTCGTAGTGCGTGCCGTTGCGGCCGATCAGCCCGTACTCCTCCAGCTGGGCCAGCAGCGCCTCGTCGATCCCGGCGCCGTCGAGCAGCTGGCGGCGGGTCAGGCGGACCTGCGGGCCGGGGGCGGCGGCGTCGGCGGCGACCAGGGTGCGCGGGCCGCGCCCCTCCCCGGAACGGGGGTCCCCGGCGCTCCGCGGCGCGGCGGCGCCGTTCCCGCCGTCGGCACGGCCGTCGGGGCGGCCGTCGGCGGGGCGCGCGTCCGGCGGCGGCATCGGCTCGCCGCGGTCCAGGGCCTCCAGGCGCTGGCGGATCACCCGCAGGGGCAGGTAGTGGTCGCGCTGGGCGGTCAGCACGAACCGCAGCCGCTCGACGTCGGCGTCGGAGAACTTGCGGTAGCCCGCGGGGCTGCGCTGGGGCGTGACCAGTCCCTCCGCCTCCAGGAAGCGGATCTTGGAGATGGTGACGTCCGGGAAGTCCTCCCGGAGCAGCCCCAGGACGTCCCCGATCGTCATCAGGGCGCGGGCCGGCTGTGCCGTCATGCCCCTCCCCTCGTCGCCGCGTTCGTCCGGTGGTGTGCCCGCCTGCCGGTCCGGCGCGCCCACCTGGCGGACGCGCCGGACGGACCGGTCAGCCGTGCTGCGGGTTGGTCAGGAAGACCAGGCGGAACTTGCCGATCTGCACCTCGTCGCCGCCCGACAGCCCCGCCTGGTCGATCCGCTGCCGGTTGACGTAGGTGCCGTTGAGGCTGCCGACGTCGCGCACCGAGAACGTGCCGCCGTGGCGGGAGAACTCGGCGTGGCGCCGGGAGACGGTGACGTCGTCCAGGAAGATGTCGCTCTCGGGGTGCCGTCCGGCGGAGGTGCGGTCCTTGTCCAGCAGGAAGCGGCTGCCCGCGTTGGGGCCGCGCTTCACCACCAGCAGCGCCGTGCCCGGCGGCAGGGCCTCCACGGCGACCTGCTCGGGGCCGGCGGCCTCCGGTTCGCCCTGGTCGTTGTCCAGGGCCTCGAACCCGCCGATGGAGATGGTGGAGGTGGACTCGCCCGGCGACTCCCGGTAGGGCGAGGCGCCCCGCGCCAGCGGTGTGCCGCAATTGGAGCAGAAGCGGGCATCATCCGGGTTGGCGTGACCGCACTGCGTGCAGTAGACGCTCGGCATAGATCGGCTCGGCCTCCTACGATCGGCGCGGCGCCCACGGCCGCCCCGGTCCGGGGAGCCGCCCGCGCCACGCGCATCCTTCTACCAACCCACGCCGGGGACCCGCCCCCCGGCCTCGGTCCGGCTCACGCCGCCTTGTGACACGACGGTCGCCGCAACTTACGCGGGTAGTGCCCGAGGGGTCAACCATGGCGGAGAGCCGGCCGCCTCCCAAGCTACATTCGACAATGATCGCAGGTCTACGCCGCCGCGCGGACAAGCCCCCGTGACCGGCCCCCGCGATCCGTCACCCCGACCGTACCGCGCGCACGGCGACACGGGCACTCGGGGTGATCGTCACGGTGGCCCCGGCGGCCTGCAGGGTGCGCACGACGCCGCCGGGGATGTTGAGGGCGGTGGTCATGGTGTGCGCGTCGCCGATGGCCAGGAACCGGTAGGGCGCCTGCAACCGGCGGCCGTCGGCCTCGATGCCGCCGGACCAGTCCAGGAAGTAGGTGCCGGCGCCCGCGCGCACGTCGTTGACCTGCACGACCTCGGCCCCGGCGTCGCGCAGCTCCTGCAGGGCGTCCAGCAGGTGGACCGACCGCACCGTCCCTCGGGGGTCGTCGATCCGCACCTCGATGCCGGGTCCCTCGGCGGGCAGGGTCCCCGCCAGCAGGCCGTAGGTGGCCGCCCGGCGGCGGGCCTCCTCCAGGGCCGTCTCGCCCTGCACGTCGCGTTCCAGGCCCGCCCGGACGCCCTCCAGGTCGCGCAGGTCGCCGCGCAGCCGCTCGGAGCGCTGTGACAGATCCGACAGGATGCCGACCAGCTCGTCCTGGCGGGCGGTGGCGAACGTGGTGTCGTGCTGGGTGGTCTGCACCTGGGCGACCACCGCGAAGCCGACCACCAGGCACAGCAGGCCGCCCACGAGCTGCCCCCAGGTGGTGCGGGGGCGCAGCAGGTCCACCAGGCCCGCCAGGCCGTTCCCGGACGCCCTCCCGGCGGGACTCCCGTCGGGCCCCTCGTCGAGCCTCTCGTCGAGCTTCTCGTCGGGCCCCTCGTCCTTCTCCCGGTCGCTCATGCGCCGAACAGCTTCCGCCGGATGGCCGCCGCGTTGGAGAAGATCCGGACGCCGAGGACGACCACGACGCCGGTGGACAGCTGGGAGCCGACGCCGAGCTGGTCGCCCAGGAAGACGATCAGGGCGGCGATGATGGTGTTGCTGAGGAACGACACGACGAACACCTTCTCGTCGAAGATCCCCTCCAGCCGGGCGCGGACGCCGCCGAACATGGCGTCCAGCGCCGCCACGATGGCGATCGGCAGGTAGGGCTGCAGCCACAGCGGCACGGTGGGCTCCAGCAGCAGCCCCAGCGCCACCCCGACCACCAGGCCGATCAGTGCGATCACCCTCGGATCTCCTTCCCCCCGGTCATGGTCTCCCCCGCCGTTCCCGGTCCGGCTCCTCCCGTTCGCGCAGCGGCCGGGCGTGCCGCAGGCGCAGCGCGCTCCCCGCCGGGAGCCGCGCGGCGGCCGAGCGCCGCCACTCGTAGCGCATCCGGAACCGGTCGGCGAGGGCGCGCAGGCGGCGGTCGGCGGGCGAGCCGCGCAGCGCCCGTTCCAGCCGGTCCGGGTCGCCGAGGGCCGTCACCTCGTAGGGGCCGCTCAGCGGCCGGTAGTCGACGAGGATCGCCTCACCCGCGGTGCGCACGGCGGTGGTCGGGGTGAGCCGCTGCCCGTTGATCGCGATCGCGGTGGCCCCGGCCGCCCACAGGCCGTTCACCAGGACCTGGAGGTCCTGATCATAGACCCGGCCCTCGTCGGCCCGGCCCCGGGCGCGGCCGTCGCCGCCGGAGCGGGGGGCGTCGTCCAGCACGACCACCAGCGCGGGCCCCGAGGCGGGCGCGGCGGCCGC
>NZ_BCQR01000212.1 GCF_001552175.1 Actinomadura kijaniata NBRC 14229
GCGGCGAGGAGGGCGAGACGCCGCGTCCGCCCGCGCCGCGCCCGGCGGTGAACGAGCCCCGGCACACCCGCGTGCCGGCCGGCGACGGCGACGCCGCCCCGGCGCCCGCCGAGCGCGGGCGCGACCGGGTGGTGTTCGAGGACGACGACCTCGACGTCCCCGACTTCCTGAAGTGATCGACAAGATCGCGTTGGGCCCCGGGGTCGGGGCCGCGTTCACCGGCCGGACCGGCGGCGTCAGCGCCGCCCCCTACGACGCCCTCAACCTGGGCGGCGCGGTGGGGGACGACCCGGCCGCCGTGCGCGCCAACCGGGAACGCGCCGCCGCCGCGCTCGGCCTCGACGCCACCCGCGTGGTGTGGATGCGGCAGGTGCACGGCGCGGAGGTGGCGACCGTCACCGGCCCCACACCGCCGGACGCCGACCCCGACCCGGTCGACGCGGTCGTCACGACCGTCCCGGGCCTGGCGCTGGCGGTGCTGGTCGCCGACTGCGCCCCGGTCCTGCTGTCCGATCCCGAGGCGCGGGTCGTCGGGGCCGCCCACTCGGGACGGCCCGGCACCGCCGCCGGGATCGTCCCGGCCCTGCTGGAACGGATGCGCGGGCTCGGCGCCGACCCCGCCCGCGTCCGCGCGGCGATCGGCCCGGCCGCCTGCGGCGGCTGCTACGAGGTGCCCGAGGCGATGCGCGCCGAGGTCGCCGCCGCGGTGCCGGAGGCGTACGCGACCACCCGCCGGGGGACGCCCGGCCTGGACATCCGCGCCGGGATCGCCGGGCAGCTGGCCCGCGCGGGCGTCACCGACGTGGCCCTCGACCCGCGCTGCACCATCGAGACCCCCGACCTCTTCTCCTACCGCCGCGACCGGCGCACCGGGCGCTTCGCCGGGTACGTGTGGCTGGAGGAGCCTCCCCGATGACCGACACGGAAGACCCCCGATGACCGACACCCCCGCCGCCTCCGCCGACCCGGCCTCCGTCCCCTCCGGCGGGGCCGCCGCGGAACGGCGCGCGGAGCTGGCCGCCAACCTCGCCGACGTGCGCGCCCGCATCGCGGCGGCCTGCGCCGCCGCCGGACGCGACCCCGGCGAGGTGACCCTGGTGGCGGTGACCAAGACCTTCCCCGCCTCCGACGTGCGCCTGCTGGCCGGGCTCGGGCTCACCGAGGTGGCCGAGAACCGCGACCAGGAGGCCGCGCCGAAGGCCGAGGCCACCCGGGACCTGCCGCTCACCTGGCACTTCGTCGGCCAGTTGCAGACCAACAAGGCCCGTTCGGTGGCCCGCTACGCCGACGTCGTGCAGTCGGTGGATCGCTCCAGGCTGGTGACGGCGCTGGCCGGCGCCGCGGCCAGGGAGGAACGCACGCTGCGCTGCCTCATCCAGGTGTCGCTGGACGAGCGGGAGGGCCGGGGCGGCGCGGAGCCGCGGGACGTGCCGCGTCTCGCCGAGGAGATCGCCGCCGCCGACCGGCTGGAGCTCGGCGGCGTCATGGCGGTCGCGCCGCTGGGCGCCGACCCGGGGCCGGCGTTCACCCGGCTGGCCGGGATCGCCGCGGACCTGCGCGCCGCGCACCCCGCCGCCACGACCGTTTCGGCGGGGATGAGCGGGGATCTGGAGCAGGCGATCGAATGTGGTGCGACACACGTGCGTGTCGGTACGGCGTTGCTCGGCGGCCGACGGGCAATCGTCAGGTAATGTCCCCCCAGTGGTCACCGCCGAAAGGGCAGGCCACGCAGACGGATCAGTCCGACGGCGGCGCCTGGCGCCGGGTGCCGCGGCCACAGGACGACGGAGGGGCGTATGGCCAGCGCGATGCGCAAGATGGCGGTCTACCTCGGCCTTGTGGAGGACGACCGTTACGACGACAAGTACGGCAAGTACGACGACTACGACGAGTACGACGAGGTCTACGACGACGCCGACCCCGAGCGGGGGAGGCGCCGCGAGGACGAGCCCGGCGGTCAGCTTACCCGAGGGGACGACGCCGGGGAGCGGGAACGTGATCATCACTCGCCGGCCGTCGCGGAACGCCGTCCGGTGGCTCTGTACGAGTCGGGTACCACCGACCTTGCGCGCATCACTACGCTGCATCCAAGGACCTACAACGAGGCGAGGACCATCGGGGAGCACTTCCGTGAGGGCACCCCGGTGATCATGAACCTCACCGAGATGGTCGACTCGGACGCCAAGCGGCTGGTCGACTTCGCGGCGGGTCTGGTGTTCGGCCTGCACGGGAGCATCGAGCGTGTTACCAACAAGGTGTTCCTGCTTTCGCCCGCCAACGTGGAGGTGACGGCGGAGGACAAGGCCCGGATGGCAGAACGAGGGTTCTTCAACCAGAGCTGACAGAGAGCCACAAGTGAGAGTTCCGTGACAATCGTTGTACAGGTGCTCATCCCCCTGCTGTACCTCTTCCTCCTGCTCCTGATCGGGAGGATGATCCTGGAGATCCTCCAGCAGTTCGCGCGCGACTGGCGTCCCCGCGGCGTCGTCCTGGTGATCGCCGAAGTGGTCTACACCATCACCGATCCGCCACTGAAACTGCTGAGGCGTTTCATCCCCCCGGTGCGGCTGGGTAACGTGGCATTGGACCTCAGCTTCATGGTCCTCTTCCTCGCGGTCGGGCTACTGATCAACATCCTCCGGTAGGTGTGATCAGATACCGTCCATCGGGAAAGACTCCAAGCGCGCCAAGGAGACGAACATGCCGCTCACACCCGCCGATGTGCGGAACAAGCAGTTCAGTACCACCAGGCTCAGGCCGGGGTACGACGAGGAGGAGGTGGACGCCTTCCTCGACGAGGTCGAGGCCGAGCTGGACCGCCTCATCCAGGAGAACGAGGAGCTGCGGGCGAAGCTGGCCGAGTGCCTGCGCGGCAAGGTCCCCGCCATGGCGGCCCCGATCGTCGAGCCCAAGCCCGACGTCACCAAGATCCCCGAGCCGCCGCGCCCCGAGCCGGTCCCGCAGCCCGAGCCCGAGCCCGCTCCGCTGGGCGGCCTCGGCATGTCCTCCCCGCCGCCCTCCGGCGAGGACAACATGGACACCGCGGCCCGCGTGCTGGCGCTGGCGCAGCAGACCGCCGACCAGGCGATCGCCGACGCCCGCCGGGAGGCCGACGAGACGCTGGGCCGGGCCCGCCGCGAGGCCGAGGAGATCCTCGGCAAGGCGCGCCGCCAGGCCGACCAGATCGTCAGCGAGGCCCGCTCGCGCGCCGAGGCCCTCGACCGCGACGCCCAGGAGCGGCACCGCCAGGTCATGGGCTCGCTGGTGCAGCAGCGCGAGGAGCTGGAGCGCGAGGTCGACAACCTGCGCGCCTTCGAACGCGAGTACCGCAGCCGCCTGAAGGTCTACCTGGAGGGCCTGCTGCGCGACGTGGAGGGCACCAGCGCCGAGGCGGGCGCGTTCCCCGGGGTCGGCCAGCCGAACCCCACCGGACCCCAGCAGACCGGACCGCAGTCGGCTCTCGCGCACGGTGACCGCAACGGGACACAGACGGGCGCCAACCCCTTCCCGTCGCCGGCCGACCAGCCCCAGCACACCCAGCAGGTGCAGCACTCGGCGACCGGTGCGTTCCACGCCGGGGACAACCCGCCGCACGAGAGGCGCTGAGGCCAGCCTCACAGGCGATAGTGTCTACTCCGATCGCCGCGCCGCGGATGGCGTCCGAGCCATCCCGGCGGCGTTGGCGTGTCGGAACGTCTGCGGTGGTCTCCAGACCGGGACGACGGTCTGCGGGGACGCGCCTGTGAAGGGGGAGAGACCCTGTGATCATCCTGAGTGGTGTGCTCGTACTGGTGGCGATCGCCCTGCTCGTGGCGGGCGTCCTGGCCGGTAACGGCGACAACCCGCAGGTGTTCGGCGTCGACGGGCTCTATGTGATCTACGGCTCGATCGCGGTCAGCGTGGTGTCCTTCCTCTGCCTCGCCATCGGGGTGTTCCTGCGCCGCAAGGAGATCTTCGGCCCGGGCACGGCGCCCGCCGCCGGGAGTGGCCGCAAGGCCGCCAAGAAGGACAAGGGCGACAAGGGGAAGAAGAGCGGGAAGGACGCGCGTCCGGCGACCACCGGTGACGCCTCCGCCGCCGCCCCGGATCCGTCCGCGGCCCCGGCCGACGACGAGGCGGCCGTGCCCGCCCCGGCGGTCGAGGTCCCCGAGGACTCCCTGGTCCACGTCGTGCGCGGCCGTCGCCGCTACCACCTGGACACCTGCCGCCAGCTGGCCGGGCGGGAGACCGAGGAGCTCACCTACGTCGAGGCGCGCGAGGAGGGGTTCAGCCCCTGCACCGCCTGCATGCCCGACACCGCGCTGGCGGCCCGCGCCGCCATCAGCGCACCGGCGAAGGCGAAGAGCGCCGCCGTGAGCACCACCAAGACCTCCGTCGGGGCGACCAGGACGGCCTCCAAGCCGGCGACCGGCGCGCCGACCGGTACGAAGACCGGCACGGCGGCCGAGAGCGGCGGTGCGCCGCTGGGAGCCTCCGGGCCCGCCAAGCCCGCCGACCCGGTCAAGCCCGCCGCGTCGAGCGCTCCCGCGCCGACCGCGCCGCTTCCCTCGGCCTGGCCCGTTCCGGGCAAGCCCGCCGACAAGCCTGCCGACAAGGGCCCTGACAAGGGTTCCGACAAGGGCTCCGGCGAGACGGCCGACGCCGGGACGAAGCCCGCCGAGTCCGTCGAGCCCGTCGAGCCCGTCGAGCCCGCCGAGTCTGTCACCGCGGCCCCGGTCAAGGACGAGAAGCCCGCCGCGGCCGAGACCGCGTCCGCCGCCGAGGTCATGCCGCCCCGGCCGCGCGAGTCCGCCGACACCGGGGTGGAGACGCCCAAGGCGGAGCCCTCCAAGGCGGAGCCCGTCAAGCCGGAGACCGCCAAGGCCGAGACGCCCACGACGGAGACGCCCACGACGGAGACCCCCGGGGACGAGGACGTCGCCGACGCGGCCGCCGACGTCCCCGGCGAGCCCGCCCCGGCGCCCGCGAAGGCCGCCGACCCGGCCGCCGAGGGCGAGGACGAGGGCCCGCAGGTGCGGATCCTGAGCGGCACCAAGCGGTACCACCGCACCGACTGCGCGCTGATCGAGGACATCGGGGACGACGCCGACGACCTGGAGGCGCTGTCGCGCGGAGAGGCCAAGGCGCGCGGCTGCACCCCGTGCCTGGTGTGCCAGCCCGACCGCGAGCACGCCCGCGACTGATCCCGCGTCCGCCACGAGGGCCGCGTCCCACCGGGACGCGGCCCTCGGCGTCCGCACGGGTCAGCCGCGGCGGGGGTGGCGGGCGTGCCGCAGGGCGCGCAGGTTCTCGCGGCGCTCGTCGTGGATCTCCCGGATGCGCCGGCCGTGCTCCTCCAGCCTCCGCTGCCGTTCGGCGCGGCGGGCCTCGGAGCGGGAGGCGCCCGTCTCGCGGCGCTTGACCGACACCCCGCCGAACAGCGCCAGGCCGGTCAGGTGGATCACGGGGGCGTCGGCGGCGAACTCGTCGTCGTGCGGCACCTCCACGCCGCCCAGC
The DNA here is from genome assembly GCF_001552175.1 of Actinomadura kijaniata NBRC 14229. Lineage (GTDB taxonomy): Bacteria > Actinomycetota > Actinomycetes > Streptosporangiales > Streptosporangiaceae > Spirillospora > Spirillospora kijaniata. The sequence goes on from NZ_BCQR01000212.1 coordinate 5,497, forward strand.
ACGGCGGCGATGGAGTTGACCACGCGGACGCCGGGCGGAACGGTGATGTCCACGCCGCCGAACACGCACGTCACGTTGACGGTGACCTCGCGCTGGGACAGCACGGCCTGCCGGAAGTCGAGCTCGACGCCGCCGAACACGGCGGCGACGTTGGTGTGCGGGTCGGCGAGCCAGCGGCCGCGCCGCTCGGCCCCCGAGAAGATCGCGACGATGCCGCCGCCCTGCGAGACCGGCGCGGGGAGGGACTCCTCCTTGCGCAGCGACACCGTGGGGGTGGGCACGGCCCCGGGACCGGCGGGCAGGTCGGCCAGTACCGGCTCCAGGTCGGCGTAGGTGCGGGCCCGGTAGACGGCGTCGATGCGCTCGGAGTGCTCCTCGGGCGTGATGCGCCCCTCCGCCAGCGCCTCCCGCAGCCGGTCGGCGACCTGGTCCCGGTCGGCGTCGGAGGCCCGCATCAGACGGGGGTCGGCCGGGGAACCGTCGGCCGAAGGCGGTTCTGGAAGGTTCACCCCACCATCATCGCACTTGCGATGTATCGCGTTGTAGGGGAAACGGCGAATCGGGCGGCCGGATGTGGCATCCGGCCGCCCGATCCAGCGGGCCCCTAGGCGCTCCTGGACACCCAGAAGGTCACCTGGAGCTCCTCGTCGCGGTGCGCGGTCAGGCCGTCCCCGGGACGGCCCTCGTGCACGGCGTCGGCCAGGACCTCGGCGGCGACGTCGTCCTGGTGGGCGCGCAGCGCCTCGGCGAGGTCGTCGCCGTTGGCCTGCCACCACAGCACGATCCGGTCGGTGACCTCCAGGCCGGTGGCCTTGCGGGCCTCCTGGACCAGCCGGATCGCCTCGCGGACCAGGCCCGCGCGGCGCAGCTCCGGCGTGACGGTCAGGTCGAGCGCGACGGTCTCGCCCGCGGCGCTCTCCACCGCCCAGCCGCTGCGCGGCCGCTCGGTGACGATCACCTCGTCCGGGCCCAGCGGGACCTCGCCCAGCTCGGCGGCGCTCACGGTCGCCGCACCGTCCCGGCGCAGCGCCGTCACCAGCTCGCGCGGGTCGGCCGCGGTGATCGCCTTGGCGACCAGCGGGGTCTGCTTGGCGAACCGCTTGCCCAGCTCCCGGAAGTTGGGCTTGACCTCGTACTCGACCAGGTCGCCGCCGATCGCCGACAGGTCCTCGAACGCCTGCACGTTCAGCTCGTCGGCGATCTGCCCGCGCAGCTCCTCGGGCAGCGCGGCCCAGCCCGGCGCGCCGACCAGGGCGCGGCCGAGCGGCTGGCGGGTGCGCACGCCCCCGGCGGTGCGGGCGGCGCGGCCCAGCTCCACCAGGCGGCGCACCAGCGCCATCCGCGCCGTCAGGTCGGCGTCCAGCAGGTCCTCGTTCACCACCGGCCAGTCGGCCAGGTGGACCGACTCGGGGGAGCCCTCGGGCCGGATGACGTCCCACACGTGGTCGGTGATGAACGGCACCAGCGGCGCCATCAGCCGGGTGAGGGTCTCCAGGCACTCGTACAGGGTCGCGAACGCCGAGGCGCTCTCCGGCGACCGCGCGCCGTTCCAGAACCGGCGGCGCGAGCGGCGGACGTACCAGTTGGACAGGTCGTCCACGAACTCGGCGAGCCGGCGGCCCGCGCGGGCGGTGTCGAACCTCTCCAGCGCGTCGTCGACCTCGGCGACGGTGCGGTGCAGCTCGGCCAGCGCCCAGCGGTCCAGCAGCGGCCGGTCGGCCGGGGCCGGGGCCTCGGCCATCAGGTCCGGGGTCCAGGCGCGGCCCTGCGCGGCGGCGGCGTTGGCGTACAGCACGAAGAACGAGGCGGTGTTCCAGTAGGTGAGGAGCACCTTGCGGACGATCTCCTCCAGGGCGTTGGACCCGACGCGGCGGGCCGCCCAGGGCAGGCCGGAGGCCGCCATGAACCACCGCAGCGCGTCGGCGCCGTGCTGGTCCATCAGCGGGATCGGCTGGAGGACGTTGCCGAGGTGCTTGCTCATCTTGCGGCCGTCCTCGGCGAGGATCAGGCCGAGGCACAGCACGTTCTCGTAGGACGACCGGTCGAACACCAGGGTGCCGACGGCCATCATCGAGTAGAACCAGCCGCGGGTCTGGTCCTGCGCCTCGCAGATGTACTGCGCGGGGTAGGACCGCTCGAAGACGTCCTTGTCCTGGTGCGGCGCGCCCCACTGCGCGAACGGCATCGAGCCCGAGTCGTACCAGGCGTCGATGACGTCCGGCACCCGCCTGGCGGTGCCGCCGCAGGCCGGGCAGGGGAGCGTCACGTCGTCGACGAACGGCCGGTGCGGGTCCAGCTCCGACAGGTCCCGGCCGGCGAGCTCGCCGAGCTCGGCGAGGGAGCCGACGCAGGTGGCGTGCTCCTCGTCGTCCTCGCACACCCACAGCGGCAGCGGGGTGCCCCAGTACCGGCTGCGCGACAGCGACCAGTCGACGTTGTTGCGCAGCCACTCCCCGTAGCGGCCCTCCTTGACCGTCTCGGGGAACCAGTTGGTCCGGGCGTTCTCCTCCAGCAGCCGCTGCTTGATCTCGGTGGTGCGGATGTACCAGGCCGGGAGCGCGTAGTACAGCAGCGGGGTGTGGCAGCGCCAGCAGTGCGGGTAGCTGTGGTCGAAGTGGCCGCCCCGGAACAGCAGGCCGCGCGCCCTGAGGTCCTCGGTGAGCTCCTCGTCGGCGTCCTTGAAGAACCGTCCGCCGACCATCGGGACGGTGGGCAGGAACCTCCCGTCCGGGCCGATCGGGTTGACGACCGGCATGCCGTAGGCCTTGCAGACGTTCATGTCGTCGGCGCCGAAGGCGGGGGCCTGGTGGACCAGGCCGGTGCCGTCCTCGACGGTGACGTAGTCGCCCAGCACGACGTAGTGCGCGTCGGGGATGTCGACCAGCCCGAACGGCCGCCGGTAGGGCGTGCGCTCCAGCTCGCGACCGGTGTAGGTCGCCACGACCTCGGCGTCCTCGCCCAGCACCTTCGCCAGCAGCGGCTCGGCGACGACCAGGACCTCGTCGGACCCGGCGGGCCGGGCGGCGACGTAGGTGACGTCGGGGTGGACGGCCACGGCGGTGTTGGACACCAGGGTCCAGGGCGTGGTGGTCCAGATGAGCAGGGAGGCGTCGAGGTCGGCCAGCGGGCCGGAGGCGACCGGCATCCGCACGTACACCGACGGGCTGGTCACGGTCTCGTAGCCGCCGGGCTGGCCGAGCTCGTGGTCCGACAGGCCGGTGCCGCAGCGCGGGCAGTAGGGGGTGATCCGGAAGTCGCGGAACAGCAGCCCCTTGTCGAAGACGACCTTCAGCGACCACCAGACGGCCTGCACGTACTGCGGGTCCATGGTGCGGTAGGCCTGGGACATGTCGACCCAGTAGCCCATCCGCTCGGTCATCTCCTCGAACGCGTCCACGTGCCGCAGCACCGACTCGCGGCAGCGGTCGTTGAACGCGGCGACGCCGTAGGACTCGATGTCCTTCTTGCCGGACAGGCCGAGTTCCTTCTCGACGGCGACCTCGACGGGCAGGCCGTGGCAGTCCCAGCCCGCCTTGCGGGGGACGTGGTAGCCCTTCATGGTCCGGTAGCGCGGGAAGACGTCCTTGAAGACGCGGGCCTCGACGTGGTGGACGCCGGGCATGCCGTTGGCGGTGGGCGGACCCTCGTAGAAGATCCAGCGCGGCCCGTCGGCGGTGCGCTCCAGGGACCGCTCGAAGACCTTGTTCTCCTGCCAGCGGCGCAGCATGTCCCGCTCCAGGGCGGGCAGGTCGACCTGCGCGGGCAGGGGCCGGAACTGACGGCTCACGGTGGAAGGACCTCCGGATCGACACGAGGACTGCACGTGGACCGGAGGGACGAGACGCCCGTGCGGGGTCCCGCGGTACCACCCTCCTTGACCGCGTCCCCGGGGGTTCCCGGACGGCGCGGTCCGCTTCGTTCCAGTCACGGCTGCCGGTTCTACTGGGTCCGCGGGGGACCGTTCCTCCGGCGGCTCAGGGGTGATCAGACCGCCGGGCCAGCCCCCGGGCTCGCACCGTCCCCGGGTCGCTCAAGGCCGCGTTCGGCGGCAGGTGTCCCCATCAGCGCCTGCCGATGAGACTGCTCGTTGAGAGATTAACGTACCCCGTCGGGGAACTCTTCCTGTTATCGGCACGTCCCGGGGCCGGTCCGCGCCGAGATTTTTGCCCGAACGCCGGGTTTCCGTGCGCCGGGTGACTGGGCATATGCGGCGTGTAACTCAGCCGGGGTGATCGCCGTGCCAGGAAGAGGGGACCCATGCCGCCCGCACTGTCCGTCGAAGAGACCGCTGTGGAACCCGCCGTGCGCAAGGCCGCGCCCAAGACGCCGCCGAAGCCCGCGGCCGCGAAGAAACCCGCCGCCAAGAAGGCCGCGGGGGCCAAGAGCCCGGCCAAGCCCGCCGGACGCGCGGCGAAGACCAAGGCGGCGGCCAAACCGGCGGCCAAACCGGCGAAGTCCGCGCCCGGGGCCGCCGCGAAGAACGGGTCCGAGGTCACGGCGGGGCAGGTGGTCGCCAAGGCCGTCGTCAAGCCCGCCGTCGAGCTGCCCGTGCGCGCCGACGAGGACTCCTGGACCGAGGCGGAGCTGGCCGAGGTGCGGGCGACCCTGGAGGCGGAGATGGCCGCCCTGGTCGCGGAGATCGCGCACGCCGAATCCACGATCGCCGAGGACGGCGGCGGCGACGGGGCGGGCGACGACCAGGCCGACGCGGGCGCCAAGACCTACGAGCGCGAGCACGAGATGGCCCTCGCCCACAACGCCCGTGACCTGCTGGTCCAGTGCGAGCGGGCGGTGCGGCGCATGGACGCCGGGACCTACGGCGTGTGCGAGTCGTGCACGCGCCCGATCGGCAAGGCGCGCTTGCAGGCGTTCCCTCGTGCCACTATGTGTGTGGCCTGCAAACAACGCGAGGAACGTCGCTGAATGAACCGAACCACTCCGTCGCAGCCGCGAGGAAAGTCCGACGAGCCGGTGGAGGAAACGCCCGCGGGGACGAACGGGACGGCGCGGCCGCGCCGGATCGGCACGCTGGTGGCCGTGGCGCTGGCCGCGCTGGCCGCCGACGTCATCTCCAAGATCATCGTGGTGGCCACCCTCCAGGACCGGGAGCCGATCCGGCTGCTGGGCGGCCTGCTGACACTGCGCGAGACGCGTAACAGCGGGGCCGCGTTCTCGATCGGCACCGGCTACACCGTGGTCTTCACGGTGATCGCCTGCGGCGTGGTGGTGGCGATCCTGCGCACCGCCCGCAACCTGCGCAGCCTGCCCTGGGCGATCTGCCTGGGCCTGCTGCTGGGCGGGGCGCTGGGGAACCTGGCCGACCGGATGCTGCGCGCCCCGGCCCCGCTGCGCGGGCACGTCGTGGACTGGATCGAGCTGCCGAACTGGCCGGTGTTCAACCTGGCCGACTCGGCGATCGTGTGCGGCGGGGTGCTGGCGGTCCTGCTGGCGGCGCGGGGGCTGCAGATCGACGGGACCCGCGTGTCCGACGACAAGGACGACAGGTCGAACGAGCCGGACGAGGCCGGGCAGGCTGGGAAGACCGGGAAGGCCGGGCAGGCCGAGGGCGCGGAGAGCGGGTCCGAGCCCGCCGCGGGGACCGGTAGCGTGGCCGGGTCCACCGAAGAACCCGGATCCGCCCCGGAGAAGCCCTGATGAGCGACGTACGCAGCCTCCCGGTCCCCGACGGGCTGGAGGGCGAACGGGTCGACGCCGCGCTGGCGCGCCTGTTCGGCCTGTCCCGCAGCCGCGCCGCGGAGATCGCCGCCGCCGGAGACGTGACGGTGGACGGCGCCCCGGCCGGCAAGTCCGACCGGCTGCACGCGGGGTCCTGGCTGGAGGTCACCCTCCCGCCGCCGCCCGCGCCGCCCGCCCCGGTCGCCGAGCCGGTGCCGGGCATGGGGATCCTCTACGAGGACGACGACATCGTGGTGGTGGACAAGCCGATCGGCGTGGCCGCCCACCCCACCACCGGCTGGACCGGCCCGACCGTGCTGGGCGGCCTGCTGGGGGCCGGGCACACCATCGCGACCAGCGGCGCGGCCGAACGGCAGGGCATCGTGCACCGCCTGGACGCCAACACCACCGGCGCGATGGTGGTCGCCAAGAGCGAGGTCGCCTACTCGCGGCTGAAGCGGGCGTTCAAGGAGCGCCGCATCGACAAGCGCTACCAGGCGCTGGTGCAGGGGCACCCGGACCCGTTCCGGGGGACGGTGGACGCCCCGATCGACCGGCATCCCTCCCACGACGGCCGGTTCGCGGTCGTGGCGGGCGGCAAGCCGTCGGTGACGCACTACGACACCGTGGAGGCGTTCCGCGCGGCGACGCTGCTGGACGTCGACCTGGAGACCGGCCGCACCCACCAGATCCGGGTGCACATGGCGGCGATCCGGCACCCGATCGTGGGCGACATGGCCTACGGCGCGGACCCGACGCTGGCCGCCCGGCTCGGGCTGACCCGGCAGTGGCTGCACGCGGTGCGGCTCGGCTTCGAGCACCCCACGCGCGGCGACTGGGTCGCGTTCGAGAGCCCCTACCCCGAGGACCTGGGCCGCGCCCTGGAGATCGTCTCCGCGGACTCCTGAGCCGCGGCCTTTACGCGATCATGCGCTGACCCTCGGTGATCACCGGCCCGGAGCGGGGTAGTCCGTTCCCGGGCCCGCCGGTCGCGGGCCCGGAACGGGGAACGCGAGGGGGCCGCGTGACGGGGCAGGGCGACGATCCGGAGCCGCGGGTCGGGGGACCCGCGGCCGACGCGGCGCGGCGGGCGGCCCGGGAGGCGGCGCGGCAGGCCGCCCTGGCGGCCCGCTACGAGGCGGAGCCGGCGCGGGAGGCGGCGCGCGGCATGCCCGCCCACGCCGTGGAGCCGCCGGTCCCCGAGGAGCCCGACGACGAGGGCTACCACAAGTCCCTCAAACCCCGGCACGTCCAGATGATCGCCATGGGCGGCGCGATCGGCGTCGGGCTGTTCCTCGGCAGCGCCCAGCGGATGCACCAGACCGGGCCCGGCCTGGTGCTGGCCTACCTGGCCGCCGGGATCGTCGCGTTCCTCGTGATGCGCGCGCTGGGCGAGCTGGTGCTGCACCGGCCCACGGCGGGCAGCTTCGTCACCTACGCGCGCGAGTTCATCGGACCCTGGGCCGGGTTCGCCAGCGGCTGGATGTACTGGCTGAACTGGGCGATGACCGGCGTCGCCGAGATCACCGCGGTCGGGATCTACGTGCACTACTGGGCGCCGGACTTCCCCCAGTGGCTGTCGGCGCTGGCCGCGCTGGGCGTGCTGCTGGCGGTGAACCTGGTGTCGGTGCGGCTGTTCGGCGAGCTGGAGTTCTGGTTCGCCATGCTGAAGGTCGCCGCGATCACCGTGTTCCTGGTGGTCGGGGTGGTCCTGGTGGCGACCCGGCACCGGGTCGGCGAGCACCGGGCGACGCTGGCCAACCTCACCGACCACGGCGGGTTCATGCCGCAGGGCTCCTGGGTGGTGCTGCTGAGCCTCCAGGGCGTGATCTTCGCGTACGCGGCCATCGAGATGGTCGGCATCTCGGCGGGCGAGGCCGAGAACCCCCGCACGGTGCTGCCCAGGGCCATCAACGGCGTGGTCTGGCGGATCGCGCTGTTCTACGTCGGCGCGGTGTTCCTGCTGGTGACGGTGTTGCCGTGGACGGTCTACACGCCGGGGGAGAGCCCGTTCGTGACGGTGTTCGCGGCGCTGGGCGTCGCCGGGATCGGCGGCGTCATGAACCTGGTGGTGCTGTCGGCGGCGCTGTCGTCCACCAACTCCGGCCTGTACTCCACCGGACGCATCCTGCGCTCGCTGGCCCAGTGCGGCGAGGCCCCGGCCGTCACCGCGCGGATGAGCTCCCGCCACGTGCCCTACGGCGGCATCCTGTTCACCTCGCTCGTGTACCTGGCCGGGGTGGCGCTGAACGCGGTGGTGCCGCACGAGGCGTTCGAGATCGCCACCTCGATCGCCTCGCTGGGCGTGCTGACCACCTGGGCGACGCTGCTGTACGCCCAGATCCGGTTCCGCCGCGCGGCGCTGCGCGGCGAGGTCGAACGCCCCGGCTACCGGATGCCCGGCTCGCCCTACACCAACTGGCTGGCGCTGGGATTCCTGGTGCTGGTGGTGGGGTTGATGCTGTTCGACCACACCCAGCGGTGGGCGGTGGTCGCCATCCCGTTCCTGGTGGCGACGCTGTGGATCGGCTGGCGGGTGGTCAGCGCCCGGCGGACGGGCCCGCCTCAGCGCCGGTCTCAGGGCCCACCTCAGGGTCCACCTCAGGGCCCGTCTCCCGGCCGGACCCCGAACGGGCCTCCTGCGCCGCCTCCAGCCCCGCCTCGATGACCACGTTCATGATCCGGGCGAGGCGTTCGGGGCCCAGCGACGGGGCCAGCGGGGCCATCGCCGCGACGATCCGGCGCTCCCGTTCGGGGTCGCGCCCGGCGAACCCGCCGACCGGCTTGAGCCGCTGCACCACGGCGGCCACGGCGGCGCGGCGCTCCAGCAGCGCCGCCAGCGCGGCGTCGATGTCGTCGATCGCGGCCCGCGCCTGCGCGAGCGTCCCGATCTCCTCGGGGCGGGGCGGGGCCACGACGGTCTCGGCGGGGTCGAGAACCTGGTCGGTCATGGGCGGGATCCCTTCCTGCGCGCTGTTCCGCGGGGCTGTCGTGAACGGCGACCGCATCGGAGGGGATTCCCGGGGCCGCCATGGTCAATGGGGGGACATGGAAGAAGGCGGAGTCCGCGGGGACTCCGCCTTCCAGCCGGCTCCGGGGTCGTCGCTCAGGTCGTCGCGCCGACCGGCTCGCCCGGAGCCGGCTGCGTAAAGACGAAATAGCGACGTTCCATGCGGGCCATCGTAGACGTCCTCAACCCCCGCATGTCAATTTCCGGGAACGCCGTCTCACTCACCGGGACGCCAGATCCCTCCGCATCCAGACGTGCGGGATCCCGGCCTCCTCGTCCTCCTCCCCGAACGCCGCGTACCCGAGCCGTTCGTAGAAGCCCCGCGCGCTCGTCTGGGCGTGCAGCTCCACCGCCGCCAGCCCCTCGCGGCGGGCGTGCTCCTCCACGGCCCGCACCAGCGCGGCCCCCAGCCCGGACCCCCGGCCCTCGGGCAGCACCGCCAGCCGCCCCAGGACACCGACGCCGCCCCGGCGCAGCATCCGCGCCGTGCCGACCGGCCGCCCGCCGGCCTCGGCGAGGAAGTGCGCGGCGGTCGCGTCGTGCTCGTCCAGTTCGATCTCCTCGGGCACGCCCTGCTCGGCGACGAACACCCGCAGCCGGATGTCGTAGGCCGCCCGCCGGCCCTCGTCGGTGGTGATGGTGGTGACCTGGCTGTCCATGCCCCACCACTACCACGCCCCGCCGGGTCGGCACCGGCGGCGTCCGGGTCAGCGCCCGTGGCGCTCGGGGTCGCAGAGCTTCCAGACCCCGCCCTCCCCGCGGAGGAACAGCGTCGCGGGCCGCCGGCGCGGCCGGGTCGCCCGCGCCTCGGCGACGCCCCCGGTGATCCGGACGTCCTCGACGGTGATCGGGACCGGCTCGGCCCGCGGGTCGCCGCGGCCACCGGGAAGGGCACACCGGGCCACCACGCAGGAGCCGGGCAGGGCCGCGAGCGGTGCGCGCCGCTTGTACGTCCGAGCCATTCCCGCTCCTCCGATCCGGGGCAACCTCATACAGATAATTGTGTTTATTCGATGGTCCGGCCAGGAGGCGTCGGTCACCTCGGATGGCGGGACATGCTCCGGACCCCTTGACATCTGGTTATCAGTTGATAACTTCGTGCTGTGGTTATCAATCGATAACCACTCGGAGACCGCAAGGAGCCCCGGATGAGCGCCATCGCCTCCACCGCCGCCCGCCACGCCGACACCGAACTCGACCGCCTGCTGGCGGAGCTGGCCGCCTACCGGTCCTGCGACCCGCCCCGCCTCAGCCTCCCGCCGCGCGCCTTCACCTCGCCGGAGCTGTACGAGCTGGAACGCACCCGCGTGTTCGGCCGCTCCTGGATGCTGGTGGCCCACCGCGACGAGCTCGCCTCGCCCGGCGACTACGTCTCGCTCACCATCGCCGGGGAGCCGGTGGTGGTCACCCGCGACGAGGACGGCGCCCTGCACGCCATGTCACCCGTCTGCCGCCACCGCCTGATGCCCCTGGTCGAGCCCGGCCACGGCCGCGCCGACGACTTCACCTGCCCCTACCACCTGTGGAAGTACCGGCTCGACGGGCGGCTCAAGGGCGCGACGTTCATGAAGGGCAACCCCGACTTCGACCCGGCCGCCTGCCGCCTGCCCGGCTTCGCCGTCGAGGAGTGGCAGGGCCTCGTCTACGTCAACCTCGACGCCGGCGCGCCGTCCCTGGCGTCCCGGCTGGCCCCGGCCGCCGAGGAGCTGGCCCCGTTCCGCATGGACGAGATGGTCCAGGTCGTCACCGTGGAGGAGGAGTGGCGGGTCAACTGGAAGCTCACGCTGGAGAACGGTTACGAGAACTACCACGTCATGGGGTTCCACCCCGAGACGCTCGACCCGTTCATGCCGGGACGCGGCGACATGGAGCTGCACCCCATCGACGGCGGGGCGCTGTGGGCGCGGATGCCGTTCGCCGCGACGCTGCCGCGGGGCGCGGTGCCGCTGCCGCGGGAGCACCGCGCCAACGCCACCGTGATGCTGACCTTCCCCACCGGAGGGCTGATCACGTTCGGCGACCAGATCACCTGGCTCAGCTTCATCCCGCTGTCCATCGACCGCACGCAGGTGCGCGGCGGCGTGCTCATGCCGCCCGCCCTCCTGGACGGCCTCGACCCGCAGGAGGTCGCCGAGGAGCAGACCGCCGCCGCCACCGCGGTCAACGAGGAGGACCGGATCGGCCTGGAGGCCGTCCAGCGCGCCGTCGGGTCCCGCTTCGCCGGGCGCGGCCACCTCAGCCCGAAGGAGCCCGGCGTGCTGCTGTTCTACCGAGCCCTCGCCGAGGCCCTCGTCCCGGAGGAGACGCCCGGCCGGGCGTGAGGCGGGAACGGGCGGGCGGACTACGCTGATCGCCATGTCCGCGGAAACGACCCGGCCCGCCGGGGACCTGTCGCCGTCGGCGCGCCGCATCCTGCACGCCGCCGCCCGCCTGTTCGCCCTCCAGGGCTACTCGGCCACCTCCACCCGCGACATCGCCGCCGCCGTCGGCGTCCGGCAACCCGCCCTGTACAAGCACTTCCCGTCCAAGGACGCGATCCTCGCCGCGCTCGTCGACGCCGCCGTGGGGCCCGCCCTCGCCGCCGCCCGCGACCTGGAGTCCCGGCCCGGCCGCGCCGCCGCCCACCTGTACCGCTGGCTGAGCGACTACCTGGCCCGGCTGGAGGACTCGCCCTACCTGCTGGTCTCGATCCTCGTCACCCCCGAGCTCGGCCAGGACCGCTTCGCCGCCGAACGCCGCGCCCTGGACCGGCTGGAGCAGGTCACCACCGACCTCGTCGCGCGCGGCCAGGCCGAGGGCGACCTGCGCCCCCTGGACCCGCGGTCCGGGGCGCGCATGGTGCTGGCCCTGTTCGACGCCCTCGCCCTGCCCGAGACGGCCGTCGCCGCCCGCGAGATCGCCGACTTCGCCCTGCACGGCCTGCTCGCCGACCCCGCCCGGCTGGACGACCTGCGCCGCGAGGCCGCCGCCCCGCTCCCGCCCGGCTGACCCCTCCACCGGACGCCCCCATCGACGAGACCGGCGGGCGCGGATCGCCGGTCCGCGCGCTGGGAACGTGCGTGGGGGTCACAGCAGGTCGAAGGGGGTGCCGTCCGGTGGGCGGACCAGTAGGCCGGACAGTCCCGCCTCGGCGAACGCCGTGCGGACGTGGGACTCGTTCTCGGTGAAGTGGGTCCAGCCCTCCACGTGCAGCGGGACGACGCGGCGGACGCCCAGGATCCGGGCCGCCTCCACCATGTCGGCCGCGTCCAGGGTCAGTTTCGCGTCGATCAGCGGGGTGCGCACGGCCCCGCCGAACAGCAGCGCCGCGTCCACGCGGGGGAACCGCGCGGCGATCTCGCGGACGTGGTCCAGGGAGGCGTTGTCGCCGCTGACGTAGACGGTCGGCAGTCCCTCGCCGCTGAGCACGAACCCGGTGACCGTGCCGGTGACGGCCTCGCAGCCCGGCGGGCCGTGCCGGGCGGGCACGGCCGTGACGCGCACCGGGCCCACGTCGTGGTGCCGCCAGGTCGGCAGCTCGGTCGCGCCGACGCGCGCGGCGGCGTCGGCCGTGCTCAGCGTCAGCGGGGCCGAGGCCACCGTCCGGCGGCCCGCCTCGTCCAGGTTGTCGGGGTGCTGGTCGTGGCTGAGCAGCACCAGGTCGATCCGGCCCACGGCGGCGCGGGACAGCGCGGGACCGGAGGTCTTCGTCAGCGTCAGCGGGCCCAGGGCGTAGTCGCCGGGCGGGTCGAAGGTCGGGTCGGTGACCACGCGCAGACCGCCGTACTCCAGCACGGCGGTGGGGCCGCCGACCACGGTGACGGTCGTCATCGCGGACGCTCCTCGGGGGGACGGGTGGTGTGGACGGCGCGCTGCGCGCCGACCGCGTCGTCGATCAGCAGGTTGAAGATCGCCAGAACGGTGCGCGGATCGGCGTCCAGCCGTCCGGCCAGGGCTGCGGCGCGGTCCAGCACCTGCACCTCCCGGCGCAGGTCGCGCGCCGGGAGCCGGTCCCGCCGCTTGACCGCGCCGACCAGCCGGGCGACGGCGCGGCGGTGGGCCACCAGCCGCACGATCTGCTCGTCGAGCAGGTCCAGCCGGTGCCGCAGCCCCGCCAGCCCCGGCTCTGCGGCCGGATCGGACGTCAGCAACGGCGCGAGCACGGCCAGGACCGCCAGGTCGGGCAGGTCGGCCCCGGCGATCCCGGCGTCCCCGTCCGGCGTCACCACGACCCCGTCGGCGCCCGCCGCGAACGCCGCCCGCGCGACGGCGGCGG
>NZ_BCQR01000213.1 GCF_001552175.1 Actinomadura kijaniata NBRC 14229
GCCTCCGGCGCGGCCGCCGCGCCCGCCCCGGCCCGCCGCCGCGCCGCCCTGGCCGCCGACCCCTTCACCCTCGGCGTCGCCTCCGGGGACCCCGAGCCCGACGGGTTCGTGCTGTGGACGCGCCTGGCGCTGAACCCGCTCGCCGAGGACGGTCTCGGCGGGATGCCCTTCGTCGACTTCCCCGTCCAGTGGCAGGTCGCCACCGACGAGCGGTTCCGCCGCGTCGTGCGCCAGGGCACCGCCCGCGCCCGCGCGGCCGCCGCGCACAGCGTCCACGTCGAGCTGGAGGGCCTGCGCCCCGGCCACGAGTACTGGTACCGGTTCCGCGTCGGCCGCCACGTCTCCCCGGCGGGCCTGACCCGCACGTCCCCGCACCCGGCCTCCTACGGCGGGGCCCTGGCGATGGCCTTCGTGTCGTGCTCGCAGTTCGAGCAGGGCTGGTTCACCGCCTACCGGCGGCTCGCCGAGGACCACCCCGACCTGGTCCTGCACCTGGGCGACTACCAGTACGAGTACAAGAAGGGCACCTACAACGTCCCCGGCGGCAACGTCCGCGACCACGAGGGCCCCGAGACCGTCACCCTCGCCGGGTACCGGCAGCGCCACGCCCAGTACAAGTCCGACCCCGACCTCCAGGCCGCGCACGCCGTCGCGCCCTGGCTGGTGGTCTTCGACGACCACGAGGTGGAGAACAACTGGGCCGGCGACGTCCCCGAGGCCGGCTCCGACACCCCGGACCCGGCGGCGTTCCGCGCCCGCCGCGCCGCGGCGTTCCAGGCGTACTACGAGAACATGCCGCTGCGCCGCCGCTCGGTGCCGAACGGCCCCGACATCCAGATCTACCGGCGCGTGCAATGGGGCAGGCTCGCCAACTTCCACATGCTCGACACCCGCCAGTTCCGGAACGACCAGGCCTGCGGCGACGGCTACAAGGACTGCGCGGCGGCGTCGGACCCGGCGCGTTCCATCCTCGGCGCGGAGCAGGAGCGCTGGCTGGTCAAGGGGTTCCGGCGCTCCCACGCCCGCTGGGACGTCCTCGGCCAGCAGGTGTTCTTCGCCCAGCGCGACAACAACGCCGGCCCCCTCAAGGTCACCAGCATGGACTCCTGGGACGGCTACGTGGCCTCCCGCGACCGCATCACGCGCGGCTGGGTCGAGGCGGGCGTCCGCAACGCCGTCGTGCTGACCGGTGACGTCCACGCGCACTGGGCCAGCGACCTGAAGGAGAACTACGACGACCCGACCTCCCGCACGGTCGGCGCCGAACTGGTCTGCACCTCGATCACCAGCGGCGGCGACGGCGCCGACTCCGACCCGGCGGCCCACCCGTTCCTCAAGATCAACCCGCATCTGAGGTTCTACAACAACCAGCGCGGCTACGTGCTCACGCGGATCGGGCGGGAGAAGATGACCGCCGACTTCAAGACCCTGGCCTCGGTGCGCGCCAAGGACGCCCCGGCGTCGGTGAAGGCCCGCTTCGTCATCGAGGACCGCGAGCCGGGCCTGCGGCAGACCTACCTGCGCCCCTACGACGCGGTCAGGACCAAGACCGACCGGGACCTGGTCCGGGAGACGGTGGAGCGCGAGACCAGGCGTCCGTAGCGCGCCGCCGCGAACGGCCCCGGGGACCGCGCGGGTCCCCGGGACCGTCCGGGCGCACCTGGACGTGGGCGGAAGCGGGCAGCTCGGCCTCGACGGCGCTGGTGCCCATGCCTGACAGGATCCGCTCGCCCGGCTCGAAGCCGGGCGACAGCACGGTGCGGGAGAACGCCCCCGCCCCTGGCGCCGCGACGGGACGAACGAGTGCCTCGCCGGCGCCTCGCCGACCGCTATATCCGAACCGGGGGATTCAGGCGGCCGGGTTGGGGTCGGTGAAGATCTCGTCGAAGTCGTAGGCGACCGGCACCTCCAGCTGGTCGTAGCCGCAGGAGGCGGGGGTGCGGTCGGTGCGCCAGCGGCGGAACCGGGCGGTGTGCCGGAACCGGTCGCCCTCCATGCCGTCGTAGGCGACCTCGACGACCAGCTCGGGGCGCAGGGGCTCCCAGGCGTGGCTGCGGCCGCCGCTCCAGCGGTTGACCGCGCCGGGCAGGCGGTCGGCGGTGTCCTCGGTCTGGCGCGCCCAGCCCTCCCACGGGTGGCCCGCGAAGCCGTCCATGCGGTACGGCCCCAGCTCGTCCAGCAGCTCGGCGCGGCGCTTCATCGTGAACGACGCCGAGACGCCCACGTGCTGGAGGACGCCCTTGTCGTCGTACAGGCCGAGCAGCAGGGAACCCACGACCGGGCCGGACTTGTGCCAGCGGAAGCCCGCCACCACGCAGTCGGCGGTGCGCTCGTGCTTGAGTTTGAACAGGACGCGCTTGTTGGGCTGGTAGGGCAGCTCCAGGGGTTTGGCGATGACGCCGTCCAGGCCCGCGCCCTCGAACTCCTCGAACCAGCGGCGGGCCAGGTCGGGGGAGTCGGTCGCCGGGGTGACGTGGACGGGCGGCCTCGCGTCCGCCAGGGTGTCGACCAGGCGCCGGCGGCGTTCGCCGAGCGGCAGGTCCATGAGGGACTCCCCGCCCAGCGCCAGCAGGTCGAACGCGACGAACGACGCCGGGGTCCGCTCGACAGCAGCGTGATGCGGGACGCGGCCGGGTGGATGCGCTCCTGGAGCTTGTCGAAGTCGAGGCGGGGGCCGTCGCGCAGGACGATCTCGCCGTCCACCACGCAGCGGTCGGGCAGCTCGCGCCGGAACGCCTCCACCAGCTCGGGGAAGTAGCGGGTCAGCGGCTTCTCGCCGCGGCTGGACAGCACCACCTCGGCGCCGTCCCGGAAGACCACGCAGCGGAAGCCGTCCCACTTGGGTTCGTACAGCATCCCCCGCTCGGGCATCACCTTGACGGCCTTGGCGAGCATCGGCGCGAACGGCGGGCTGATCGGCAGGTCCATGGACCCATCCTGCTCCCCGGGTCCGACATTCGGGGCGGCCGGGGGTGGCCTTCGTCACGTTCGGTAACCTTCGGGGCATGCGCCGTCTGTTCCCCGGGCCCGCCGCCGACGTCGATCCCTACGAGGAGTACGGGGACGCGCCCGCGCTGCGCGTCGGGATGGTCATGACGGCCGACGGGTCGGTCACCGACGTCGAGGGCTGGACCGACGGGATCGGGGGAGCGGCCGACTTCCGGGTGTTCCGGACGCTGCGGGCGCTGTCGGACGCGATCCTGGTGGGGGCGGCCACCGCGCGGACCGGACGGCTGGGGCCCGCGCGGCTCCGCGCCGACCTGCGGGAACGCCGGGGCGCCCCGCCCGCGCCGATCGTGGTCGTCAGCCGGTCGCTGCGGCTGGACTGGGCGTCGCCACTGTTCACCGAGGGGGAGACCCCGACGGTCGTGGTGACGTCCCGGGCGGCGCGGGAGGCGGGCCGGGTGCCCGCGTCGGTGCCGGTCGTGACCGCCGGGGACCACGAGGTGGACCTGGGCGAGGCCGTGCGGGCGCTGCGGGAGGACCACGGGTACCGGCGGCTGCTGTGCGAGGGCGGGCCCGCGCTGACCACGGCGCTGGTCCGGCGGGGGCTCGTGGACGAGCTGTGCCTCAACATCGCGCCCACGCTGCTCGGCGGCGCCCACCACACGCGGCTGCTGGGCGCGCTGGACGGGGAGGTCGCGCTGGAGCCCACCGCCGTCTACCTCGACGAGGGCGTGCTCTTCCTGCGCTACCGGCTCGCCCGGTAGTCGCGCGCCACCCGCCGTTCCCGGAATTCTCCGGCCGACTGTTGCCAATCCCCGGTGGTACCGGGGCGATGGGGGAGAAACTTGGGCCGGGAGGGTCGTGCCGGTCGAAGGGAGCGGGCGTGGACGTCGCCGCACTCGTCGCCTGGGCGCTGGCCGCGTCGGCGGGGGGCTACCTGCTGGTGCGGTGGCTGGCGGCCGCCGGGCTGCGCGGCCAGCCCGCGAAGGTGACCCGGCACCCCACGCTGGTACTGGTGTCGCATCCAGCGTCGGCGGTGCTGGGCCTGTGCCTGTGGCTGGGGCATCTGGTGACCGGGCGGGGCTGGTGGGCGTGGGCGGCGTTCGGCGTCCTGATCGCGGTCATCCTGCAGGGCGTCATGCTGTTCTCGCGCTGGCTGGTGGGCGGGGGCGGGCGGCACGCGCGCGGCAACGACCAGCCGTTCCCCGGCGTGGCGGTCGCCGTGCACGCGCTGGTCGCGGTGACCACGTTCGTGCTGGTGTTCCTGGCGACCCTGGAGACGGGCCGGTAGCCCCGCCCGGTATCTTCCCGGCCATGGACGCCCGGACCGAGATCGACGGACGCGCCCCCACCGTCGCGGACCTGCTGGTCCCCGCCCTGGTCAACCACGGCCACCTCACCGTGATGCAGGTGCGGGACCGCGCGGTGCGGGGACTGGACCTGCACCTGGCCCGGCTGGACGCCGCCAACCGCGAGCTGTTCGGTGTCCCCCTGGACGGCGAGCGCGTCCGCCGCCTGGTCCGGCACGCCCTGGCCGACGACCGCGACGCCACGGTCCGCGTCAACGTGTTCCGGCGGGACGGCGGCGACACGGCCGTCATGGTCACGGTCCGGGAACCCCACCGGGCCCCGACCGCGCCGCGCGCGCTGCGCCCGGTCGCCTACCGGCGGCCGTTCGCGCACCTCAAGCACACCGGGTCGTTCGCGCAGCTCCAGCACATGGCGCTCGCCCAGCGGGACGGGTTCGACGACGTCCTGCTGACCGACCCCGACGGCGTGGTCTCCGAGACCGGCATCGCGAACCTGCTGGTCCACGACGGGGAGACGTTCGCGTGGCCGGATGCGCCCGCGCTGCCCGGCATCACGATGCTGCTGCTGGAACGCGCCGGGATCGGCGCCCGGCGCCGCACCGTCCACCTGGCCGACCTGCCCGGATGCGCGGCGGCGTTCGTCACCAACTCCAGCGGCGTCTCCCCGGTGGGACGCGTCGGCGACGCGCCGATCCCCCGCGACACCGGGATCGCGGAACACCTCGACGCCGTGTACGCCTCGATCCCGTGGGACGCCCTCTAGGGCGCTTTCCGCGGGCTGGCCCGGGCCGTGCCGGTCAGAGCGGTCGCCCCCACGGCGCCGGTCGCCGCCCGCCGTCCCTCATGGATCGCCCGCCGGATGCCACAGCCCGATCCCCGGCCGGACGCCGCGCCCTCGGGGAGGGAACGGTCGGGCAGCTCGACCTGGTCGAGGACGGCGGGAACGAGCCGGCGCGGCCCGGTCAGCCGATGATCGCCAGCACGACCGCTCCGACCCCCAGCGGCACGTCCAGCACGATGCAGTACTCGGCCAGGGACCGGGGCACCACCTGGTCGCGCCGGTGGTGAACGACGTCCCACACCGCGTGGCATGCCAGCACCACACCGGCGAGCGCCAGCGCGACGCGGGGAGCGGCGAGCGACGCGACCGCGGCGAGGCCGCCGTAGCCGACCAGGGCCGCCGTCTGGGCCGCGAGCGCCGGACGCGGAACACCCCCGAGAACGCCCGCGACGACCAGGGCCAGCGCGATGGCGGCGGCGATGACGAGCCGGGTCGGGTTCGGAAGACCGGCCGCCTCGGTGAGGACCGCCACGAGGGCGCCGGCGGGAACGCCCGCCCACGCGACCCATCGCCTGCCCAGCGCCGCGGCGCCGAGATAGCACAGGGCGGCCACGAACACCGCGACGGCGATCCCCGGGCCGTCCGGGTCGGCCGCCAGCGCCAGCGCGGCGGTGGCCAGGCCGAGCGCGCTCGGCCAGTGACGGAGAACGGTTCCTGAGGACTCCATACCGCGACCCTGCGAGGGGGCGTCCGCGATGTCGAGGCGACCGGATCACCTGGTCCGGAAACTTGGGGATCCTGTCCGTCCGGCCGGACGCCGCGGCCTCAGGTGAGGCGGCGCAGCACCACCAGCGAACGGTCGGGCAGCTCCACCTGGTCGAGGGCCTTGACGCGTGGCCGCTGGCCGAGGGTGTAGGGGTCGGCGGTGTCGAGGGCGAACTCCCAGCGCTCGCCGTACTCGGGCGAGGGCAGCGCGAACTCGATCGCGGCGTCGCCCGCGTTGACCAGCAGCAGGAACGAGTCGTCGCGGACCGGCCGCCCGCGCGGGTCGGGCTCGGTGATGGCGTCGCCGTTGAGGAACACCGCCAGCGACTTGGCGAACCCCACCTGCCAGTCGTGCTCGGTCATCGGCTCGCCGCCCGGCGTCAGCCACACCAGGTCGGCCAGCGGCTCGGGCCCGGGGCCGACGCCCCGGAAGAAGCGGCGGCGGCGGAACACCGGGTGGTCGCGGCGCAGCCGCGACAGCATGCGGACGAACTCCAGCTCGCCGGGATCGTCGTCCCAGTGCACCCAGGCGAGCTCGTTGTCCTGGCAGTAGGCGTTGTTGTTGCCGCGCTGGGTGCGGCCGAGCTCGTCGCCGTGGCTGAGCATCGGCACGCCCTGGGACAGGAACAGCGTGGCCAGGAAGTTGCGCTTCTGGCGGGCGCGCAGCTCGTTGATCGCGGGATCCTCGGTGGGCCCCTCGTGGCCGCAGTTCCAGGAGCGGTTGTCGTCGGTGCCGTCGCGGTTGTGCTCGCCGTTGGCCGTGTTGTGCTTGCCGTCGTAGGACACCAGGTCGTGCAGCGTGAACCCGTCGTGGCAGGTCACGAAGTTGATGGAGGCGAACGGGCGGCGCGAGCTGTGCTCGTACAGGTCGCTGGACCCGGTCAGGCGGGAGGCGAACTCCGGCATCGTCGCGTACTCGCCGCGCCAGAAGTCGCGGACGGTGTCGCGGTACTTGCCGTTCCACTCGGTCCACAACGGCGGGAAGTTGCCGACCTGGTAGCCGCCCTCGCCGACGTCCCACGGCTCGGCGATCAGCTTGACCTGCGACACCACCGGGTCCTGCTGGACCAGGTCGAAGAACGCCGCCAGCCGGTCCACGTCGTGCAGCTCGCGGGCCAGCGCCGACGCCAGGTCGAAGCGGAACCCGTCGACGTGCATCTCCAGGATCCAGTACCGCAGCGAGTCCATGATGAGCTGGAGCGCGTGCGGGTTGCGGACGTTGAGGGAGTTGCCGCAGCCGGTGTAGTCGAGGTGGTAGCGGCGGTCGTCGTCGCGGAGCCGGTAGTAGGCGGCGTTGTCGATGCCCCGGAACGACAGCGTCGGACCCATGTGGTCGCCCTCGGCGGTGTGGTTGTAGACCACGTCGAGGATCACCTCGATGCCCGCCTCGTGCAGGGCGCGGACCATCGCCTTGAACTCCAGCACCTGCTCGCCGCGCTGCCCGGAGGCGCTGTAGGCGCTGTGCGGCGTGAGGAAGCCGATGGTGTTGTAACCCCAGTAGTTGGTCAGGCCGCGCGCGACCAGGGCGTGCTCGGGGACCGACTGGTGGACCGGCATCAGCTCCACCGCCGTGACCCCGAGGTCCCGGAAGTGCTCGATCATCACCGGGTGGGCGAGCCCCGCGTAGGTGCCGCGCTGCTCCTCGGGGATGCCCGGATGCAGCATCGTGAGGCCCTTGACGTGCGTCTCGTAGATGACGGTTTCGTGGTACGGGGTGCGCGGCGGGCGGTCGTCGCCCCAGTCGAAGAAGGGGTTGACCACGACGTTCTTCGGCATGAAGGGGGCGCTGTCGTCGGTGTTGAACGCGTCCGGGTCGGTGAACCGGTACGAGAACAGCGACTCGTGCCACCGCACCTCGCCCTCGATGGCCTTGCCGTAGGGGTCGAGCAGCAGCTTGTGGGGGTTGCAGCGGTGTCCCTCACGGGGTCGGTAGGGACCGTGCACGCGGTACCCGTAGCGCTGGCCGGGCATGACCCCGGGCAGGTAGCAGTGCCAGACGAACCCGTCGACCTCCTGCAGGTCGATCCGCGACTCGTGCCCGTCGGCGTCGAACAGGCACAGCTCCACCCGCTCGGCGACCTCCGAGAACAGCGCGAAGTTGGTGCCCATGCCGTCCCAGGTGGCGCCCAGCGGGTACGGCTCGCCAGGCCAGACCTCCGGCATCGTTCCCACTCCTCGGCTCGTCGGCTACAGCGGTCACGGTCGATTGTGGTCTACCCGTTCACCGTCTGTATGCCCCAGCCTGAGATCAGCCTGTTATAGGGCACTTATGGAGATTTGTCCGGTTACCCAGTGCGTCCGGGCCTCCCACGGCGACCTGCGCGGGCACGACCGGCCCCGTGGAATACGGCCCGGATCCGGCTAGGACTGTCTTCGAGGAGGGCGAGTGTCGCGTCGGCATCGACCTTGGAAGTCAGGTGTCCTGTGCGAGGAGCCGTGCCCGGTCCCACCGCCGGGCGGCTAGGTCCTCGGCGGTGATGAACCAGTACAGGTAGTAGGTGTCCCCGCACCACAGGCGAGTCCGATGATCAGGCATGAACTGGAGTAGAAGCCGCCAACGGGCGACCTCGCGGCGCAACTCGGCCGCACTGCGGTCGGTGCCTGCGAACACCACATGGGCGGCCAGGTCCTCCTCGACCGGCGTCTGCGGCGCGAAGGGGTGGCCACCCACCTGGTGCGTGGCGCGTCCCCACAGGTCGAGCGTGTCCTCGAACTCCCCGCCGTGAAGCGCCCGGCTGGTGGCCTCGTCGGGTTCGCCGAACCGGACGTGCCAGTCCTCCAGATCGGTGGGGTACTGGGGCGCGGTCCAGATGACCGAGGCGGTCAGCGGCTCCGCCTCGATCTGGTGGTGCAGCGCCGCCGGGCCTGGACGGGGCCGTGTCGGCGTGCCCTCGGGTACGTGGACGACCTGGTGCGCGCCCCGGCTGTCGGGATCGTCGTCACCGATGTACGGACTGGAGCTCTCGCACAGTTGCCCGTCGAAGAGGAAGAACAGCAGCCGACCCGACTCCGGGAGTGCGAGTTCGGCGGTGGGCAGCGCGGCGCAGTCAAGGGTCAGCCACAACGACAGGGGGCCGTGCCCGTCCCAGACGGGCCAGGGGGTGTCCGGCGGCAGTGCCGCCTCACCGCCGAGGTGACCCACGATCGCGTCGCCGTCGGCCGCGTGGGCCAGCCGCACGGCCGGTTTCAGCAGGTCGGTCCACTGCCGCGCGACATCGGCGGGAAGGTGCTCGCGAGCGATGTCGGCGAGCCGATTCTTGGAGGACATGGGCGCAATTGTGCAGGCCATCGCGGAGCTTGGGCGGGTGCCCTGTCGAACTCCGGACGAGCCGAAGCTCCGGCTCCTTCAGCGATGAGCCCCACCGCCACTTCGCTTACCCGTTCACACGGTGGACGGCGAGGCACGACGTGCGCCGGTGCGCGACTCGGGCGCACCCGACGGGGAGCGGTCACGACCCGTGAGGGGACGCCCCCACCCACAGACGATCACTTGAGAGGAACGAAGACGATCTCTCAGGACGAGGGGACGCGCCACACGGTCTCGCCGTCGTCCACGTCCGGCGTCGGGTGCAGGCCCAGCTTGCGGGCCACCGCCGCCGACGACGCGTTCTCGGGATGGATGCTCGCGGTGATCTCGGTGACCCCGTGCGCCCGCAACCAGCCCACCATCGCCCCCGCCGCCTCCGTCGCGAACCCGAACCCCTGGTACGGCATTCCGGTGACCCATGCGATGGAGGCCTTCAGCGCGGTCGGGGAGGGAGTCACCGTCGCCTGCACGTAGCCGACGGCCCTGTCATCGCGGCGACGGAAGATCACCCAGTTCAGCCAGCCCTCCTGGTGGAACGGCGCGGGCCCCGTCACCAGGCGCTCGTAGCGGGCCCGCAGCTCGTCCCGCGTCAACGGCTCGCCGCCGATGTAGTCGTGCAGTCGCGGGTCGTCCAGGACCTCGGCCATCTCGTCGGCATGGTGAACCGCCAACGGCTCCAACCGGAGGCGCTGGGTCTCGATGATCTCCCCGATCGGCCCGAACATCCCCCGACCCTAACCCGCCCCAACACCAACACCGCCGCCGAGCCCTGGAACCTCCACGCCGAAGGAGCCATCACGCCTACGATTGACCCACGCCCGCCCAGAAGCCCGCCCGAAATGTCCAACTCTCGCAAAGTGCTCAAAAACCGCGACCCGACCGAACAAACGCCCAGCTCAGCAAGAGGTGCTCCCCGCACGCGCGGGGATGGTCCCGCGCCCACGACGAACTGCTCCGCGCCAACGACGTGCTCCCCGCACGTGCGGGGATGGTCCCGCATCCACCAGCAGCCCCACCACCGGGACGAGGTGCTCCCCGCACGCGCGGGGATCGTCCCCACTCGGTCAGTGTGAGCGTGCAGCTGCGCGTGACTCCCCGCGCACGCGGGGATTTTTCGACGAACCCCCTGGTGGCATCAAGGTAGAACGCCCCCGCTCTGCTAATGCGGAGCGGGGGCGTTTTCATACTGGGCTAGTTGTTTTTAATAAATGCAGACAGTGCGCGGGCTTCCATGTAGTTGAGGGTCAACATGACGCCGTCTGGGTTCTTGCTGTCGCGGATGGCAACGGTACCGGGGGTGGCGGCAATTTCGACGCAGTTCGCTCCTGAATCGCTGCTGCGAGAGGCTTTCCGCCACGACACCCTGCTCAACTCCATCTCTCGTCAATCACCTTTCGGATAAGTGCTCTCGTGTCTCGCGCGTTGTGGGCTTCGGCTTGGAGGGTGACGAAGACCTCGTTGACGAACGCTACGTCCTCGACGGTCGTTGACGTCTCGCCGCCGTACGCGTTTTCAGCATAAACCGCCTGAGAGTTGTCGGGAAGTGTGGCGATGGCGAACGTCCCCCAGAGGTTCCTGACGTGGATCGTCGGGAGTATCTGAAGGTTGATGTTGCTGCGCTGCGACAGTGCCAGTAGATGGCGTAGTTGCTCGCGCATCACCTCAGGACCCCCTAGCTCTCGGTAAAGAACGCTGACGTCCATCACGACGGACACGGTGGGCGGAGGGGTGCGGTCGAGGATCCCCTGTCGAAGAATCCGAGACTTCACCGCGTCCTCGTCTGGCAGGAGAGCGCGCGCGTACCCCTCGGTTTGGAACAGCCCGTAGACGAGCCGTTCCTCATAACCACGCAGCAGCGCGGCCGAGCTCTCGGCCTTGGTGAAACTGACGAAGAATTTCGGGTATTTGTTCTTCTTTATGTTGTCTAGCAGCTCTTCCCAGGCTTCTATCAGGCGGCCTTCCGCGCTGAGGGCGTGATCGAGGCGGCGGGCGAAGTCGGCACGGCATCGGGTCGTTCCCGCCTCGACTTGCCCGACGTAGCCGCGCGTGACGTTGACCGCATCTGCCGTTTCGGCCTGGGTCAGCCCTTTGGCGAGTCGGAGGCGCTTCACCTCTGCGCCGAAGGTGAGCAGCTCGGCGGGGATCTTGCTGACCGGCATGTGACTCCCTTGATCATGCTCGCTAAGAGCTCGCCATTGCTCGTGTACTGCACGCTTTCTGGAACTGTCCTGGTAACGGTATGGCTTTCCGTGCGTGGATGGAGGTCAGTTACGAGAAATCAACCGGGAGTCACAAGGTAAAGGCAGCGGCCATGATCGATAAGGGTGTCAAACCGCCTCCGGTGGCTACGGCCGAACCGTCCGTTCTGGTGCTTACCTCCGTTCCGGAGGCGATCAAAACTGCGCGGGATTTCGCGCGGGGGTGGCTGGAGGCCAAAGGCGTGGATCGCATGGCGGTGCAGGTGGCGTTGCTGGTGGTGTCGGAGCTGGTCACCAACGCCTACAAGCACGGCAGCGCGCCGGGCGAGGCCATCTCCGTTCGGCTGTACCTGTCGGCGGACGGGCCGGTGGTGGAGGTGCGGGACGGCAGCCGCGCCGAGCCGTGCGTTCGGCCGTTGTCACTGGAGTGCTTCTCCGGACGAGGGCTGGCGATCGTCTCCGAGCTCACTGCTGGGTGGGGCTTCCGGCACCTGGCCTCCGGGGGCAAGGCCGTCTACGCCGTCCTGAACGGGGGCGCGGCATGACGCCTCGTGACGTTTTGCTCGTGCTCCTGCGGCAGTGGTTCCCCCGGTGGGACATCTGGATCTGCGATCGAGGGGTGTGGCGGGCGGCCGGATTCATGCTGATCAGCGCCTCCAGCGTCGAGGGGCTGTTGGAGCACCTGGCCGGGACCGATCCCGAAGCGTTCGATCAGGCTGCGCGGACGTTCGCGGGGCGTGCGGCGTGAGCAGCGACCAAGGGGACACGTGGTGGGACGAGGGGGCCGAGACGTTGCGTCTGGTGGCGTTGGTCGGGGCGCTTCGGGGCCTGGACCTCCCGCTGCACGCCTCACTGTTCACGCCAAGGGACGCCGCTCCGCATCTGGAGGTGGCGTACGTGAGCGCACGCGTGCAGAAGGTCGTGGATGTGTGCGCGTTCGGCGGCTGGTTCGTCTGCGCGTTGGGAGTGGTGTCCGCTACCGACACGGCGGTCGCGGCGCGTTGGCTGGCCGGAGCGCTGGCCGTCCCGCAGCCGGGACGAGCCCGTTAGAGGTCGCGGGTCCACACGCCCCGGGAGTGCTGGCGCGGGTCCAGCCACAGCCACGGCTGGGAGCGGCGGAACGGCAGGTCCGTGCCCGGCTGCCAGGGGAACAGGCCGCCGTCGTTCGACCACACCACCTGGAGGAACGGCAGCGGCGGACGCCGGTAGAACGACACCGCCCCCGGCATCATCACCTCGTACCATCGGGCGTCCACCGTCCGGAACGCCACCTCGCGGTCGCGCACGACGCCGGAGCGGCGGTCCCCGTCGGAAGGGGCGTCCCCCTCGGTCGTCTGGCGGCCCAGCCTGTTGAGGGACTCCTCCATCTCGTACACGTCGCCGCCGAACATCGCCAGTTCGGAGGCCCGCAGGGTGTGCCACAGCCCGATCGTGTACGCCCATCCCGGGCGGTCGTCCTCCGGCTGCACCAGCACCACGCTCCAGCCGTACTGGGTGATGTGGACGATCGTGCGCAGCAGGAAGTTGTCCATCCGGTCGCGGTCGCCATAGTCGTGGTCGAGCACGCAGTGGCACGTAGGGCGACCCTCGGTCATGGGGACCACTTTACGATCTTCCAGGCGGCCTGGAATGCGGATATACGCTTCCGAGGGTCCCGAGGACATAACGGAAAGTGCACGACCGTGCGGGGGTCAGGCCAGAAGACCGGGGTTGTCCGCCAGAGCGCGCAGGCGGCCCCCGGGGTCGGGGACCAGGCGGCGTTCGGTCAGGTCCAGCAGGCCGATCAGAGCCTCGATCTCGGCGGCCAGGGTGCCGTCGGTCCGGCGGATCTCCTGGCGGACCCGGAACGTCTTGCCCTCCCCGAACGCGAAGTGGCACGACACCGTCACCTCGTCGCCGCCCCGCAGCTCGCGGCGGTACCGGATGGTCGTCTCCAGGACGACGGGCCCGACGCCGTCGGCGAGGAGCCGGTCGTGGGGGACGCCCGCCGCGCGCAGGAGCTCCCACCGGGCGTGCTCGGCGTACTGGAGGTAGACCGCCTGGTTGAGATGTCCCTGGGTGTCCAGTTCGTAGCCGCGCACCGACACCGGCACGGTGAAAAGGTCGCTCATGCCCCGATCCTAGGGATCGGTCAGCGACGGAGACGGCGGCGGAGCACCCACAGGTCGACGGCGGAGATGATCGTGACGACCACGCCCAGCGCCACCAGCGTCCAGGCCGCCGCGCCCCCGCCCGGGGACCGGCCGCCCCAGAACGCGCAGACCACCGCCAGCGCCACGCCGACGATCAGGCCGACCGTGGCGAACGCCGTTCGCGTCCGCAGCGCGCTGCGGGCCGTCATCGGCTCGGCGCCGGACCGCCGTCGCCCGTTCATGCTGCTCATACCGGGTTTCTGCCCACCGGACGGCCCGGGGATCCGGGCGAATGGCCCGCGCGGGCGCGGGTACGCGTCCGAGACCGGAGGCAAGGAACGAGCAGAGATCAGGGGGCGAGATCATGTCGCGACCCGGAAGCCACGAGCACGACACCAGGCGCGGGCGGCTGGAGGACGAGGGCATGCGTTCCCGCACCGCCACCGGCCGCGCCGGGGGCCCGAGGGGGGACACATCGTGAACGAGGTCGAAGAGATCCTGGGTTCGGCCCTCCCGCTGGAGGTCGAGGCCGATCTCGATCCGCTGCTGGAACGCGTCGGCGACGCCCGCTGCGTGCTGCTGGGGGAGGCCAGCCACGGCACCCACGAGTACTACGCGTGGCGGGCGGCGCTGACGCGGCGGCTGGTCGCCGAGAAGGGGTTCTCGTTCGTCGCGGTCGAGGGGGACTGGCCCGACTGCTGGCGGGTCGCCCGCAGCGTGACCCTCGCCGGGGACGCGCCGGAGGACCCGGGGGAGGTGCTGGACGGCTACCGCCGCTGGCCGACGTGGATGTGGGCCAACCGGGAGACCGTGGACTTCTGCCGCTGGCTCCGCGACCACAACGCCGGGACGGGCGACCGCGTCGGTTTCTACGGCCTGGACGTCTACAGCCTGTGGGACTCGCTGCGCTCGGTCATCGGCTACCTGTCCGAGCGCCGCCCCGAGTACGTGGAGACGGCGATGGCGGCCTACCGCTGCTTCGAGCCGCACGGCGAGGATCCCGGCTCCTACGCGCTGGTCCCCGGTGGCTGCGAGGACGAGGTGCTGGAGCTGCTGACCCGGCTGCGCCGTCCCGCCGAGGGCGCCGAGGACCTGAACGCCCGGCAGAACGCCGAGGTCGCCGCGGGCGCCGAGCGCTACTACCGGGCGATGATCGTCGGCGGTCCCGAGTCGTGGAACGTCCGCGACGTCCACATGGCCGACACCCTGGACCGGCTGCTGGACTTCCACGGCGCCGGGGCGCGGGCGGTGGTCTGGGCGCACAACACCCACATCGGCGACGCCCGCGCCACCGACATGGCGGCGGCCGGGATGGTGAACCTCGGCCAGCTCGCCCGGGACCGGCACGGCCGGGACGCGGTCGTCGCGGTCGGGTTCGCGGGCGGTTCCGGCGAGGTGATCGCCGCGCCGCGCTGGGGCGGGACGATGGAGACCATGGCGGCGCCCGCGCCCCTTCCGGGGTCGGTGGAGGCGCTGCTGATGGGGACCGGGCTGGCGCGGGCCCTGTTCGTGTTCTCCGACGGGCCCGAGGCGGCCTGGCCGCGGGAACGGCGCGGCCACCGGGCGATCGGCGTCGTCTACGACCCGGGCCGCGACCGGCGCAACTACGTGCCCACCGTGCTCGCCGAACGCTACGACGCGCTGTGCTGGTTCCGGCGGACGTCCGCGCTGGACCCGCTGCACCTGGAGGCGGCCCGCCGGGGCGAACTGGAGACGCTGCCCAGCGGGGTCTGAGGGGTCACGGGCGCAGCACCAGCGTCCCGTCCTCGGCGACGACAGGCGTCCCGGCGCGGCGGAGGGTGTCGGCGAGCCAGCCGACGTCGGCGGGCGCGGCGCGTTCGAGCCGCATCCGCCGCGCCCGCAGCACGGTGATCCGCAGCTCGGCCAGCGCGCCGGTGCCCGGGGTGAGCGAGGCGAGGTACAGGGGGCGCAGGTCGTCGCGGTACTCCTCGTACCCCGTGATCCCCTCGTAGTCGTCGATGAGGTCGCCGCACCCGTACAGCACGAGCCGGCCCCGGTAGACCTCGATCGGGCGGGGGTGGTGGGAGGAGTGCCCGTGCACGACGTCCACCCCGCCGTCGACCAGCGCGTGCGCGAACCGGACGTGCTCGCCGGGCACGTGGTGGCCCCAGTTCGACCCCCAGTGGACGGACGCGACCGCGACGTCCCCGGCGCGCTTGTCCCGCCGGACCCGTTCGGTGATCGCGCGGGCCCACTCCTCGGACGGTTCCGGGACGAACGCGACCCCCGGCCGCCCCGGCCCGGCGGCCCACCCGGCCGGGATCCCGCTGGAGGCCATGCCGAACGCGAACACCAGCACCCGGCCGCTCCCGGCCGGGACCGCGGCGGGCCGCCGGGCCTCCCGCTCGTCCCGCCCCGCCCCGGCCCACGCCAGACCGGCGCCCTCCAGCGCCGCGAGCGTCTCGACCAGGCCCTGGACGCCGAAGTCCATGACGTGGTTGTTGGCCAGCACGCACACGTCGGGCCGACCGGCGGCCAGGCACGGCAGGTTGCCGGGGCTCATCCGGTAGTGGACGGCCTTGCCGGGCGCGAACGTCCCGCCCCGGGCGATCGCGGTCTCCAGGTTCACGATCCGGGCGTCCGGCGCGGCCTCCTCCAGCACGCGCAGCGCCTCGCCCCACGGCCGGCGGAACCCCACCGGCCGTGGGATCGGCCCGTGCGCGGCCTCGGCCAGCCGCACGTACGTCCGCGCGTCCCGCATGTACGCCTCGCGCAGCGCGGGGTCGCCCGGCCGGGGCAGGATCTGGTCGACGCCGCGTCCGAGCATCACGTCGCCGCAGAGGGCCACCGTGATCGTCGCCGTTCACCTCCAGGCCCACCCCTTTCCCCCGGGGGCGGGCCCCATGCGGCGGACCGGCGTCCGGTCACCCGATCCTGCGGGTGTAGACGACGCGGTCGACCAGGCGCTCGGCCTGGCCGGGCGGGGTGAAGTAGAGGTCGAACGTCGGGGTCCTCCCCAGGGTGATCACGGTGCGCATGGGGATGGTCCGGCCACGGTACTCGGGTCCGAGGACGCCCGGGTCGGTGAACTCGCCGGGGATCGACAGCACCGAGGGCGTGCCGGTCACGGGCGCGCCGCGGTAGGTCATCGCGGTGGGGGTGACGCTGTCGAAGGTGGTCCACTCGTAGCGGCGGTCGATGCTGGAGAAGCCGAGGACCCCGGTCCGGTGGTAGCGGTCGCCGCCCAGGGTGCCGTCGGTCCGCTCCTCCAGGAACCGGCCGCCGGTCTTCTTCATCCACCGCGTGCGGACGACGATGTCGCGGGAGACCACCGGCCGGCCGCCACCGAGGATGTAGTTGGTCTTGACGGCCTTCCACGTGCCGACCAGCGGGTCGAGGAGGCGGTGGTAGGGGCCCGGGTCGAGGTCGCCGGTGGGGGCGGGGGCCGCCGCCGTGGCCCCGGCCAGGGCGGCGGGCCGGTCGGGCGCGGCGGCGGCGACGCCCGCCGCGCCGGTCAGCGCGACGAGGAGGGCGGCGGTCGCCGGAAGGGTGAGCCTTCGGGGCGACGTCGGTCTCCGGCGGGTCACAGCGTGGCGGAGAAGTGGGCGGCGGCGGTGTCCGCGGCGGTGGTCACCTGGGGCTCCTGGTCGTAGAAGTCGAACTGGTCGCCGGTGGTCCACACGAACTCCTTCGGGCCCGCCAGCGCCTCGTGGAAGCGGCGCGCGCCCTCGGGGATGGCGGCGTCCTCGCTGTGCACCAGCACCGTCGGGACGGTGACGCGCGGGGCCAGCGCGATGGAGTCGAAGGTCAGCCAGTTCTCCCAGGCCATCACCGCGAACCGGTTCGGCCAGGCCGGGATGCCGCCGCGGTCGGGGTTGAGATAGAAGTCGATCTCCATCGGCATCGCGGCGCGCGGGTCGGTGCCGCTGACCACCGGCACGTACTCGACCTCCCCGGTCTCCTCGAACCGGGCGCGGGCGGCGGCGGCCTCCTTGCGCCGGGCGGCCACGCCCTCGGCGCCGCCGTAGACCTCCGCGCAGATCGCGCCGTCGTGCAGCCAGGGCGCGACCAGCGCCAGCGCGCGGACGCGCTCGTCGGCGACGGCCGCCGCGCTCATGTACATCGCCGCCGCGCACACCCCCAGCGCGCCCAGCCGGCCGGCGTCCACCTCCGGGCGCCCGGCCAGGAAGTCCAGGGCGTGCCGGATGTCGCGGACCTTCAGCTCGGGCGACTCGTAGTCGCGGGGCTCGCCCTCCGACTCGCCGTAGCCGGTGAAGTCGAACGACAGCGCCGCGTACCCGCGGTCGGCCAGCCGTTCGGCGTACCGGTCGGCCATCAGCTCCTTGACGCTGGTCCAGGTCCCGGCGACCACGACGCCGGGGGAGGGGGACGGCGCGTCCGGCAGGAACAGGTTGCCGGTGAGGGTGACGTCACCGGAGGGAAAGGTCACCTTGTGCTTGGTCGTCATCGGGTTCTCTCTTCGGTCGTCACGGGTCAGTTGGCGTAGGTGAGGTCGGCCCTGGTGATGGCGGAGCCGGAGGTGGTGAAGGCGTAGTGGGCGGCGAAGCCGCCGGAGCCGCCGGGCGCGAAGGTCACCAGGAGCTTCTGGTAGCCGTCCCGGCGCTCGACGACGCCCCGCACGGTCAGCGCGCCGCCGATGACCTCCCGGTCGGCCCAGCCGCGGATGGCGTCGCGTCCGGCGAAGCGGCGGCCGACGTCGACGACCTGCCCGTCGGGGGCGAACGCCTTGGTCAGCGCGTCCAGGTCCTTGCCGTTGACGGCGTCGACGTAGGCCGCCACCGGCGGCAGCAGCGCGCTTCGCGGAACCGCCGGGCCGGTGGCCGCCGGGCTCCCGGCCGCCGGGCTCCCGGACCGCGCGGCGGCCGGGGCGGGGTC
This sequence comes from Actinomadura kijaniata NBRC 14229, assembly GCF_001552175.1. Classification (GTDB taxonomy): domain Bacteria; phylum Actinomycetota; class Actinomycetes; order Streptosporangiales; family Streptosporangiaceae; genus Spirillospora; species Spirillospora kijaniata. Next base: position 18,297 of record NZ_BCQR01000213.1, read on the forward strand.
CGGGTCGTCCCCGGCGCACCC
>NZ_BCQR01000214.1 GCF_001552175.1 Actinomadura kijaniata NBRC 14229
GCCTTGTGTGGGGTAAGGCTCCCAATAGACGATTGGGTTGATAGGCCGGAGATGGAAGCGCGGTAACGTGTGGAGTCGACCGGTACTAATAGGCCGAGTGGCTTGAACACACGATACGTTCAAACCAATCGCAATGGTTTCTGCTGAGTGTTCGCGTCCCTGTGTGGTTCCCAGAAAACAAATCGGGAACCGCTACAATAGAATAACCGAGCCTAGCGTTCGGACGATGAGCTTGCCGCCCCGCTTAGGGGGTGTGCGTTGGTCGTTCGGTGGTTATGGCGAAGGGGAAACACCCGGTCCCATCCCGAACCCGGAAGTTAAGCCCTTCAGCGCCGATGGTACTGCATGGGAGACTGTGTGGGAGAGTAGGACGCCGCCGGACTCATATTAGGAAAGGCCCCGCCGTTACCGGCGGGGCCTTTCCTCATTTCTGGGGAACGGCTCTATGTCATGCTTGAGTGATCCGGAGCGCCGTCGTTTCGCAGTCGTCGGGTGCGGCCGGTCAGGGGTGCTCGGGGGCCAGTCGGTAGTCGACGCTGGCGACCGCGAGGTGGAGGGCGTCTGCGAGTCGGCGGTTGCGCACGTGGCCTCGCGCTCGTCCGCCGGAGGGAACGAAGATCCGCACCGGGACGCGTGCCCCATGGCTTCGGCCATCTCTTCGCGCGTGCTTCCTTCAGCTCCTCCAGGTCCCCGAGGCTGCGACCGGCCGCCCTCGCATCGTTGACCCCCCGGGCTTCGTCGATCTGTTCCGCCGGGAGGTCGGTGAGCAGATCGTTCAGTGCGAATCGCACGCGCCCTCCCTGTCGCTCAAGATCTCGCCCCACGCTGCTGCAGGCGCGTCCGGCGCTGTCCGGTCGTGCGGAGCGGGTGAGGCGGGCCCGGTTGCGGGGTAGACGGAACGTTCTATACAGTCCAGGTATGAGCGATGATCAGATGCCCCCCGCCCGTCGCCGCATCCTGGACGCCGCCGACCGTCTCTTCTACCTCAACGGCATCAACTCCACGGGAGTCGACGCCGTGATCGAGCAGGCGCAGGTGGCGCGCATGACCTTCTACAAGCACTTCGGTGGCAAGGAGGCGTTGATCCTGGCCTATCTCAGCGGCCGGGAGACGCGGTGGCAGACGCTGCTCGAACGGTCCATCGAGCGGGCGGGTGAGGATCCGCGCGCCCGCCTGCTGGCCGTGTTCGACGCGCTGCGTTCCTGGGCGACCTCCGAGACGCGCTTCCGTGGCTGCTCGTTCGTCAACGCCATGGCCGAGCTGGCCGACCCCGACCATTCCGCCCGGGCCGTCATCACCTCGTACAAGGGGGCGCTGCGCGATCGCGTCCTGGAGCTGGCGCGGGAGGCCGGTGCGGCCGATCCGGAGTTGCTCACCGACCAGCTCCTGCTGGTCTACGAGGGGGCCATCTCCAACCATTCGCTGGGGAACGTCGACGACGCGGTCCACAAGGCCCACTTCACCGCCGAGCAGCTCATCGCCGCCGCCGTTCCCGTCTGACGCGAACGCCGCCTTACGCGCCGGTCGAGGGTGTGCAGGCCTCGGTGACGGCGGCGGGGTCCCAGTAGAAGGGGCGGCATTCGAGCATGCGGCCGTCCCTGACGGTGATGAGCTGGAGGATCAGCGCCTCGACCTCGCGGCCGGTGGCGCGGGCACGGAAGCGCACCCGGTTGCGCACCACCACGGTGTTCCCGTCTCCCCAGTGCTCCTGCTCCAGGAACTCCATCGACTCCCAGGTCTCGCTGAAGACGGCCAGGAACCGTTCCATGCCGTCTCGGCCTCGCCAGGCGCCGGTTCCCGTGAACGGCAGGCCCGGCGCCTGGTACAGCACCACTTCCGGGTCCAGGTGGGCGGCGACCTGGTCGTAGTCGGCCTTTCCGTAGCCGCCCGCGGCCACGTACTCCGCCTCGGCGGCGTAGAACCGTTCCATCACCGACCACGCGTCGTTCGGCCGCCGGTCCGCTCGCGCGACCTCCACCGGGGTCTCCACGGTCCTCACCATCCCTCTCATCGGCATCGCCGTGGGGAACCCCGGTCCGGCGGGATCGGTTGCGGAAGGTCAGGAAGTGGTCAGGCGGGCACGGTAGGCGCGTTCGAGGTGGTCGGTCCGTTCGGTGGGCCAGGGGCAGCGGATGTCGCCGTGGAGGGCCGCGAAGAAGAGTTCGAGGTGGGTCTGCCAGGCGGCCAGGGCGGTGGCGCGGCGGTCGGCCAGGTGGGACGGGAGCGTCTGGGTGACGACCAGGCGGGTGCCGATCGGGTCCTGGTGGCGGAGTTCGAAGCGCACCCGGCCCGCCGGGGCGTCGTCGTCCAGCCAGGTGTACTCCAGGGCGGTGCCGGGGCTCGCCTCCGTCACCGGGCCGGGGGTCAGGTAGCCATGGGTGGCCCGGGGCGGCGGGGCCTGTCCGGCGGTGGGTTCGGTGCCCTCGGTGAGCGTGGCCCATACCTCGTGGGGCGGCTGGGTGAGGTCGCGTTCGAAGCGCACCAGGTGGCCGTCGGGGGTCGGGTGGGTCGTGCCCTCGCCCAGGCCGAACGCCTCGACGTAGCGTTCGGCGCGGTCGAGGATCCAGGCCCGGTCGACCTGCGGGTCCGGGGCCCCGTCGAGGCGGGTGGCCAGGGTGTCCAGGCAGACGTCCCAGCCGGGGGCCGTGCGGGCCATCGCCGGGCGGTCGTCCCAGGTGCCCTCGTCGCTCATCGTGTAGGTGAACACCAGCAGGCATCCGGCGCCGTCGGAGGCCAGTTCGAAGCGCAGGACCGAGTCGTGCCACGTGAAGGCGTAGACCTTGGGCGGGTCGTACTCCAGGACGCGGCCCTTGGTGAAGGGGCCGTCGAAGCCGGGGTCGTCCGGGAAGGTGAAGCGGATGGGCGCGCCGACGGCCGGGTCGGTGTGCATGACGGCGGGGAACCAGTGGGTCATCTCGGCGGGGTCGGTGACCACCCTCCACACCTTCTCGGGCGGGTGCGCGAGGCGGCGTTCGAACCGCAGCACCCGCCTGCCGTCGACGGTCTCCAGTGTTCCGAGCTGCCTGTCCATCGGCCTGGCGCCTCCTTGGCGGGTCACGTGTCGTCGGGAAGGGCGTCGAGGCGGCGTTCCAGCCGGTCCAGGCTGTCGCCCCACATCTCGCGGAACGGCGCGAGCCACGCGTCGATCTCGGCGAGCGGGCCGGGGCGCAGCCGGTACCAGCGGCGTTGGGCGTCGCGGCGCACCTCGACCAGCCCGGCCTCGCGCAGCACCTTGAGGTGCTTGGAGACGGTGGGCTGGCTGAGGCCGAGCCGGCCGACCAGCTCGCCCGCCGGGAGCTCGCCCTCGCGCAGGAACTCCAGGATCTGGCGGCGTCGCCGGTCGGCCAGCACCTCGAACGTTGATTCCACTCCAGCAATATAGATGGAATGGAATATAAGAGGCAATGCTTCCCGCGGTCCCCGCCGTGCGGGCTAGGACCTGTTGCGAAGTGGACCCCGGCCACGCACGCGAGCGCGTGACCTGGCCGGCGAGCCCGACGCCGGAGGCGAGGGCCCGCAGGTCAGATCGCGAAGCGATGTCGCGCTCGCCAAGACCTGGTGAGGTGCGAGCCCCCCGGGCGAGCGCCGTAGGCCAGGGCTTTTGAAACACAGCTAGGGAATCCGGTGGCGGATCGGGGGCTCGATGGTCCAGGTCAGGCCGTGGGGGCGAAGGTGGTCGAGGAAGTCGGCCGGGTCGAAGACCTCGGCGGGGGCCAGGGCCCCGGCGAACGCCGGGCCGGCGGCCAGCCTCCGGGTGGCCTCCACGGCGATGACGGCCGTCGTGCCGTACATGTCGCGGGCCTCCAGGACGGCGCGGCATTCCGTGCCGTCCACCGCCCTGGCGTCGATCACCAGGCAGTAGCGGGCCCTGGCCCGGCTCTGCTCCGACGGCCCCTGCCGCGGCGGCATGCTGTCGACGAGCGCCCGGTCGGCGCCGGCGAAGAAGCCGTGGATCCGCGGCGTGGCCAGGCCCTCGGCGTGCCGGGTGCGCACGTGCCGGGGGATCGTCACCGCCGGCGGCAGCGCGAACTTCACCGCCGGTCCCGGTCCGGCGGGCCACGCGACCGAGTCGCGCACGGCCGGCCGGTCGGCGTGGTAGTGCCCGTCGTGCCAGGTGAGACCCCCCGACCGCATGGTGTCGGCGGTGAGGTGGGCCATCTCGACCGTGCCGCGCGACCCCTCGGCGTCGACGGCGTCGAACGCGACGCTGATGGTCTCCAGCTCACCGAGGCCGTCGGCGACCAGATGGCCGAGCAGGTCGCCGGTCAGGCAGTCGTTGTTGGCGGCGGGCAGCACGGTGACCCCGGCGGCCCTGGCGGCGTCGTCGTAGCGGTCGAGCACGCCCTTGATGTAGAGCTCCTCACCCGCGATGTCGACGTAGTGCGCACCGGCGGCGATCGCGGCGCGCACGACGGGTTCGCCGTGCAGCGTGAACGGCGTCGCGCAGTTGATGACGGCGTCGGCGTCCCTGAACGCGGCGGTCAGGGCGTCGTGGTCGGTCAGCTCCGCCACGCGCAGATCGGTCTCGGGGACGTCGAGCGCGTTCGCCACGGCGCGCAGCCGCTCATGGTCGCGGCCCGCCAGTAGTAGGTCGAACCCGCGCCGGAGCGTCTCCGCCGCGACGAGCCGTCCGGCGAACCCCGTGGCCCCGTAGACGGCGATCCGGGTCACAGCGCCTCCACCGCGACGGAACGGCCACGGGAGTGCGCCTGGCGGATCGTCTTCCAGGGCCGGTACTCGGGCGAGTCGAGGTAGGCGCTGATCGCGTCCTTGCTCGGGAACTCCACGATGATCATCTGGTGGGGGGTCCAGCCGCCCTCCAGCGGCCGGGCCTGCGGGTCGAAGGCGATCACCCGGCCGCCGTGCCTCTCCAGGACCGGCAGCGAACCGGCCGTGTACTCGCTCATCCTCGCGGCGTCGGCGGGCTCGATGTCGATCACCATGTACGCGCTCATCTGCTGTCGCTCCCTGGGAAGTGGGTCTCGTGCCGACCACGGTGCCGCCGGGGTCCCGGGGCCGCCAGACCGGCCGTTGCGTACCCCCCGCAGGGTCAGGCTCGCCGCACGCCCGCCGGTCATACTGGGATCATGCAGACCCCGGCGCGGCTCGGCCCCTACCTCCAGGCACGCCGGGCGCGGCTGAGCCCCGAGGACGTGGGACTGACCCGGTACGACGACCGGCGGCGCGTCCCCGGCCTGCGCCGGGAGGAGATCGCCCAGCTCGCCGGGGTGAGCGCCTCCTACTACACCCGGCTGGAGCAGGGGCAGTCCCTGAACGCCTCGGCCGAGGTGCTCGACGCGATCGCCCGCGCGCTCCGCCTGGACCAGCACGAACGCGCCCACCTGCACGACCTGGCCCGTGCCGGGCGGAAGCGCCCGGCCGCCCCGCCGGCGACCGCCGAGCGGATCCTTCCCGCCACCCGCGACCTGCTGCGGGCGATGGGCGACGTGCCGGCCGTCGTCACCGGCCGCCGCGGCGACGTGCTGGGCTGGACCCGGACCGGGCACGCCCTGTTCGCCGGGCACGCGGACTTCACCGCCCCCGAGCGGCCCGACGACCGGCCCAACACCGCCAGGATCGTCTTCCTGGACGCGCACAGCCGCGACCTGTACGTGGACTGGGAGGCCAAGGCGCGCGCGGTGACCGAGCACCTGCGGCTGGTGGCGGGCCGCCACCCGGAGGACCGGGAGCTGGCCGCCCTGATCGGCGACCTGAGCATGAGGAGCCGGGAGTTCGCGGCCCTGTGGTCCGACCACCGGGTGCGCGCCTGCGAGCAGGCCGTCCACGAGCTGCGGCACCCGCTCGTCGGCAGGCTCACCATCACCCAGCAGACGTTCGTGTCCACCCCGGACTCCGAGCAGTCGCTCGTCGTGGCCACCGCCGAGCCGGGCTCCCCGTCCGAGGCCGCGCTGCTCCTGCTCGCGCACGGCACCGGCTGACCTCCGCCCCCGCGACGCGGCGGGGGCTGTTTCGAAGTGGGCCTCAGCCGCCACGCGAGCGCGTGACCTGACCGGCGGGCCCGACGCCGGAGGCGAGGGCCCGCGGGTCAGATCGCGAAGCGATGTCGCGCTCGCCAAGACCTGGTGAGGCGCGAGCCCCCAGGGCGAGCGCCGTAGGCCAGGGCTTTGCGACACAGCCTAGGATGCGGTGGCATGACAGGGGAGGTGCTCGTTCTCACAGGACCGCCGGGGGCGGGGAAGAGCACGGTGGCGCGGCTGCTGGCCGACCGGTTCCCGCTGAGCGTCCACCTGCACACCGACGACTTCTACGGGTACATCAGGCGCGGGCTCGTGTTGCCCTACCTGCCCGAGTCGCGGGCCCAGAACGAGACCGTCATGGGGGTGCTGGCCGGGGCCGCGTTCGGGTACGCGGCCGGCGGCTACTTCGTCGCGTGCGACGGGATCATCGGGCCCTGGTTCGTGGACGCGTTCACGCGGCACGGGACGCCGTTCCACTATGCGATCCTGCGCCCCGACGAGAGGACCGTGCTGGAACGGGCGACCGGACGCGGGGAGGGCGCGCTCACCGACCCCGAGCCGGTCAGGATCATGTACGAGCAGTTCGCCCGGCCCGGGGCCTACGACTCCCACGTCGTGGACTCGACGGCCCTGGACCCGGAGTCCACCGCCGCGCTCGTGCTGGAGCGCCTGGAACGCGGTGACCTCCGGATCGGCTGAACGTCAGAACTCCTCGCCCGCCAGCACCGCGTCGGCGTCCACGATCCGGTACGCGTAGCCCTGCTCGGCCAGGAAGCGCTGCCGGTGCGCGGCGTAGTCCTGGTCGAGGGTGTCGCGGGAGACCACCGCGTAGAAACGGGCCCCCGCGCCGTTGGACTTCGGACGCAGCAGGCGGCCCAGGCGCTGGGCCTCCTCCTGGCGGGAGCCGTAGGCGCCCGAGACCTGGATCGCCACGGTCGCCTCGGGCAGGTCGATGGAGAAGTTGGCGACCTTGGAGACGACCAGCACGTTGATCTCTCCGGCGCGGAACGCGTCGAACAGGCGCTCGCGCTCCTTGACCCGGGTGTCGCCCTTGATGACGGGGGCGTCCAGGGTCGCGCCGAGCTCGTCGAGCTGGTCGATGTACTGGCCGATCACCAGGACCTGCTCGCCCTCGTGCCGCTCGACCAGCGACTCCACCACGCGGGTCTTGGCGTCGGTGGTGGCGCAGAAGCGGTAGCGCTCCTCGGGCTCGGCGGTGGCGTAGGCGAGGCGCTCGGACTCGGCCAGGGTGACGCGGACCTCGACGCAGTCGGCGGGGGCGATCCAGCCCTGCGACTCCATGTCCTTCCACGGCGCGTCGTAGCGCTTGGGCCCGATGAGGGAGAACACGTCGCCCTCGCGGCCGTCCTCGCGGACGAGCGTCGCGGTCAGGCCGAGACGGCGGCGGGCCTGGAGGTCGGCGGTCATCCGGAAGATCGGGGCGGGCAGGAGGTGGACCTCGTCGTAGACCACCAGGCCCCAGTCGCGGGCGTCGAACAGCTCCAGGTGCGGGTAGGCGCCCTTCCGCCGGGTCGTCATGATCTGGTAGGTGGCGATCGTGACCGGGCGGACCTCCTTCTTCGCGCCCGTGTACTCGCCGATCTCGTCCTCGGTGAGGGACGTGCGGCGGATCAGCTCCTGCTTCCACTGGTGCGCCGAGACGGTGTTGGTCACCAGGATCAGCGTGGTCGCCGCCGCGCGGGCCATCGCCGCCGCGCCGACGGTGGTCTTGCCGGAGCCGCAGGGCAGCACGACGACGCCGGACCCGCCGTGCCAGAACGCGTCGGCCGCCTCCCGCTGGTAGGGACGCAGCGTCCAGCCGTCCTCGGCCAGGGCGATCGGGTGCGCCTCACCGTCGACGTACCCGGCCAGGTCCTCGGCGGGCCAGCCCAGCTTGAGCAGCGCCTGCTTCAGCGCGCCGCGCTCGCTGGGGTGCACGACCGCCACATCGTCGGCGACCCGGTCGCCGATCATGCCCTTGACCTTCCGGGACCGCAGGACCTCCTCCAGGACCGCGCGGTCGGAGGACGCCAGCACCAGGCCGTGCGCGGGGTCCTTCTCCAGCCGCAGCCGCCCGTACCGGGCCATCGTGTCGGCCACGTCCACCAGCAGCGCGTGCGGCACCGGGTAGCGCGAGAACCGCAGCAGGGTGTCCACGACCTGCTCGGCGTCGTGCCCGGCGGCACGCGCGTTCCACAGGGCGAGAGGAGTGACGCGGTAGGTGTGGATGTGCTCGGGCGCCCGTTCCAGCTCGGCGAACGGGGCGATCTCCTTGCGGCACGCGTCGGCCAGGTCGTGGTCGACCTCAAGGAGCAGCGTCTTGTCGGACTGGACGATGAGCGGACCGTCGGTCACAGGTGGATGGCCCCCGTCGGCGTTGCGGATCGGATGGGTCCTCGCACGGTACCCGGAGGTACAACGGCGCGGGGCCGTCCGACTCTTCCCGGTCTCAGACGCCGAAGGCCACCATCAGCGTGACGTAGACCACCGCCACCGCCATCGCGGCGCCGAACAGCGCCCAGCTCCACGCCGTCAGGGTGCGCGCCCCGCGCGGATCGCGCGCGGAACGGCTGACCGCCATCGCCGACGTGATGACCGCGGGCAGGGCCAGCACGTTGCAGCAGGCGAAGGTGGCGACGCTGGAGCACACCAGCGCGGCGACCGCCGACCCCGGCGCGGGCGGCGCCGGGGGACCGTAGTAGTACGGGTCGTAGTAGGGGCCGTTGGGGTCGTTGTAGACGTCGTAGGGGTTGTCGGACCACCCGTGGCTCATGGGCCCCTCCTCGTGCCGTCTCCGTGATCAGACCGCGCGGGACGGCGATCGGTTCACCGTCCCGCGCGACCTGTCTCAGAACGGCCAGTCCGCGGCCGCGCCCCGCTCGATGAGCGGGATCATCGCGAATGCCGCGTCCGACAGCCCGCCGAACGTGTGCCGCGTGCCCGCCCCGGACGGGCCGTGGCCGTGCCGGTAGCCGACCAGGTTCCAGGTGTAGACCGGCACCCGCTCCGGGACGGCCTTCGTCGGCTCCTCGCCGTGGTGACCGCCCCAGGCCTGCTCGTCCGTCACGATGACCACCCGGTCGTGGTCCCGGTAGTGCGCGCGGACCGCCGCGGCGGTGTTGGTGCCGCCCAGGTCGCCGAACCGCTCCACGAGCTTCAGCACCGACTCGCCGCGCCGGAACGGCACCCGGGCGTGCCCGGTCCCGAACTGCACGAGCGTGGCGTCCTCGGCCCGCAGCGCCAGCGCCGAGCCGAACACCGCCGCCGCGTCCGCCGAGGTCAGCTCCGAACGCGCCGACATCCGCCCGAACATCGACCCGGACCGGTCCACCAGGACCAGCGTGCGGCCGGGCAGCGCCGGGACGTTGCCCAGCGACGCGTCCAGGGCCTTCTGCAGCGGCCACGCCCAGCGCAGCGACTCCACCGCCCGGTAGGCGGCCAGGTAGCGCATCGGCAGCACCCGCGACCGCGCGACCCGCCCGGGATCGCCCAGCCGCGCCGCGACCCGCTCGGCGACCTCGTCGGACACGCCCGCGCGGTCGAGGTTGCGGAGGTTGCGCAGCAGGGCCAGGTACCCCATCGACGGGATGATCCTCTCCCAGAACGCCGCCAACAGCGGCCCGCCGAGCCAGCCCGCCAGCGACTCCCAGGTCATCCCGGCGTCGGCGAGGACCCGCTCGGCGTCCGGGCGGTCCAGCAGCGCGCGCCGTTCGTCCGGCGGGAGGGCCAGCAGCCGCGCGCGGGCGCGCAGCACCGCCAGCGACTCGGGGATCTCCTCGCCCCGGCCGTGCCGCCGGTCGATGGCGTGCCGGAACAGGTCGCCCTGCGCCGGGGTCTCCGGACGCGGGTGGACCAGCTCGATCACGTCGCCGAACCGGAAGTCGCCGGTGTCGTACTTGACCAGGGAACGTTCGGTGTACAGGCGGCGCACGGCGTCGGCGACGCCCCGCTTCACCGGCGACGGCAGCGAGCGCCCGTAGCGGCCGTGCCAGTAGGCGAGCAGCTCGCCGGGCTCGTCGGCGCGGCGCAGGGCCGCCGCGACGAGCTGCCGGTTGCCGCCGTCCATCTCCGCGCGCAGCCGCGCCATGACGCCCTCGGCGGCGGCGACGACCGAGGCCGAGCGCATCCCGGCGCTGTCGCGCAGCCACCCGACCATGCGGGTCAGCCAGCCGACGTCGGCGAGCGCGACCTCGCCGACCAGGGTGCGGAAGCGCGCGTCGCGGTCGCCCGCGTTCTCATAGAAGGTCCGCTCGCCCACCATGTTCGCGACCGAGAGAAGAAAAAGTTCACTCTTGGTGTCTCGCGCATAACCCGGGGCGCCCTCGTGGGTGCGGGCGCCGGGGGCGCGGCGGGACGTGACGGCGCTGAGCGCGCCGGTCATCCGGGATCGGTTGAACTTGGCCATGGCGGACCTCCAGGGGGACCGTCCGAGGACCCGGCGCCCCGGGGACCGGTTCGTTTTGACGAAGTAACCCGGGGCTGCGCATCGGACAGGGAAAACGGTCCTTTCCGAGAACAGGGCGGCCGGAGTGAACGGCCCCGAAGGGCCGGCAGGACTCGAACCTGATTCGACCGAAGTAACTCCGGCCTGCGCATCGGAAAGGGAAGAAAAAGGGGCGCCCGAGAACTGGGCGGCGGTGGTTTTCAACGCGCCAGATGCTCTACCGATTGAGCTACCGCCTGACGGAGCAGGCGGGCGGGACTCGAACCCGCAACCCTCTGATTAAAGGTGGAAGTAGCCACTGCCTGCGCATCGGGCACCGGAAGTCGTGGGTCAGGCGAGGGGCCGTCTCGGCTTTCGGTGGAGGACGCATATCGGCTCGCCCTGCCGTCGTCGTTGTGGCTTTCGGCGGTTGTTCACCGGGTCCTCCCTTCCTGTCTCGCTGACGTCCCATACGTTGCCCGAGACCCGCCGGAGGGCGCAAGCGAATTAATTCTCGTCGTCGGATATCTCAGCGACGCCGGTGATGCGGTGCAGCGCGAAACGGTGGACGGCGGCGCGGGTGGCGTCGTAGCCGGTGAGGAATCCGCCCTCGACGCGGACGGGTTCGACGATGCGGCTGGAGGACTGGCCCTGCTGGTCGAGGTAACCGATCCACACGCGGGCGCCGCGTTCGACGGCGGAGCGGAGGCGGTCGACGGTCGCGACGGCGGGGGAGCGGGGCGGTTCCCCGGCGGGGGCGTCGGCGCGCAGCCGGGCCTGCTCCTCGCCGTGCCTCTCGGCGAGGCGGGTCGCCTCGTCGCCCGCGCGCAGCGCCCGCACCGCCGCGTTGACCATCGACGGGTCGGTGAACTGCTGGGTGCGGGGCCGGAAGATCTCGGCGGTGGGCGGCGGGTCGGCGCGCTGGGCGTCGGGCCGGGTGACGATCACGCCGCCGCCCGGCGACTCGGCGACCGGGGCCAGGCCGAGGGCGCGCAGGCCCTCCAGCAGCTCGCCGCGCGGCAGCGACGAGCCGAGGACGGTGGGCGCGAGGCGGAACAGCCGCAGCGCGTCGGAGCGCCGGTCGGCCAGGATCTCGTCGAGCGTCCCGGGGGAGTCGGTGCGCACGTACGACGACAGCGCGCCCACCCGCAGGTGGCCGTGGCGGCGGGCGACGTCCTCGATCAGGTAGGTGAGGGGCTGCGGCAGCGGCGTGGCCGAGTGCCGGGCCAGCAGCGCCGTCAGCTCGTCGGCGCCGCGCCCGGCGTCCAGGGCGCGGCGCACCGAGCCGGGGGTGAAGCGGTACACGGTCGCGCCGCCGGTGGACTCCACGTCGGCGGCCAGCGCCAGCTCGCGGGCCAGGTCGGTAACCAGTGGGCCGGGGGCGACGGCGGTCAGGTCCGCCTGGATGAGGATCTTGTCGACGGGGGCGGGCAGGTGCTTGTCCAGGCCGGGTTCGGGGTCGCCGCCGTCGAGCAGGTCGCGGGCGTAGGGGGCCAGCACGCCGAAGCCGGTGACGCCGAGGGCGGCGGCCTCGCGCAGCGTCCAGTCGACGAGGCGGTCGCGCAGCGGGTTGGCGCGGCGGGGCTGGAGCCAGTGCAGGCGGGTGCGCACCGCCTCGGCGTCCACCGCCAGGCCGGGCTCGGCGGCGGCGAGCACGTCCAGGACGGCGCGGCGGGCGGCGGGGGCGGAGGGCCGCACGACGGCCTCGCTGAGGGCGTTGACGAGCCGGTCGCGGTCGTCGCGCTCCCCGGCCAGGCCGGGCGCGCGGTCGGTGCGCAGCCAGCCGCGCGCCAGCTCGACCCAGCGTCCGGCGGTGTCGCGGCGCAGCCACAGGTCGTAGGCGGGGGTCGGCAGCCACTCGCCGTCCAGGTCGCCGCTGCGGGTGAGCAGGCCCGCCGCGTAGGCGGTCTCGGCGAGCAGGACGGCCTTCCACTCCTCGACGTCCAGCAGCGTCGCGGTGGCGCGCAGGTCGCGGACCGCCAGGCCGCCGCTGCGCAGCACCGGCGGCGGCTCCAGGCCCCAGTGCTCCAGCAGCTCCTCGACCAGGCGGACGAACGTCAGCGCCTCCCCGGCCGCCGCCCGCACGGCCAGGTCCGCGCGGTCGGGGGCGCGGCCCCCGGTGAGCGGCGGCGGCTCCGGCGTCAGGTCCCGGAACAGCACCCCCTCGCGCAGGTGCAGGGCGACCTCGCGGGGCAGGGTGACGGTCCGGTCGTCCTCGGCGGCCAGCAGGCCGCGCGCCAGGAGGCGTTCGATGGGGCTGGCGGCGGTCGCGACGCTGACGGGGCGGCGGGCGTCGCCGACCCGGCCGACCGGCGGGCCCCACGCCAGCTGCTCCAGCGCGGCGCGGGCCTCGGGGCCCGCGTCGTCGATCAGCGGGCCGGGCTCGGCGAGCAGGTCGCCCAGCCGGTCCAGCAGCCGGGCGGTGTCGGGGAAGCCGCGTTGCTCCTCGCCGGTCAGGTCGGCGACCAGGGCGGCGAGGCGTTCGGCGGGGTAGGTCGCGAACACCTCCCGCGCCGGAGGTCCCAGCCCGGCCGGGTACGCGAACGCCTGCCGCACGCCCGGCGCGGGCCGCAGCCTGCCCTTGCGCGGGTCCCAGGCCAGGGCGTGCCGCAGCAGCGTCGCGACCGCCGCGTTCACCGGTTTGCGCGGCGTCCGCAGGGCGGTGGCCAGGGCGGTGGCGGTGACGTCCCGGGGCAGCACCAGCAGCGCCTCCAGCACCGCCAGCGTGAACCGGTCCAGCCGGTCCAGCGTGCGGGAGACCGCGGCGGGCGTGGTGGCGCGGGCGGCCAGCGCGGCCAGGTCCGCCGGCACCGGCGCGATCAGTTCCGGCCGCGCGGTCAGCAGCGCGCGCAACGCGTCGTCGTCGCGGGCGCGCAGCCAGTCCGCGTAGCTTTCCACGGGATGTCACTCTTCCACGGGTGGGGTGCCCGCACGCTCCGGACCTGCGGCCCTGCGGTCCGCCGCCCCGCCGTGGGCGGGGCGGGCCCGGGTCAGGAGGCGGGCGAGCGGTCCAGGTTCATCAGGCCGAGGCCCAGCCGCGCCCAGGAGGCCACGAAGCGCTTCTCGTCGATGCGGGTCGGCGGCTCGTACATGGACTCGTTGGCGAGCCAGTAGTTGACGACCGCGCCGCCGAGGATGGAGGCGACGGCGGCCCAGTCCTCGTCCTGCTCCGCGAACTCCGGCTGCGCCGCCAGCCAGGTGGCGATCGAGTCGTAGAGCGGGTTGACGATGCCCTCGCGGACCTCGGCCACCAGGTGGGGGAACTGGTCCAGGTCGCGGAACAGCACCCGGATCAGGTCCTGCTCCTCGCGCATCTTGGCCAGCCCGGCCTGGCAGGTCATCCGCAGCCGGACCTCCAGCGGCCGGTCCTCGTAGACCGAGGCGTGCTCCAGCACCTGGCTGATCTGCTTGCGGGTGCGTTCGATGTGTTCGCGGATGGCGGAGGCCAGCACCTCCTCCTTGGAACGGAAGTGCCGGTACAGCCCGCCGGCCCCCGGGGACAGACCGGACGCGGCCTCGATCTCGGCGACCGACGTGGCGGCGTAGCCCCGGTCGGCGAACAGACGGAGCGACTCGGCCACGATCCGCTCGCGCGTAGATGTCGTCATGGTGATGTGATCCTCCGTAAGAACAGTACGGCATCGTTGCCGGGCGTACCGCGTCGCGCGGCCGGTCCGACCGAAAACGTGATCCGGCTCGCCCCGGCTCCGGGCCGGACTAGGGTGGTTGACTTCGCATCCCCTCGTGTCGAGAGGGGCCCGTCACCGGAAGGGTCGAGATGGCTGTGCCCGCTCGGGCTGTGCCCGGCCGGACGTCCGCCCGGCAGACCGGCCGGAGGTCCGCCCGGGAGTTCGTGCCGGCGGACTTCGTGGTGCCGACGCTGGTCGCCGGTCCGCGCTTCCAGATCCGCCCGATCACCGTGCACGACGTGGTGAAGGACTACGGCGCGGTCATCGGGAGCCTGGAGCGGCTGCGGGGGCGGTTCGGTCCCGAATGGGGATGGCCGGACACCGAGTTCACCTTCGAGCAGGCGCTGATCGACGTGGCGTGGCTCCAGAAGGAGGGGCAGCTGCGGCGGTCGTTCAGCTACGTGGTGACCAGCCCGGACGGCGAGCAGCAGTACGGGCGCATCCATGTGGCGCCGTCCGACGACCCGGGCGCCGACGCGTGCGTGGTGTTCTGGGTGCGCGACGACCAGGCGGGGACGTCGCTGGAGCGTGAGCTCGGGGACTTCGTGGAGGAATGGGTCACCACGGCGTGGCCGTTCGAGGTCGTGCGCTTCCCCGGCCGCGACGAGGGGTGACGGCGGCCGGTGTCGTGGCCGGTGTCGTGGCCGGTGCGCGCGCGGGTCGGTGGCGGGGTCAGGCCGCCCGCCGGATGAGCGCGACGACGATGCGGCCGATCACCAGGTAGACCACGGCGGCCAGGCCGTAGTTGACCGCGACGGAGACCTTGGGGTCCTCCGGTTCGAAGACGTCCTTGAACTGCCAGGCCAGGTCCCGCGCGCGGTCGCCGACCCAGGCGACCAGCTCGTTGCCGGTGTTGGCCTCGAACACCGCGAACAGGATGTGCACCGCGAGGATCAGCACGACGACCGTGGTGATGATCGAGACCAGCGCGGCCAGCAGGCCGACCGCCTGCCGCCGGGCCGTGCGCAGGCCGGGGCCGCGCGGCGTCCACCGCCGCGCCCCGGCGCGGGGCTCCCGGTGGGTGCCGCCGGTGCGGCCGGGTTCGCCGGGTTCGGTGCGGGTGGTGCCGCCCGCCACCGGCTTGTCCGCAGAGGTCCTGCTCGGGTCCTTGTCGACCATGTCGCCCTCTTTTGATGTTCGATGGAGCTTTTGAGCCTCGCGTTTTGCCTGGTCAACGGGTTCGCGGGGGGTCGCGGGGGTATATCCCGACCAGGAACGACCGGGCGGAACACACCGGACGTTCCGCGTGGGAAGCCCGCGCTCTCCTACTCGGATCCCGTCGCATCGCCACTACCAGGAGAGCGCGGGTCCACGCGTTCGTCAGCCCCGCGGCGGTGGCCGGGGGCGGCCTGGGGCGGCACGTGTCCGCATATCCCTCCCTTTACCCTGTGGAGCGTGCTGGATCACGATGCCCCCGAATTCTCCGTCGGTTTCGACCTCGACCTGACGCTCGCCGACACCCGCAACGCCATCGGCGCGGTGTACGCGAGGCTGGCCGAGGAGACCGGCGTTCCCATCGACGTCGGCCAGGTGGTGGCGCGGATCGGCCCGCCGCTGGAGGTCGAGCTGGCGTACTGGTTCCCGCCCGCGCGCGTCCCCGAGATGGCCGACCGGTACCGGGCGCTGTACCCCGACATCGCGATCCCGGCGACCGTCGCGATGCCCGGGGCCGCCGAGGCGCTGGAGGCCGTGCGGGCGCGCGGCGCCGGGGTCGTGGTGGTGTCCGGGAAGAACCAGCGCGACACCGAGCGGACCGTGCGGTACCTGGGGCTGCCGGTGGACGTGGCGGTCGGCGGGCTGTTCGGGTCCGACAAGGGCCGGGCGCTGCGCGACCACGGGGTCCGGGCCTACGTGGGCGACCACACCGGCGACGTGGACGCCGCCCGCGCGGGCGGGGCGGTCGCGGTGGGGGTCGCGACGGGGATGTACGGCGCGGCGGAGCTGACCGCCTACGGGGCCGACGTGGTGCTGCCGGACCTGCTGGCGTTCCCCGGCTGGCTGACCGGATGGCTGAATCCGGCCGTTGTCGGGGACGGTGCGCCCGGTGGAATCGGCGTCGGCTGAACGGCGCCGCCGCCCCGCTGAAGATCACTTGTCACCTGCGGATCTCGGCGCCGGGGCGATATTCGGATGACCCCGGCGGGAGTCGCCGATAGCTTCTGTCCGTTGGCTCGCAGGGGTCGCGGGACGTCGCTGCTGTTCTCGGTGCCGCGCGGCGTGGCGCTAATCTTTAGGCCAATTCAGGACGAGAAATAAACGAGGTCTCCGGTGCCCACTGGCAAGGTCAAGTGGTACGACGCCGACAAGGGATTCGGCTTTCTCACCCGCGACGACGGGGGTGAGGTCTTCGTGCACTCCTCGGCGCTGCCGGGGGGTGTGAGCACGCTGAAGCCCGGTCAGCGGGTGGAGTTCGGCGTGGTCGAGGGGCGGCGCGGGCAGCAGGCGCTGTCGGTGCGGACCCTTGAGACGCTGCCGTCGGTGGAGAAGACCATCGCCAAGCAGAAGCGCAAGAAGCCCGACGAGATGGTCGTGATCACCGAGGATCTGATCAAGGTGCTGGAGCACGCCTCGGAGATCTACCGGCGCGGCAAGCACCCCTCCTCGGTCGAGTCCAAGAAGATCGCCACACTGCTGCGGGCGCTCGCCGACCAGCTGTCCCTGTAGAACGCGCGCGACCGGCCCGGGACCCCGCGGTCCCGGGCCGGTCGTCGTTTCCGGGCGCGGGCTCAGGCGGGCGCGCGGGTCGTCGCCGGGTCCCGGCGGCGACGGCGGGCGACGGCCGCGCTGCGCACCAGCAGCAGCGCCAGGGACACCGCCAGCGCCACCGCCATGATCACCATGGTGACGGGGCCGCCCGCCACGACCGACACCGCGAGCCCCAGCAGCCCGCCGGCCACCCAGACGAGCTGGTGCAGCGTCTCCGACACCGCGAACGTCGACGACCGCACCTCCTCGCCGATCTCGCGCTGCACGACGGCGTCGGTGGCGAGCTTGCCCAGGGACTGGCCGACCCCGGCCGCCACCGCGACCGCCAGCACCGTCCACAGCCCGTAGAACAGCGCCGCCGCCACCGTCACGGCCGTCACCGCCGCCAGCGTCCCGAACATGATCAGCCGTGGGGCGCGGTCCTTCATGCCGACGCCGACCGCCGTCCCCAGCAGCCCGCCCGCGCCCGCCCCGCCGACCAGCAGCGCCAGCGCGAGGGTGCCCGACAGGCCCGCCACGCCGTCCTCGCGCAGCAGGAACGCCAGGTACAGCACCAGGAACCCGGAGAACGTCCGCAGCACCCCGCTGGCGGCCAGCGCCTCGGCGACGACCGGGCCGACGCGGGGCAGCGTCCGCCACCGGGGCGTCTCGGTCTCGCCGGGCTGCTGCTCGTCGGGCACGTCGACGCGGCCCGGCAGCCGCATCGTGAAGACCACGCCCAGCAGGAACACCACCGTCGTGATCCGCAGCAGCCAGTCCGGGCCGAGCAGATGGTTGACGCCCGCGCCGACCGGCACCACCGCCGTCGCGGTGAGCAGCCCGGCGAACGCGACCCGGCCGTTGGCGGTGACGAGCGTGACGCCCTCGGGCAGCACGCGGGGCGTGACCGCCGCGCGCAGCACCCCGAACGCCTTCGACAGCACCAGCACCCCGAACGCGGCGGGCAGCAGCGTCACCACGTCCCCGTGCACCACCGCGCCCGCCATGCCCCAGCACAGCAGCCCGCGCGCGGCGAACGCCCCGGCCACCGCGTACCGGCGGGCGTGCCGCATCCGGTCCAGCACCGGGCCGATCAACGGCGCGACCAGCGCGAACGGGGCCATCGTCACCAGCAGGTACAGCGCCACCTGGCCGCGCGCCTGGTTGACGTCCAGCCCGAAGAACAGCGTTCCGGCCAGGGCGACCGCCACCAGCGCGTCGCCGGCGGCGTTCAGCGACGCCGTCTCGATCAGCGCGCCGAGGCCGCTGCGTCCCGCTCCGCCCGCGTTCGCGGCGCGGCGCGCCAGCCGGCCCGCGCCCCGCGCCGCC
>NZ_BCQR01000215.1 GCF_001552175.1 Actinomadura kijaniata NBRC 14229
GCCCGGCGCTCGGAGGCCCTCCGCGCCCGCTGGGCCGAACGCGAGCGCGCCCGCCTCGCCGGACGCCGCGCCGCCGTCGTCCGCGCCGCCGCCTGGTCGCTGCCGATCCTGGCGTTCTGGCTGGCCGGAAGCTGGACGATCGACGCGCTGTTCAGCCCGAGCGGCGACGGCACCAGCAAGGTCGGCGGCTTCCAGCGCAGCGGGGGCGTGCCGTTCGCGACGCTGGCGGCGTTCTCGGCGCTGGCGTGGGCGGTGCAGTGCGGCGCCGAGGTGCTGGTGGCCCGCGCCCAGGGCCGCGACTACCTCCTCTACGGGCCGTGGTCGTGGCTGTCGCGGCTGCTGGGCATCACCGGCCAGAGCCTGTCCAAGGCGTCCCGCACGATGTCGGGCGCGGCCCGGCGGACGGGACGGCGCGGCTGCGGCGTGCTCCTGCTGCTGGGCGTCGTCCCGCTGCTGCTGGTCCTGCTCCTCATGTCGATGATCACCGCGGTGGCGAGCCTGCTGTGGCTGCTGCTCCTGGTCGCGGCCCCGGCCGCCCACGCGGCGGGCGCGGGCGTCCGCCTGCACCGCTGGCGCCGCGCCCACGAAGAGGCCGAGCGGAAGGCCCTGGCATGACCCACCGGCGTGGCACGGTCCCGGACGCCCGTGATCAGGGCGACGGTGAGCCCCCTCAGGCACGCCGAGGCGACGCCGGGCTCCATCTCGGTGGGCGTGCGGGCGATCCGCGACGCCGACTCGATGATCACCGCGGCGGGCACGTCGTCGCCGGGCCGGGCGATCCCCGCCAGGTACTTGGTGGCGCCCTCCAGCGAGGGCCGCTCGTCGCTCTTGAGCCTGCCGAGCAACGCGGGCGCTGCCCCGAGACGACGGCGAACGCCCCCCGGGCGCGCCGAAGCGGGCGGGCACCCGCGATCGAGCGGCGATCGCCCTCGGGCCCGCTGGAGAGCGGCACGCACGATGCGCGCCCGTACGGGTCCGTTCCCGGGTGTGCCCGGGGGCTCTCCAGCGGAGCGGTCTCAGGGCCGCGCAGGCATGCGATGCATACCCGCAGGGGCTGCGATCGGTGCGGATGTTCTCGGTCAAGGTGGTGGGGCTTCTGGGCTCCGCGCGGCCGGGCGGACGGCATGGGGCGTGGGCGTCGCGAGCGGGTGTTCGTAAGGCGGGTGGCGGAGGATCGTGCCTTCGGGTGCGGCGGAGAGCGGGGTGGGCAGGATGAGCAGCGGGGTTGAGGCCGATATCGCCCTGGATGCGGCTGTTGTCCTTAGCTTGGGGATGAACCGCGTGCTCGGCAGGGCCGGAGGGGTCGCCGGGAAGGGGGCCGAGGCCCTGGCCGCGCTCGCGGCGGGGCGGGCCGAGGCCCGGGCGGCGGCGCTGGCCGAGGCCGAGACCTACGAGCGCGCCCTGCGCGAGGTGCTGGAGCGCAACGCCCGTATCGCCGCGCTCGCCGACGCCCGCGACGAGATCGGCGCGCACGTGGAGCTGCCCGCGCCGCTCCGGCCCGCCGCGGAGCAGGCCCCCGAGGAGCTGACCGCCTGGTGCTCGGCCGCCGACCAGACCCTGGACGCGGCCGAACGGCGGCTCTCCGAGCAGGTCGCCGCCGAGGTCACCGGACAGATCTTCGCCGTTCCGGCGGAGGGGCTGCGGGCCGGGACCGGGCCGGTCCCCGCCGCGCCCGCGGCGGCGGAGGAGGCCCTGCACCGGGTGCTGGCCCGGCTGCTGCCCGACACGCCCGAGCGGGAGCGGCGTGCCGTCGCCGAGGCCGCCCGGCTGGTCGCCGGCGCCACCACCGAGGACGAGGCCGAGGCCGCGCTCACCGAGGTCCGGCTGCGCATCCAGGACGCCAACGGCCGCACCCGCGAGCTGCGCGAGGCCGAGCGCCGGCGGGCCGCCGAACGCGAGGCCGCCGAGCAGGCCGAGGCCGAACGGCGGTACGTGCTGGAGTCGATCACCACCGCGTTCGCGGATCTGGGATACGACGTGCAGGCGGGGTTCGAGACGCTCACCCCCGGCGACGACGGGACGCTCCTGCTCACCCGGGGCTCCTGGCCCGACCACAGCGTCAAGATGCGGGTCGACGACGCCCGGCAGGTCCGCGCCGCCATGGTCCGCAACGGCCGGGCCGAGAGCGAGGACGACCGCCGGGTGGACGTGGAGCGCGAACGCGAGTGGTGCGAGGCGTTCGAGTCCGCCCGGGAGCGGCTGGAGCGGGCGGGGATCCGTTCCCAGGTCACCTGGCGTCTGGACCCCGGCGTGCGTGAGCTGCCGGTCGCCGCCGAGGCACGGCAGACTAGGTCCCGGACCGGACGACGCGAACGCGGCCGGGAACGGGAACAGTAGGAGACATGACCGAATCACCGACGCTGGGCGGACGGCTTCCGGGGTGGCCTCCGTTCATCAGGGAACTCGACGCCACCCTCTCGGTGCACTCGCAGTACGTCCTGTCGGGCAACCTGTACGACAGCTTCCTCGCCCCGTCCATGGGCGGCGACGGGCCCGCGCGGCTGCTGCCGTTGCGCGACCTGCTGTGGGAGACGCTGCGGTCCAGCGGGTTCTCATTCCTGTTGATCTACGATCCGGTCGACGGCCTGCAGGTCCATCCCCCGGCGGGCGACGAGGACGGTGACGCGGCCGCCGAGGCCGCCGAACGGCTGCTCGGCAAGCTCAAGAGCGACGAGCGGCCCTCGCTGGAGGGCGCCACCAAGTACCTGGCGGGGATCGCCCGGCCCGGCGACGACGTGCGCGCCGCGGTGATCATCGAGTCGGCGTCGCGGATCGCCCGCACGCCCACCGAGATGGAGCCCGCCGAACGCGACTTCTTCCGCTTCTGCGCCAAGCTGTCGCGCACCGCCCGCCCGGTCCGGGTCGTCGGGCCCCGCCCCAAGCCGCTGTACAACCCGATCCTGTGGATGGTGGAGCGCCCCGGCGACCTGCCGCCCTGGCTCACCGCCGACAACGAGAACGTCCGCGAGATCACCATCCCGCGCCCGCACCTGGGCGACCGGCAGGAGACCGCGAGGCTGCTGGCGCGGGCGTTCGGGGTGGCCGACGCCGACGCCGACAAGGCCGCGGCGGCGGCGATCGACGCGTTCGCCGAGCAGGCCGACGGCCTCACCCTCCAGTCGATGATCGAGGTGACGCGCCTGGCGAAGGAGCGCAGCGTCACGCTGCACGACCTGCCCGACGCGGTCCGCACCTACAAGCTCGGCGTGCTGGACAACCCGTGGAGCCGGGGCCACCTGCGCCGCCGCGTGCTGGAGGGCGAGAAGAAGGTCCCCGAACGCGTCATCGGGCAGCCGCAGGCCGTCACCAAGACCCTGGACATCCTCAAGCGGGCCGTGCTGGGGCTGTCGGGCGCGCAGGCGACGCGGTCGGGCAGCCGCCCGCGCGGCGTGCTGTTCTTCGCGGGCCCGACCGGCACCGGCAAGACCGAGCTGGCCAAGTCGATCACCGAGCTGGTGTTCGGCGACGAGTCGGCCTACCTGCGGTTCGACATGAGCGAGTTCTCCGGCGAGGGCTCCGGGGACCGGCTGATCGGCGCGCCGCCCGGCTACATCGGCTACCAGGAGGGCGGCGAGCTCACCAACGCGGTGCGCGAGGACCCGTTCCGGGTAATCCTGTTCGACGAGATCGAGAAGGCGCACCCGCGGATCCTGGACAAGTTCCTCCAGATCCTGGAGGACGGGCGGCTCACCGACGGGCGCGGCAACACCGTCCACTTCAGCGAGTCCATCCTGATCTTCACGTCGAACCTCGGCATGTTCGTGCCCGGCCACCCCGACCTGGCGGTGCGCGGCGACGTCCTGGCCCCGGCCGTCCCCGGCCGGGTGCAGAACATCCACGCCGACATGGACTACGAGGAGATCGAGGTCCGGGTGAAGACGGCGATCGCCGACCACTTCACCGCCGTGCTGAACCGGCCGGAGCTGCTCAACCGGTTCGGCGACAACATCGTGGTGTTCGACTTCATCGGCCGCGAGGCCGCCGACAAGATCTTCGATCTCCAGTTCGCGAACATCTGCCGCCGGGTCGCCGAGGAGCACCGGCTGGTGCTGACGGTCAAGAGCGAGGCGCTGCAGACGCTGCGCGAGTGGTGCACCGCCGAGCTGGACAAGGGCGGGCGCGGGATCGGGATGGCGCTGGAGTCGGCGTTCGTGAACCCGCTGGCCCGCGCGCTGTTCGACCGCGAGCTGGTCCCCGAGGAGAAGATCACCGTCACCGGTGTCCGCCGCGAGGGGTCCATCGTCCATCTGGACCTGCGGTGACCGGTCTGCTGCTGGCCAAGGCCCACTACCCGGTGACCACGCTCGGGCCCGGGACGCGGGCGGGCGTCTGGACGCAGGGCTGCACGCTGCGCTGCCACGGCTGCCTGTCCCGCGACACCTGGGACGCCGACCCCGCCAAGGCCGTCCCGGTGGACGCGGTGCTGGGGTGGCTGGCGTCGCTGCCCGGGCCCGTGGACGGGGTGACGATCTCCGGTGGGGAGCCGTTCCAGCAGCCCGCGGCGCTGGCGGCTCTGGTGCGCGGGATCCGGGACTGGCGGGCGGGCCGGCCGGAGAACGCCGCTCCGTTGGACATTCTGGTCTACAGCGGATATGTCTACTCTCGGCTCTCGCGTTCGGCCGAGACACGCGAGATCCTGGACATGTGCGACGCCGTGATAGCGGGGCCGTACGTCGACCGGCTCAACCCGGAGGGGCGACACACCCGGAGTGGCTCTCTACTCTGGAAGGGGTCGGCCAACCAGCGGATCGTGCCCCTGAGCCCTCTGGGACGGGAACGGTACGGACCGGTCGAGACCGGTCGAGGAGCCGAGAACGAAGACGCAGGGCCCCGAATGCAGGTGTCCGTGGACGAGGGGCCGGAGGGAAGGCGGGTGTACTACATCGGAATCCCGCGAAGGGGTGACATGGATCACCTCGTGACGACACTCGAACGCGCCGGTGTGCGTGCGGGGGATGTGTCATGGCGACCTTGAGATGCCCTGTCTGTGACGAGCCGTTCCAGCCGGGCGACCTGCTCTGCCTGAGCTGCGGCGCCAACCTGGCCCGCGCCGGGGGCGGCGCGCGTCGTCCCGGCGGGTACGAGGACCAGCAGCCACCACGGATTCCCCCTCCGCATCCCCCCGGAGGGCCGCAGGGACAGCCCGGCGGCCAGCCCTACCAGCAGCACGGGCAACCCCAGCACGGGCAGCCCCAGCACGGCGGTCCGCAGCACGGACAGCAGCCGGGCGGCGACCCGTGGGGCCAGCAGCCCCCCGGCAACGACCCCTGGGGGCAGCCCCAGCAGGGCCAGCCGCAGCATGGGCAGCCCCAGCACGGCGGCCCGCAGCACGGACAGCCCCAGCACGGTGCTCCGCAGCACGGACAGCAGCAGGACCCGTGGGGCCAGCAGCACCAGCCTCCGGGCCAGCAGGACCCGTGGGGGCAGCCCCAGCACCAGCAGCCTCCCGGCCAGCAAGGCCAGCAGCCGCCGCTGGGCGGCCCGCAGCAGGGCAACGACCCCTGGGGCCAGCCCCAGCAGGGCGGTCCGCAGCAGGGCCAGCCGCAGCACGGGCAGCCCCAGCACGGCGGCCCGCAGCACGGGCAGCCGCCGGGCGGCGACCCTTGGGGCCAGCCGCAGCACGGTGGCGCGCAGCCGGGCAACGACCCCTGGGGGCAGCCCCAGCAGGGCGGTCCGCAGCACGCCCAGCCTCCGCTCGGGCAGCCCCAGCACGGGCAGCCTCCGCAGGGCCAGAACCCGTACGGCGGCGCCGACCACGGGTTCCCCCCGCCGCCCGGCGGGGCGCAGCCGCCGATGGGGCCGCCGCACGGCCGCGAGGCGACGCTGCTGCCGCCGGAGGCCCACGGCGGGCGGCCCGACAACACGGCGTTCATGTGCCCCTACTGCGAGGCGGTGCTGAGCAACCCGAACGCCGCGCAGTGCGACGCGTGCCTGCGCCCGCTGCCGCAGAAGGGCACGCCGGTGCTGCGGGTGACGTTCCCGACCGGTGAGCTGAAGATCTCGGTCGGCCAGCACCTGGTGCTGGGCCGGGACGCGGGCCAGTCGCCGGTGGCGTCGACGTTCACGCAGTACGACAACGTGTCGCGCCGCCACTCGACGTTGTGGCTCGACCCGTCGGGCACGGCGTGGGTCCGCGACGAGGGTTCCACCAACGGCACCTTCGTCAACGGCGAGCGCCTCCCCCGCGGTGTGGACGCGCCCCTCCGCGACGGCGACCAGCTCCGTCTGGCCGCCGACGTGACGGGAACCGTCCAGCTCAACTGACCGCCCCCGACCACCGCGAACGGCGGCCCGGACACTCCGGGCCGCCGTTGTCTTTTCGTGATCATTTCGGGGTGAACCCGCAGTTCAGGTGGCACGTCTACCGTTCGCCGCCCGGAGCGGGCGGCGTTCTTCCTCCCCCCGAAAGATCATCATGTACAGAGTTCTCGGCGCGGCCGTCGCGGCGGTCGCGCTCGCGCCCGGCATCGCCGTCGCCCCGGCCGCGCACGCCGCGCACACCGCGTACGCCGCGCCGGCACGGTCCGCGTTCACCGGCTTCAAGATCTCCACGACGGAGGTCGCCCGGGTCACCGTCTCGGGCCGGCTCACCGCGGCCGAGACCGCCACGGGCGGCAGGACGCTGCTGGTGGAGACCGCCGACGACCGGGGCCGCAACTGGCGTCCGATCAAGCTGGTCCGGGGCGAGCGCATGCCGGTCACCGGGACCGACGGCTCGTTCAAGGTCACCTACAAGACCGCGCGCTACCCGCACGGCTACTACCGGGTCCGGTTCGCCGGGGACACCGCCGTGGCCCCGGCGCTGAGCGCGACGGTCCGCGACCGCCGGGTGGACACGCGGGTGTCCGGCTGGAAGATCACGCCCCGCAAGATCCGCAAGGGCTCCCACGTCACCGTCACCGGCGTCCTCCGGGAGAAGCCGGGCACGTCCTGGAAGCCGCTCCGGAGCCGCACGGTCTGGATCGAGGGCCGGGCCAGGGGCACAAAGACCTGGTACTGGTACGCCAAGCCCAGGACCGACGCCAAGGGCCGCTTCAAGGCCCGCTTCCGGGTGTCCAAGGACACCTACTTCGTCTACACCTTCTACGGGGACAAGACGCACTACGTGACCTTCCCGGAGGACGACGGGTACAAGATCCCCCTCGTCGACGTCCGCTGATCCCCTCCCACCACGGAAGAGACCACATGCACAAGCTCATCGGCGCGGCCGTCGCGACGGTCGCGTTCGTCGGCGTGGCGCCCGCCGCGCACGCCGCGCCGGCTCCGGCCGGCACGAAGATCACCTTCTCCGTCAGCACCAAGGCGACCGGCGAGGTCTCCCTCAAGGGCGCGCTGAGCGCCACCGGGGCCACGGTGCCCGCCGGCAGGAAGCTGGTCGTCGAGACCCGCAGGGCCGGGACCGCGAAGTGGTACGCGTTCCCCGCGTCGTTCGGCAAGGCCCCGGCGACCGCGGCGGGCGGCGCGTTCACCGCCTCCTACACGTCGGTCATGTTCCCCCACGGGTACTACCGGGTCCGGTTCGCGGGCGACGCCGAGCTGGCCGCCGCGCGCAGCGCGACCGTCCGGGACAAGCGGATCAACTCGCTGGTCTTCGGCTGGAAGGTCTCCCCGCGCAAGATCCGCAAGGGCTCGTACGTCACGTTCAGCGGGGTGCTCAAGCACGACCCCGTCCGCGCCTACGTGCCCTACCAGGGCCGCAAGATCATGATCATCGGCCGGGCCAGGGGCACGAAGACGTGGTACTGGTACGCCCAGCCCAGGACCGACGCCAAGGGCCGGTTCACGGCGCGGCTGCGCGTCACCAGGGACTTCTACTTCGCCTACCACTACAAGGGTGACGCGACCCACTACATGGACGCCCCGCCGAAGAACGTCTTCGTCGACGTGCGCTGACGCGCGGAAACGGCCCCGGAGCCCGAGCGGGTGAACGCCGACGGCCCCGCCGTTCCCCCGAGGGGGCGGCGGGGCCGTCGGCGTTCGCGTCAGTTGGCGGCGCGCTTGGCGCGGGCGCGGGTGCGCTCGCGCTCCTTGGCGTCCAGGACGATCTTGCGGATGCGGACCGCGGCCGGGGTGACCTCCACGCACTCGTCGTCGCGGATGAACTCCAGCGACTCCTCCAGGGTGAGGTTCCTCGGCGGGGTCAGGGTCTCGGTCGCCTCGGCCGTGGAGGAGCGGACGTTGGTCTTCTGCTTCTCCTTGGTGATGTTCACGTCCATGTCGTCGGACCGGGAGTTCTCGCCGACGATCATGCCTTCGTAGACCTCGGTGCCCGGGCCGACGAAGAACGTGCCGCGCTCCTGCAGGTTGATGATGGCGTAGGCGCTGGCCTGGCCCGTGCGGTCGGCGACCAGGGAGCCCGACGGGCGGGTGCGCAGCTCGCCGAACCACGGCTCGTAGCGCTCGAACACGTGGTGGGCCATGCCGGTGCCGCGGGTCTCGGTCATGAACTCGGTGCGGAAGCCGATCAGGCCGCGCGCCGGGACCAGGAACTCCATGCGGATCCAGCCGGTGCCGTGGTTGGTCATCTGCTCCATCCGGCCCTTGCGGACCGCCATGAGCTGGGTGACCGCGCCGAGGTACTCCTCGGGGATGTCGACGGTGAGGCGCTCGACGGGCTCGTGCTTCTTGCCGTCGATCTCCCGGGTGACCACCTGCGGCTTGCCGACGGTCAGCTCGTAGCCCTCGCGGCGCATGTTCTCGACCAGGATCGCCAGCGCGAGCTCGCCGCGGCCCTGGACCTCCCAGGCGTCGGGGCGCTCGGTCGGCAGGACGCGGATGGAGACGTTGCCGACCAGCTCGCGCTCCAGGCGGTCCTTGACCATGCGGGCGGTGACCTTGGTGCCCTTCTCGCGGCCGGCCAGCGGCGAGGTGTTGGTGCCGATGGTCATCGAGATGGCGGGCTCGTCCACCGTGATCAGCGGCAGCGGGCGCGGGTCCTCGGGGTCGGCGATGGTGTCGCCGATCATGATCTCCGGGATGCCGGCGATGGCGATGATGTCGCCCGGGCCCGCGGACTCGGCGGGCTTGCGGGTGAGCGCCTCGGTCATCAGCAGCTCGGTGATCTTGACGCGCTCGATCGTGCCGTCGTGGCGGCACCAGGCGACCTGCTGGCCCTTCTTGATGTTCCCGGCGTGCACGCGGCACAGCGCGATACGACCGAGGAAGTTGGAGGCGTCCAGGTTCGTGACGTGCGCCTGGAGCGGGGCCGACGGGTCGTAGGACGGCGCCGGGATCGTCTCGGTGATCACCTGGAACAGCGGCTCCAGGTCCTCGGAGTCGGGCAGCTCGCCGTCGCCGGGCTTGTTCAGCGAGGCGCGGCCCGCGCGGCCGGAGGCGTAGACGATCGGGAAGTCGATCTGGTCCTCGGCGGCGTCGAGGTCCATGAACAGCTCGTAGGTCTCGTCCACGACCTCGTCGATGCGCGCGTCCGGGCGGTCGGTCTTGTTGATGACCAGGATCACCGGGAGCTTGGCGGCCAGCGCCTTGCGCAGCACGAACCGGGTCTGCGGCAGCGGACCCTCGGAGGCGTCCACGAGCAGCACGACGCCGTCCACCATGGACAGGCCGCGCTCGACCTCGCCGCCGAAGTCCGCGTGGCCCGGGGTGTCGATGATGTTGATCGTCATCCCGTTGTGCCGGACCGCGGTGTTCTTCGCGAGGATGGTGATGCCCTTCTCGCGCTCCAGGTCGTTGGAGTCCATGACGCGGTCGTCCACGTCCTGGTTCTCGCGGAAGGCCCCGGACTGCCAGAGCATGGCGTCGACGAGCGTCGTCTTGCCGTGGTCGACGTGGGCGACGATCGCGACGTTACGGAGGTCGTCACGGGTGGAGAAGGGCATGCGGTTTCGCCTTGCGTGAGTTTTCGGGGATCGCCGCAGACCCGCGGCCTACACCATTCTACTTGGCGGTGCGAACGGCCCCGGACCCTCACGGATCACACAGGTGTCATAAGCGGGCATTTGGCCCTTCTTGACCATCCTTTGTAGTCTCCTGCGCGTCCGGACGTGCCGAGCCCCGCCCCCGGGGCTGCGCCCGGGCCGCCGAATCCCCTGATGGGAAGCCGGGGACCCCGCATCGCGTTCCCTGGGGTGAATCGGCGCACATTCCCCGTGCGCCGTAGGGCTCCTCCTGGCCCGAACCCGTCAGCTAACCCGGTAGGCGACGGAGGAGAGGAGAACACCGGCTTGGCTCCGGATCCCCAGCGACGCCGCTTCGTCCTGCCCGCCGCCACCCTGCTGGTCGGCCTCGGCATGACCGCCCCCACCGCGCTGACCAGCGCGTTGACCGGAACGGCACACGCCGCTCCCGCGCGGCCGCAGACCGTTCCACAGGAGCCCAAGCCCTCCGAGGCGGAGCTCAAGAAGCGGCTCAGGGAGCTGAACGACGAGGCCGAGAAGCTCACCGAGCAGTTCAACAAGGCGCGCGTCGACCTCGGCCGCGCCAGGGAGGCCGAGAAGCAGGCCCGGCTGAACGCCGAGCGCCTGGAGCAGCAGGCCGCGCCCGCCCGCGAGGAGCTGGGCCGCCTGGCCGCCGCCAACTACATCGGCGGCAGCCCCGACACGGTGTTCGCCGTGACCGGCGGCACCGAGGGGCTGTCCACCTCGGCCTACCTGATCCAGAACCGGGCGTCGGTGATCCAGGGCCTCCAGGCGCGGATCAGCCAGGCCGACCGGGCCCGCACCGACGCGCAGAACCGGGCCCGCCAGGTGCAGCAGGCCTACGACCGGGCCAAGCAGGCCCGCGACGCCGCCAAGACGAAGGTCGACGAGGTCGTCAAGCAGCTCGACAAGCTGTCGATCACCCGGATCACCGATCCCAAGACCGGCCTGAAGGCGACGGTGAAGGGCACGGACCTGCCCGCCAGGATGGCCCGCAAGGCGCTGACGAAGATCGGCAGCTCGTACGTGTGGGCGGCGGCGGGGCCGAACACGTTCGACTGCTCGGGCCTGGTGGTGTGGGCGTACGCGCAGGTCGGCAAGAAGGGCCTGCCGCACTACACCGGCGACCTCTACCAGCTCGGCCACAAGGTGGACCGGGGTCGGCTCCGCTCGGGCGACCTGGTGTACTTCGGCTCCAGCCTGCACCACATGGGGATCTACCTCAGCGACGGCAAGTACCTGCACGCCCCGCAGACCGGCGATGTGGTGAAGATCTCAAAACTGTCGGACCGCTCCGACTACGCGGGCGCCAACCGCATCCCCTGACGCCGCCCCTTCCCGACGTCCCGCCGCGGTCCCGCGCGGCGGGACGGCCGCATGCCCGGAATCTCCCGTTGGCCTGGTTTGGTCAATTCCCGTCCGTCACCGCCGAACCTCAGTACCCTCCGGCCCCAGACCACGAACGTCGCCCCGCCGCTCCCCGGCGTTCGCCCCCCACGACCGAAGGAGTCCCGGTGAGGACGCACAAGCCCGCGCTGCTCGCGGCCACCCTGGCGGCCGCCCTGCTGCCCGTGACCGCGCTGACCGCCCCGGCCGAGGCCGCCTGGCGTCCCGCGCCGCGCGCCGCCGCCCAGCAGCCCTCCCAGGAGGAGCTGATCAAGCTGGTGCTGGCCTGCTTCCCGGCGAACATCCAGGCCGACGTCGCGCTGATCCTGGCGGGCGACTACGTCAACGGCGCGACCCGGCTGCTCACCGACGTGAGCAAGCTCACCCCCGAGCAGCTCAAGGAGATCGCCACCAAGCTGCTGGGCATCCTCGACCAGCTCCCCAAGCCGCAGCAGGCCAAGCTGCGCGCGCAACTGAAGAAGGGCCTCACCAGGAACGAGGCCCTGCAGATCGTCCTGGCGTCCCGCTGACGCGGGGAGCGCCGTTGCCGGGCGTCCGGCAACGGCGCGCGGCCGTCAACGGCAGGACGTGAGCGGAGCGCCGGACGCGACACGGGCGTCGCCCGACGCCCGGCCGGTGCGGGCGGTGAGGAGCTGGAGCAGCAGCCCCAGCGCGGCCACGGCGGCGGCCGCCAGGGGAAGGACGCCCGCCGCGAGCCCCGCCGACAGGGCCGCCCCGCCCAGCGCCGCCCCGGCGGCACCGCCCAGGTACAGGGCCGAGTTGTTCATCGCCACGGCCACCCCGCCGTGGCGGTCGCCGCCCAGGTCCAGCAGGCGCTGCTGCTGCGGCACCTGCGTCGCCCAGCCGACCGCGCCCCAAAGCACGAGCGGCAGCGCCGCCAGCGGGGCCGCCAGGTGGGCCAGCGGCGCCAGGAGCGCCTGCGACACGGCCAGCGCCGTCAGGATCACCGCCAGGATCGCCCGGGGACGGCCGACGCGGTCCGCCAGCGGTCCCACCGCCAGGCTTCCCGCCACGCCGCCGGCCCCCCACGCCCACAGGTACGGGGTCACGTCGCGGACGCCGCCCGCCGCCTCCAGGACCGGCGCCAGGTAGGTGTACAGGCCGAGGCTCGCCACCGCCGCCAGGAACGACACCCCCACCACCGGCGCGATCCGCCGGTCCACCAGCACCGCCAGGCGCTCGCGGGCCGTGGCGACCGCGCCGGAGGGGACCTCCGGCAGCCCCGCCAGCAGGCCCAGCAGGGACGCCGCGCCCAGCGCCGTGATCGTCCACATCGTCGCGCGCCAGCCCGCCCGGTCCGCCAGCAGCACGCCCAGCGGAACGCCCAGCACCGTCCCCGCGCTCATCCCGCCCATGACCAGGGCGAGGGCGCGGCCCCGGCGCTCGGGCGGCACCAGCGCCGCCGCGCCCGTGCTGGCCAGCGCCGAGAACAGGCCCGCGCCCGCGCCCGCCACCACCCGCGACAGCAGCAGCGCCACCAGCCCTCCGGCCACCGCCGTCAACGCGTTGCCCAGCGTGAACACCGCCAGCGCCGCCAGCAGCACCGTCCGGGTCCGCGCCGCCCCCAGCACCGTCGCGAACAGCGGCGCGGACACCGCGTAGGCCAGGGTGAACGCCGTCACCATCTGCCCCGCCGCCGACACCGACACCCCCGTGTCGGCGGCGATCGGCCCCAGCAGCCCGGCCATCACGTAGGCGTCCAGGCCCAGCACGAACGTGCCCGACGCCAGCACCAGCACCTTCCGCATGCCCACCTCCTCATCGAGATCAGGCCGGGAGCGTAGGCGGCGGACAGACCCGAAGAGAAATGTCCCGGGAAGGGCATTTATGCTCGGGAGACATGGATCTCGACGTGCTCCCCGACGGCGTCGAACTGCGCCATCTGCGGGCGTTCCTGGCGGTCGCGGAGGAGGGCGGGTTCAGCCACGCGGCGGCGCGGCTGCGGACCGGGCAGCCGACGCTGACCCGGTCGGTCCGGGCGCTGGAGGAGGCCCTGGGCGCGCGGCTGTTCGACCGCACCACGCGGAGGGTCGAGCTCACCGGCGCGGGACGGCGGCTGCGCGACGACCTGGCCGCGCTGCTGCCCCGCCTCGGCGAGGCCCTGCGCGCGCCGTGCCGGGGAACGGTGCTGCGGCTCGGGTTCACCTGGACGCTGCCCGACGGGTGGGCCGAGATCGTCACCGCGTTCCGGGACGGGACCGGCGCGGGGGTCCGCCTGGTCCGCCGGGACGCGCCGCTGGCCGGGCTCGACACCGGCGACTGCGACGTGGCCGTGCTGCGCGGCGAGCACGCCGTCCGCGCGCCTGGCCTGGACGCCCGCGTCCTGCGCGCCGAGGAGCGCGTCGCCGCCGTCCCCCGCCGCGCCCTCCCGGGGAGCGATCTGGCCCGCCGCCGCGTCCTGGACTGGGCCGAGCTCGCCGACCACCCGCTGGTCGTCAACACCCTCACCGGCTCCACCGGCCCCGGGCTGTGGCCCGCCGAACGCCGCCCGCGCGTGCGCTGCACCGCCGACAACATGGACGAGTGGGTCGAGGCCATCGCGGCCGGGCACGGCGTCGGCGTCGCGACGGAGGCGGTGCGCCGCCACTCGCACCCGGACGTGCGGTACGTGCGGTTGAAGAACGCGCCGCCGGTCCCGCTCGTGGTCGCCGTCCCGCGCGCGCAGCCGCATCCGCTGGCCGTGAGGTTCGTGGAGCACCTGGCCGGGTGGCCGTGCCCCGGGGAGGCGGCGGCCGCTCAGCTCAGCTAGGAGGCCGCTCAGCTCAGGTAGGACGCGATCGCCTCGACCACCGGCAGGTCCCCGGGCAGCCACTCCACGTCGTACAGCTCGTCCGCGCCCAGCCACCGCAGCGCGATGTGCTCCAGCGCCTTCGGCTCGCCCTCCACCAGGCGCGCCGTCCACACGCGCAGCACGCCGCTGAGCGCCAGCGGCCAGTCCCCGCCGACCCGGTCGCCCAGCTCGATCTTCACGCCCAGTTCCTCGACGCACTCGCGGACCAGCGCGTCCTCGTCGCGCTCACCCGGATCGACCTTGCCGCCGGGGAACTCCCAGCCCCCGGCCAGCTCCGGCGGCTCGGCCCGCTGGGCGGCCAGCAGCCGCCCGTCCGAAATGATCGCAGCCCCTACAACGATGGTGATCGCAACCAGCCCCTCTCTCCCCGCCATGATGCCGGGCGGGGCGTCCGGCGCGCACCGGGTGGTCGCGGTCTACGGCGTTCCGGGCGCGCCCGTGGAGGTTGGGACGCCGCCCGCGGCCGAGCCGTTCCGCGCGGCGGCCACGGTCCGCAGCGCCTCCTGGACGATCTCCTCCAGGCGGTCGCCGTGCGCGCCGCGCCAGTACACCTGGCCGCAGTCGGCGCACCTGCCGTAGACGTCGTAGTTGTCGCGGGTGCCGTGCTCCAGCTCGGCCGCGACGGCGGTCTTGTCCACGCTCGCCAGCAGCCCGTTGCAGGCGGTGCAGCGCGTCCACGGCGACAGCTCCGGCGCGAACCGCTCCAGCAGGTCCCGCAGCTGGTCGTCGGGGCGGGAGCTACGCACGTGCGCGCCCAGCCACAGCGCCCGCCGCCGCAGCAGCCCCCGGTCCTGGGTGAGCAGGACCCGGCGTTCGGCGTTGGCCTGCACGACCAGCGACGGGTCGTCCATGTCGTTGTGGTAGGCGGTGTCCAGGCCGAGCAGCCGCATCCGCCGCGCGAGCGTGCCCAGGTGGACGTCCAGCAGGAACCGCGGCGCGGTCTGGCCCGGCTCCAGCGGAACGGGCTGCGGCCGCGGCATCGGCTCCACCCGGACCCGTTCCCCGGCGGCGGGCTGGTGCGACGGCTCGACGGGCGCGCCGTCCACCGTCACGGGCCCGACCTCCGGCAGCGGGATGCCGAGCGACTCGATGACGTGTCCCAGCGTCGAGGTCCCGTCCCACGCGACCCGCTGCTCCGGGCGCCGCCGCGAGGCGGGCAGGAACAGCAGCAGTGCGGGGGCGATTTCGAGGTGAAGGTCCGAGTCGTCCACGCCGCCAGCATGCCATGCCCGGTCCGGCGATCTCCGCCCATTTACGGCCGTGCGACCCTGGAGGAGTGCGCGACTGGCTGGTCTGGATCGGCACGGCGGCGGCCGTGGTGGTGGCGTCGTGGGGCGTCCTGGTGCTGCTGGCGCGACGGCTCCCGCCGGGGCTGGCGCGCGATCTGGCGGCGTTCCTGCCCGACTGCGCGACGGCCGTGCGGCGGCTCCGCAAGGACCCGCGGGTGCCCCGCCGCGCCAAGGTGGCGGTGGTCCTCGCGGGGCTGTGGGTGGCGTCGCCGATCGACCTGATCCCCGAGTTCCTGCCGGTCATCGGGCCGCTGGACGACGTGGTCGTGGTCGCGCTGGCGCTGCGCTACGCCGCCCGGCAGGTGCCGCGCGAGGTGCTGCTGGCGGCCTGGCCGGGCGAGACGCGCCTCATCGAACGGCTGCTGGGTCCGCCACGCTGACCGGAGACCGCAGCGAAGCGAGGATCTCCGGTCAGCGGCCCTTGCCGGGGGTCCGGGGGATCGCCCCCCCAGAAGCAACACGACCAGAGACCGCAGCAAAGCCAGGACCTCCGGCCAGCAGCCCTTGCCGGGGGTCCGGGAGGTCTGGGGTCGCCCCAGGAGCGACCGGCCGTCAACCCGCGGGCTGCTGGGCCGTCAGTTGCTCCAGGCGCTTCTTCAGGGCCGGGTTGGCCAGCGGCCGGGTCACGCCGATCCAGTCGGACCGCTTGTAGGGGGTCACGGTGATCGCCGGACGGCACCGGCTGCACCGCGCGACGATCATCTTGTTGTCGGCGATGACCATGCCGACATGGCCGGGGCTGTCGGCCCGCGTTCCCGGACCGGAGTTGAAGAACACCAGGTCACCGGCCTGCTCCTGGCCCTTGCGGATCTTCTTGCCGAACGGCCACTGCTCGAACGTCGTGCGCGGGATGCCCAGCCCCACCGTCCGGTAGGCCGCCTGGATCAGGCTGGAGCAGTCCCAGGCGTCGGGCCCGTTGGCGCCGAACACGTACGGCTTGCCGCGCTGCGCCATCGCGAACGAGATGATCCGCTGCACGACGCCGCCGACGTTGGAGGGCAGCTCGTCGTCGGAGCACTCGACGCCGTTGGACTGCACGACGTTGAACTCCCCGGCGGCGTACCGCTTGGCCCACGACAGCACCAGGTTCACGTAGTCCCACGAGTGGTTGTACATGAACAGCGCGGTCCGCATCCGCTGCGGGGCGCCGTTGTGCTTGAGGTAGCGGGCGGCCGAGGGGATCGCGTCCTCGGGGTCGTAGCGGTCCTTCTTCTTGTCGTTGTTGCCGTCCACGGCGAACGCCCTGAACGTCGCCTCCAGGAACTGCATCGGCCCGCCCGCGCCCGCGTAGTTCTCGCCGCTGGACACGCCGGGCAGCTTGGAGGTGCCGTGGCTGGTCTCGACCTTCCCGATCCCGGCCAGCACGTTCCACGGGATGCCGTAGTCCTCGCCCGCCTTCTTGTACAGCGCCAGGTAGTTGGCGGGGATCGACCGCGCGTCGGCGGCCTCGCCGGGCTGCGCGCCCGCCTTGGAGGTGTCCACGCAGCCGCCGCTGCCCGCCCCTCCCCCGCCGAACATGAACTGGCTGGCCCCGAACAGCACCGGCACGACCAGCAGCGCCACGAACAGCGCGGCGGCCCCGCCCAGGGCGATGACCGCCAGAAGGTGACGGCGGTTCATCCCGTGTCGCCCTCCTGTCCCGCGTCGGCCGGTTCGAACGCGTACACCCGCAGCGCCCCGCCGTTGCGGGCGACCGTGACGGCGTACTGCTCGCTCTCGTCGCTCTGCCCGCCGCCCTTGGTGACGCGGGTCTTGCCGGTCACCAGGAAGACGATCGAGTTGTTCTCGATGGTGCGGACCCGGTCCAGGGTCGCCGACCCCACCGAGACGAGCTGCTGCCGGCGGCGTTCGTCCTGCACGCCGGGGGCGGCCTCGCCGCGTTCCAGCTCGGTGCGCATCTCGTCGGTGACCAGCGGCGCGAGCCGCCCGACGTAGACCTTGGGATCCTCGTCGAAGCGGCGCGTGCCGTAGGCGGCGACGAACCGCTGCGCCACGTCGGCGGCGGTGCCGAACTCCCGCTGCGTGAACGGCAGCAGCCGGTAGATGTCGAACGCCTCGGGGCTGACCGTGCTGGCGATCCCCGGCGGCGGCGACACCGGCCCGGTGGGGCCGGTCGCGGCGCCGGGCGCGGACGCCGTGGGGCTCGGCGACGGGCGGTCGGCCTCACCGGAGGGCGCGGCGACGGTCAGGTAGACGCCGAGGCCGGTCAGCGCCACCACCAGCCCGCCGAACAGGAGTTTGCGCTGGCGATCGGTCGGGTTCATTACTCGCCGCGCTCTCGCTCACCTGAGGTCTCGTCCGCGGGCCGCAGCCAGAACGGGATCGGCGGGCCCTCGTCGTTGCCCCGCCTGCCCCACAGCGGCGGGGGCGCGGGGCGGGACGACGGCGCGGGGGCGGCCCCGCCACGGGGCCGGGGCACGCCGCTCGGGTCCTTGGGCCTGGGCTCGGCGGGCTTGGCGGGCGTCGGCCTGGGCGC
>NZ_BCQR01000216.1 GCF_001552175.1 Actinomadura kijaniata NBRC 14229
GCGGCCACGGCGGCGGGCCAGCGGCGCAGCGCCAGCGCCGCCACGAGCGCCACGGGCGCGGCCGCCGCCACGTAGGGGGTGAACGCCACCAGCTGCCGCCACCGGAAGCCGGGCTCGTACCCCGTCCACCGCAGCACGGCCCAGGCGGCGAACGGCAACACCATGATCCATACCAGCACGGTCGCCCCGCGGCGGCCGTGCCCGTTCCGCTTCCCTCTCATGGTCGTCACACGCTACCGGCCACCGCGCGGCCGGCGCGGTAGGCGCTGGGTGTCACGCCGAGCCGGCGCACCATGTGCGCGCGCAGCGAGTCGGCGCCGCCCAGGCCGCTGCGGCGCGCGACCTGGTCCATCGGCAGGTCGGTGCGCTCCAGCAGCTCGCGGGCGCGCTCCAGGCGCTGGTGCAGCAGCCACCGCAGCGGGCTCTGGCCGGTCTCGTCGTGGAAGCGGCGGGTCAGGGTGCGGGTGCTCATGTTGGCGTGCGCGGCCAGGACGGCGAGGGTCAGCGGCTCCTCCAGCCGCTCCAGCGCCCACGCGCGGGTCGCGGCCAGGGAGGCGTCGCGGTCGGGCGGGAACGGGGTGCGGACCGTCTGGGGCTGGTCGGCGGGGCGCGGCGGGGCCGCGACCGTGCCGCGCGCCGCCTCCGCCGCGACGGCCGCGCCGTGGTCCTCGCGCACCAGGTGCAGGCACAGCTCGACGCCGGCGGCGGCCCCGGCGGAGGTGACGACCGGGCCGTCGGCGACGTACAGGACGTCCGGCTCGACCCGCACGGCCGGGAAGCGGCGGGCCAGGTCGCCGGTCAGGCCCCAGTGGGTGGTCGCGCGGCGGCCGTCCAGCACGCCCGCCTGCGCGAGGACGAACGTCCCGGTGCAGATCCCGGCCACCCGCCGCCCGGCGGCGCGCGCGTCGCGGACCGTCCGCAGCACGCGCGGGTCGACGTCCTCGCGTCCCCCGCCGCCGATCACGACGACCGTGTCGGCGTCCGCCGCGGCGTCCAGGCCGAGTTCGGTCAGCAGCGGCGGCCCGCCCACGGTCTCGACGGGCCCCGACTCGGCCGAGCACACCCGCACCGCGTAGCCGGGACGGCCGTCCACGGTCGCCGCGCCGAGCACCATCTGCGCGATGGCCAGGTCGAACGCCATCACCGGCGGGACTGCGACGAACACGATGCGGTGCATTGGCCGGATCCTCCGGTCGGTTGGCGATCTCTCCCCTGCCGATTCTCCCCGCCCGGCGCGAGGGTGGGGACATGACCTCACACACGATCGTCGGCGCGGGCGCCACCGCCCGCGCCACCGCGCTGCTGCTGGCCGGGTCCGGCGACCGGGTCCGCATGGTGAGCCGGAGCGGGAACGGCCCCGAGCACCCCCTGGTCGAGCGGATCGCGCTCGACGCCAACAACGCTGGCCGGCTCACCGAGGCCGCCGAGGGGTCGGCGACCCTGTTCAACGCGGCGATGCCGCCGTACCACACCTGGCCGGAGACGATCCCGCCGCTGTTCGGCGCGATCCTGGAGGCCGCCCGCCGCACCGGCGCGAACTACGTCATGCTCGGCAACCTCTACGGCTACGGGCCGCCCGAGGGGACGCTCACCGAGGACCACCCGCTGGACGCCACCGGCCCCAAGGGCAGGGTGCGGGCGCGGATGTGGCGGGAGGCCCTGGACGGCGGCGTCCCGGTCACCGAGGTGCGCGCCGGGCAGTTCTACGGGCTGGGCGCGTACTCGATCTTCAACCTGATGGTGGTCCCGAAGGTGCTGGCCGGGCGGCTCGCGCTGGTCCCGGCCGAGTTCGACGTCCCGCACGCGTTCACCGCGATCGGCGACGCGGCCGCCGCGCTCGTCGCGGTCTCCCGCGACGAGCGCGCCTTCGGGCGGGCCTGGCACGCGCCGGTCAGCAACGTCCCGGTCCGCGAGCTGGCGACCACGCTGGCCGACCTCGCCGGAGCCCCGCGACCCCGGCTGGAGACCATGTCCGACCGGGAGCTGACGCTGCTCGGCGCCGCCGACCCGTTCTGGGAGGAGCTGTGGGAGACCTCGTACATGTCGCACCGGCCGTTCACGGTCGACTCGACCCGGATCGAGGAGATCTTCGGGGTCAAGCCGACCGCGCCCGGCCAGGTGCTGGCGGAGACGCTCAGCGACGGCGGTAGGTGAGGCCGTAGCCGAACGGGAACAGCGGCTTCTTGCCGTCGCCGACGTTGATGGGCTGCTGGTCGGCGCCGCGCATCCACGTCACCGGAAGCTTCCCGGTGGGACGCGTGACGCCGAACAGCACGTCGGCGACGCCGCGGCCCTCGGTGCCGGGCAGCCAGGACGCCACCAGCGCGTTCCACTTCGGCAGCTCGGCGGCGATGTCCAGCGGGCGGCCGGAGACCAGCACGACGATCACCGGGACGCCGGAGGCGCGCAGCCGCTCCAGCGTGGCCAGATCGGTCGCGTCCAGCCCCATCGAGCCGGGCCGGTCGCCCTCGAACTCGGCGTAGGGCAGCTCGCCGACGACCGCGACGGCGGCCTTGTAGGAACGGTCGACGCCCGTCCCGTCCTTGGAGTAGGTCACGGTCGTGCCGCGCCCGGCCGTCTGCCGGATGCCCTGCAGGATCGTCGTGCCGGGCGTGATGTTCCCCGGCGAGCCCTGCCAGGTGATCGTCCAGCCGCCGGACTGGATGCCGATGTCGTCGGCGCTCTTGCCCGCCACGAAGATCTTGTTGTTCCGGCGGTCGAGCGGCAGGACGTTCCGGTCGTTCTTCAGCAGGACCTGGGACCTGGCGACGGCCTCGCGGGCGAGGGCCCGGTGCTCGGCGTTGCCGACCGTCCCCAGGTACCGGCGGTCGGCGAAGGGACGCTCGAACAGGCCGAACTGGATCTTCTTGGTGAGGATGCGGCGGTTGGCGTCGTCGATGCGCGCCATCGGCACGCGCCCGGCCTGCACCTCGGCGCGCAGCGTCTCGATGAAGCGCCGCCACTCCTGCGGCACCATGAACATGTCGATGCCCGCGTTGACGGCCGTGCGGACCTCCTCGGCGGTGAAGCCGGGCTGCCCGTCGATCTGGTCGATGCCGTTCCAGTCGGAGACCACGAAGCCGTCGAACCGCAGCTCGCGCTTGAGCACGTCGGTGATCAGGTACTTGTGGGCGTGCAGCTTCAGGCCGTTCCACGAGCTGAACGACGCCATCACCGACCCGACACCGCGCCGCACGGCCTCGCGGTACGGCGGCAGGTGGATCCGGCGCAGCTCGGCCTCCGACACCTGGGTGTCGCCCTGGTCCTTGCCGCCGGTGGTGCCGCCGTCGCCGACGTAGTGCTTGGCGGTGGCCATCACCGACGCGGGCCCGCCCGGGCGGCCCTGCAGCCCGGTGATGACCGTGGACATGCGGGTCGGCAGCTCGGGGATCTCACCGAACGACTCGTAGGTGCGGCCCCACCGGTCGTTGCGGGCCACGCACAGGCACGGCGCGAAGCTCCAGGTCGGGCCGGTGCCCACCACCTCCTCGGCGGTGGCGCGGCCGATCCGCTGCACCAGGCGCGGATCGCGGGTCGCGCCCAGCCCGATGTTGTGCGGGAAGATCGTCGCACCGACGACGTTGTTGTGGCCGTGCACGGCGTCCACCCCGTAGACCAGCGGGATCCTCTTCGGGGTGGCGAGCGCGGCGCGCTGGAAGCCGTCGTACATGTCGGCCCACGCCTGCGGGGTGTTCGGGGTGGGGGTGGAGCCGCCGCCCGACAGGATCGAGCCGACGCGGTAGCGGGTGACCTCCTCGTTCGTGATGTTCGCCCGTTCGGCCTGGGTCATCTGGCCGATCTTCTCGTCGAGGGTCATGCTCCTCAGCAACGCCTCGACCCGCCGCTTGACGGGGTCGCGGCCGGTGTCTGCCCCGGCCGCGACGGTCGTTCCGGAGAACGCCAGCACGGACGACAGGGCGAGGGTGAGGACTCGGGACGGTCGTGTT
This sequence comes from Actinomadura kijaniata NBRC 14229, assembly GCF_001552175.1. Classification (GTDB taxonomy): domain Bacteria; phylum Actinomycetota; class Actinomycetes; order Streptosporangiales; family Streptosporangiaceae; genus Spirillospora; species Spirillospora kijaniata. The sequence continues at coordinate 3,948 of NZ_BCQR01000216.1, forward strand.
CGGCGCATCATCCGCCTCCGGGGTGGGAGCTCGCACGAACCGGCGCAATTGGTTGTCGCCGCCAACAAACGCACCGTAGGTCGATCTCCGGCCCCCGGCAAGACCCACTTTCCGTCCCCGCGCACGGCACGCGGCCCCGTCGGGCAGGGGGATGCCGACGGGGCCGCGAAGGGCGACCGCCCGGAGTCGAACCGTGGACCTTCAGGACCACAACCTGACGTGCAGACCACCACACCACGGCCGCCGTGTCCCCGGCAGGATTCGAACCTGCGATCTTCGGATTCGTAGTCCGACGCGTTATCCACTACGCCACGGAGACTCGTTTATTTAATTATGGAAAACAGCGTGAACAAGTGACGGATGCGGGAATCGAACCCACCTCGAGTGGTTTATGAGACCACCGTCCGCACCAGCGAACCTATCCGTCCCGGCGGAGGGTGTGAGAATCGAACTCACGCAGGGGGTGACCCTGACGACGGCTTAGCAAGCCGCTGCCTTACCGCTCGGCCAACCCTCCGGGGAAAAGCGAAACCGCCCAACGGATCCCCAGGTCCGTGGGCGGTGATGGCGTTCGGCCGCGCGGTTCGCTACCGCATGGCACGCCTCCCGGGACCGTGGGGACGGCTACTGCTGCGCATTCGGTGATGACGTCGCATCGCCCTCTCCCTTCCGTTGGTCCCGCTGTTCTGTACGACGTTTACTCTGCCCGATGGGTTCCCGGATCGCAACCCTTTATTCGGAGCGGCGGAATCGACGCCCCGAACAAAGGGCCGCGGGGCGCGGACGGCCCCCCTGCCCGGCCACCGGAACCGGTTTCGCCCGCGCCGTTCCCCGGTTCAGGCCCGGGGGGTGTCCAGCGCGATCCGCAGGGCGCGCAGCGCGTGGTAGACGCGGACCTTGACCGTCTCGACGGGAACGCCGAGCGCGGCGGCGGCCTCGTTGACGCTCCGCCGCCGGAACAGGGTCTCGTCGAGGATCTCCTGGTGCGCCGCCGGCAGCGCCCGCAGCGCCCGCACCATCACCGCCCGCTCCGCGACGACGCCGGAACCGAGCCCGTTGGTCTTCTCTCGCAGTGCCACGGGACGAACCTCGCACCGCCCGCCCCACGCGAACACCCGTTTAGGGCCCGCTTAAGGAACCGCTAAGGCCCCGCGAAAGCCGCGGCGTGGGCGATGCGCCCCTCAGGTTCCAGCCCGTCGCGCACCACCCGGACAGCCTCGTCATGGCGTCCGGCCCTGCGCAGGAGCGCGGCCGCCAGCGCCAGCGCGCCGGTGTCCTCGTCGCCGGGGTCCGGGGCGGCCATGCCCGCCTCGGCCCCCCGCAGGTAGTAGGCGAGCGCCTCGTCGACGCGGTCCGCGTCGCGCAGGAGGTTGGCGACCCAGCCGAGCGCGTCGGCGTCGCCGTCCTCGACCCTGACGCGCAGCCACTCGATCGCCTCGTCCGCCCGGCCGAGCCCCAGCAGCAGGTCGATGACCCAGCGCAGGGCCGTCGGGTCGCCCCGTTCGGCGCGCGAACGCAGCCAGGCGACCGCCTCCTCCGGCCGGCCCGCCTCCCCCATCAGGTGCACGGCCCGCACCAGCGCCAGGTCGTCCCCGTCGTCGGCGGCGGCGCGGTAACAGGCGATCGCCTCGTCGAGGCGGCCCGCATCGTGCAGCAGGTCGGCCCGCCGTCGCACGCCGGCGACGCCCGGGGCGCCGCGGAACCGCTCGTACGCCGCCAGCGCGTCCGGCGTCCGGCCGGTACGGGCCAGCAGGTCCATGAGGTGCCACAGCGCCGTGGCGTCTCCCCGTTCGGCCTTGTCCTCCAGCCAGGGGAGCACCGCCTGCGGGCACCCCGCCCGGAGCGCCGCCGCGACCGCCTGCCGCGACGCCGCCCGGTCGCCTCCGTCCGCCCGCTCGCGCAGCCACCCGATCGCCTCGCTCACGCGTCCGGCGGCCTCCAGCAGCCGGGCCGCCTCCCGCATGGCGCCCGTGTCGCCGCCCTCGGCCGCGCGACGGCACAGCGCGATCGCCTCGTCCCGTCGTCCCTCGTCGGCCGACCAACGCGCGGCCGTTCGCATCAGGGCGGGGTCGGCGGCGCAGTGCGGCAGTACGGCGTCGATCGCCCCGGACCGGTCGCCGGACCGCCACAGCAGGTCCCCGATCACCGCCGCCGTCCTGGCGGCGCCGCCGGGCCGGTGGGAGGCGAGCCAGGCGACGGCGGCGTCACGCCCGTCGCGTTCGGTCATCAACGCGACCGTCCGGTTCAGGGAGAGCGTCTCTCCGGACCGCGCCCCCTCCTGGAAGCAGCGCACGGCCTCGTCCACCGCGCCCCGCCGGAGCAGCCGCTCGCCCAGTCTCCCCGCCGCCTGTTCGACACCCGCGCGTACGGCCCTGCGCAGGAGCGGCTCCGCCTCGTCGGGCCGGTGCGCCTCGATGAGCGCGTCCGCCGCGTCGGTCAGGGCGTCGGACAGGCCGTCGGCGACGGCCCTGTCGTACCACCACAGCGCCTCGTCGACGCGTCCCACCCCGCGCAGCGTCTCGGCGGCCCGATGCCACGCGTAGGGGTCGCCTCCCTCGGCCGCCCGCCGGTAGCAGGACAGCGCCTCGGCCACGCGTCCGGCGTTCCGGTGCAGGTCGCCCGACCACAGCATCGCGTCGGTGCCCTCGGGGTCCGTCTCCCAGGCGGCCCGATAGAAATCCAGGGCGAGCCGGTAGAGCCCGCGTTCCTGGGCCTGCCGCCCCAGCCGGATCAGGTCCGGGCCCGCCGCGTGCGCGAGCAACGACGCCCACAGCGCCCCGGGGACCGGGAGGGTGCGCCGCTCCGCCTGCCCAAGCTGTTCGAGGTAGTCGGCGAGCCGGTAGCGCGGCTCGCCGCCGCCCCCGTCGCCCGGCGCGGGCCGGACGGGGGTGAGCGGCGCGCGGGCCCCCCGGCAGGGGCGATGGTCGGTGGCCTGCGAGAACGCCGTGTCCGGCCAGCCCTCCTCCAGCATCTCCCACTGCGGCCGGGTGAGGTAGCCGCGAGCGGCGTCCAGCAGCAGGCGCCTGGGCAGCAGCGGCCCGTGGCCCAGCCGCCGCGCGTCGATCGCCGCGTCCAGCAGCGCCCGCGCGGGCGGCGCGGCCGTCCGGTAGATCATCTGTAGGGCGGGGCCGCCCGCCAGGTACTGGGCGAGGTGGCCGTCCTCGGCGTTGCCGACCGCCTCCGCCAGGCGCGGATCCTCCTCCGCGACCGCGCGGGCGCGGTCCAGCTCCAGCGGGGAGAACGTGGTGGGGACCACGATGCCGTGCCCGGCGAGCAGCGCCCGCGCCTGGGCGTGCGGGTCCTCCTCGGGCGAGTGGTAGCCGGTCAGCGTGGCCCAGTGGCGCGGCCACAGCGTGCCGAGCACCAGCACCGGTCCGCGCCCCGGATCGCGCAGCAGGGCCCGCAGTTCCGCGGCGACCTGCTCGCCCAGGTCGCCGCCGGGGGTCAGCAGATAGTGCTGGAGGTCGTTCAGCCACACCACCGTGCGCGGACCGACCGACGGCAGGTCCCGCAGCGCCGCGCGGGGACGGCTCGGCGCGATCGGATGCCACAGCCGCCAGTCCTCCGGCAGCAGGCCCAGCGCCTCCCAGCACGCGCGCGTCTTGCCGGTCGCCGCCTCTCCGACGAGAACGGCCATCGCGCTGCGCTCCCGCGCGCCGCGCACCGCCTCGCCCAGCGCGTCGTCGTGTCCGCGCCGGACGTAGGCGGGCAGCGCCGGCAGGCCGCGACCGGCGTGCTCGATGGCCGGATGCACCTCCAAGGCCAGCGGGTCCGACCAGAGGGACAGGGGAAGTCCCACTCCGCCCGTGCGGTCGGCGCGCCGGGGCCGCGCCTCCTCGACGAGGCGGTTCCAGTACCGGCGCTCGTCCCTGGCGGGCTCCCGCCCCGCCCATCCGCACCAGACCCGCACGAGCGCCCACACCTGGTCGGGGTCGCGGGGCGCCCGGCCGTCGTCCCGGCGCAGCCACTCCCCGATCCGTCGGGCGTCCACGTCGGTGTGGAAGCGGCGCGCCTCCCGCGCGGCCTCACGCCGGGAATGCGGACGTCCCCTGGCCTTCCGCGCCATCACGGCCTGGGCTTCGAGGGCGCGCAGGGCCTCCTGGAGTCTCAGGAACCCTTCCCGCTCCTCCGCCACGACCCGCCTCCGCGTCCCTCTCCGGTGCCCGCCCGTCAGCCGCCGTGCCCGTGGCGGCCGATGCGGGCACCCGTTCCGGCCTCGCATTCCCGTCCGGTTCGTCCGGCGCGCCCGTTCTCCGTCGCGGCGGACGCGGTCCCGGTCGCACTCTCCTTTCCGGGTTCAGGTCCCGGAGACCGAGACACAGGGAGGATCGAATGCCACGGAACGAAGCCCGCCGGCTCCCCCGGCGCCTCGCACGCGCCGCGATGTTCGCCTTCGTCCGGGGAGCGGGGGCCGCCGCCGGCTCGGGCCTCGTCGCCCTGGTCGTCTGGTGGGCGCAGAGCCACTGATCCGGTCCCCCTCTCATCGAGGCCGGGGTCCCCATGGCCCCGGCCTCGAAGTGGAGGGGTCGCGCACGAGGAGGTGCCCCTGGAAGACGGTGCCCTTGGCCGTGATCCTGATCGGCTGGAATCCGTTGGGCGGCAGCGCGCTGAAACCGGTGCGGATGACGTCGGCGTAGAGGGAGTCGGAGACGACCACCGCCAGGTCGCGTCCGGGATCGTCGGCGAGGAGGCGTCGCAGCGGTCCGGCGTCGAGCAGCCGCTGCACGACGACGGGAGCGTCCCCCGAGGGGCCGAACGGTCCTTCCGCGAGGGGGCCGTGGTGGAGCGCGAGCCTGAGCCTCAGCCTGAGCGGACGGGAGCGGTTGAGCGTCTCCAGCCCGGCTTCCAGGGCGAGGACGAGGTCACCGACCGACGCCGGGTCGGTCTCCCCCGGGAGGACGCTCAGCTCGCCGTCGCCACCCACCTGTTTGCGCCACAGGGCCCGGTCCAGGCCCGCGGTTGCGGCGGCCTCGTCGAGCAGGCGGTTCAGTTGCCGCTGCGTCTCCAGTTGCTGACGGGTGTCGCGTTGGCCGTACCCCTGAATGTCCACGGCGAGGAGAACGCGGTGCACCAGGGGCTCGTCGCCGTTCACGCCGTCGCCTCGACCTTCCTGCCGGAGGGAGCGGGCCTTCCTCGCCAGGGTACGGCGAACGCGGCGTCGGCCGGGGGCGGCGCCGCGTTCCGGTTGTCAGTCCAGGGCCTTGCGGACCTTGGCCAGGTCGACGAACTTGAAGCCGGTGGCCTCCCGGGCGGGGTCGGCGGGGGTCTCCCGGCCGTCCTGGACGACCAGCAGGCCGTGGGGGTAGCGCCTGCCGAGGGGCTTGTTGAGGGCGGCCGCGCCGTCGCACTCCTCGGAGCCGTCGAGGGTCGTGGAGGCCGCGGTGACGCGGAAGCCGCCCTCGTACTCGTTGCCCTCGTCCAGCTCGCGGTCGTAGGCGGCGAAGGTGTCGTCGCCCTGGCTGGAGACCAGCACGTGGCCGTCGCCGTCGGGTTCGGTCAGCAGGGTCAGGCCCTCCACGTCGGCCGACAGCCGCTTGCCGCCGTAGCCGGGGTCGGGGCCCGGGACGCACTCCCCGGTCTCCTCGTCGTACTCGCCGGGGACGCCGAACTCGCGGACCCTGTCCAGCAGCTTCGGGGTCCCGGTGAGGTCGGCGCGCACGCGCCACACGCCGACGTCCTCCTGCCCGGCGTAGAGCATGCCGTTGGCGGGGTCCACCACCATGCCCTCCACCTGGGGCAGCTCGCCCGGTTCGGCGCACGGGGTCCAGGTGGCGCCGTTGGGCAGCCGGAACGCCGACGGCAGCTCCAGGGTCCGCACCTTGCGGTAGGTCACCGAGCCGGTGGCCGTCCCGGTCAGCTCCAGCAGCGCGACGGCGGTGCGGTTGCGGCGGCTGACCAGGGCGTAGGAACGGCCGGTCGCCCGGTCGGTCCAGGTGGCCAGGCCGTAGGCGGTGGCCTGCTCGTTGACCTCGTCCTGGTCGGCGGAGAACACGCGCGGGGCGGCCGGGTCGGTGACGTCGGCCAGCGGGCCGCCGGGGCGCGCCGGGTCGATCCGGTAGATCCGCAGCCGGTCGTGGCCGCGGTCGCTGGTCACCGCGACGTCGGCGCGGGACGCCCCCAGGCGCAGGCCGTGCACCAGGTCGACGTTGTTGAACCGGCCGGGCGCGTCGTCCGGGCCGGGCGCGGGCGGCGGGGCGACCGACTGCACCGGGCGGGCGTCCAGGTCGTAGACGCGCAGCCCGCCCTCCTTGACCGCGGCGACCACCAGGCTGCGGTCGGGATCCGCGTCGTTTCGCCAGATGGCGGGGTCGTCGGCGTCGGAGTTACCGCCCGCCTCGTCGTCGTGGAGCGGGGGCGTCTCGGCCTTGGGGGTGAGGGCGGGCAGGGGCGCGGACGCGTGGGCGGGGACGGCCACGGCGGTCGCCGCGAGCACCGCCCCGGCCGTCGCGAGCAGCCAACGGGCCCTGTCTGTCACGAATGTCGGGATCACGCGAGCGATCGTGAAGCGGGCCGATAACGTCCCAGGGCCCTGGAGGCAACGGTTCGGTTGTCATCCCGTTAACGCCCTTGTCTCCCCCGGCCCGTCACCGGGCGAGGCCCTCCTCGTGCAGGAGCAGCAGGGTGTAGGCGGCGACCGTGGAGTCGTCGGCGATCACGCCCTCGCGGACCAGCTTCTTGAACTCGTCGCGGGACACGAACGCCTGCCGCATGTCCTGCTCCTCCGGCTCGCGGGACGGCTCCCCCGGCGTCAGGTCCGTCGCCAGGAAGACGTGGACGTGCTGGTTGCTGGTCCCGTGCGAGGCGTGCAGGGTGCCGAGGCGCGTCAGCGTGCCCGCGCGCAGCCCCGTCTCCTCGGCCAGCTCGCGCCGGGCCAGCTCCTCGGGGGCGCCGGCGGCGCGGTCGGGCAGCGAGCCCTGCGGGAAGTTCCACGCGCGGCGGCCGACCGGGTAGCGGTACTCCTCGACCAGGTGGAACCCGTCGTTCTCGAACGGGATGACCAGCGCGAAGTCCGGCTTGTCGACCACGCCGTAGACGCCGCGCGAGCCGTCGGGGCGTTCGAACTCGTCCTCGCGGACGGCCATCCAACGGTTCTCGTAGACCACACGGGACGACACCCGACGGAAATCGCTCATGGGCCACCACCCTAGCCAGGCCCCGGGATCCGGCCGCCGACGGCGGACATCGATGCCGCTTTGATGATTGAATCGCCGGGTATGTGGCCCTCGTCACGTCGACCCCTGCCGTGGACCAAGTGGTATCCCCCGAACGTTCCCACGCGACCTGACGTACCCGACATCCCGGTCACCGGACTGCTGGACGACTCGGCCGCGCGCCACCCCCGCCGGCCGGCGCTGCACTACTTCGGCCGCCGCCTCACCTACCGGGGGCTGCACCGGGCCGCCGAACGGTTCGCCGCCGGGCTGCACCGGCTCGGCGTGCAGCCCGGCGACCGGGTGGCGCTGGTGCTGCCGAACTGCCCGCAGGCCGTCATCGCGTTCTTCGGCATCTGGCGGCGCGGCGCCATCGCGGTGCCGATCAACCCGCTGTGCACCGCGGAGGAGATGCACCACCAGCTCGCCGACTGCGGTGCGCGCGTCGCGGTGGTCCTGGACCGTTCCCACCCGACGGTGGCCGCGATCCGCGACCGGCTGCCGCTGGAGCAGGTGGTGGTCACCTCGCTGCTGGACTACCTGCCGGCGCGGGCCCGGCTGGCGCTGCGGCTGCCGCTGCTCCAGGCGCAGCGCATGCGCCGCGCGCTGACCGCCGAGATCCGCAACGCCGACGTGGTGCCGTTCGCCGAGATGCAGCGGCCCCCGCGCCGCGGGGTGCGGCAGTACCCGCTGGACCCGGCGCGGCACCTGGCCGTCATCCTCTACACCGGCGGCACCGAGGGCCGCCCCAAGGGCGTGATGCTCACCCACCGCAACCTGGTCGCCAACGCCGTCCAGCAGAACGCCTGGGACAGCGCCAGCGGCCCGAAGGACGTCACGCTGGCCGTGCTGCCGCTGTTCCACGCGTTCGGGCTGACCAGCAGCCTGGTCGCGCCCGCGATGACGGGCGGGGCGGTGGTGCTGCTGCCCCGGTTCCATCAGAGGCGGACCGTGCGGGCGATCCGGCGGTACCGGCCGACGATCTTCCCGGGCGTGCCGCTGCTGTACGACGAGGTGCTGGACGCGCCGGGGATGAAGCCCCGCCTCCTGCGCCCGGTCCGGGTGTTCGTCTGCGGCACCTACCCCCTGGAGCAGCGCACCGTGGAACGCCTGGAGTCCCTCGGCGGCCACCGGCTGATCCAGTGCTACGGCCTGACCGAGGCGTCCCCGGCCGTCACCGCCAACCCGCTGACCGCCGACGCCCGCAACCTCACCGTCGGCGTGCCGCTCCCGCTGACCGACGCGGTGGTCGTCGATCCGCGGGAGCCGACCCGGCTGCTGCCGCCGGGCCAGCCGGGCGAGCTGGTGGTGCGCGGCCCGCAGGTGTTCGCCGGGTACTGGAACCGGCCGCTGGAGACCGCGCGGGTGCTGTCGAAGGGCTGGCTGCGCACCGGGGACATCGCGGTGATGAGCGAGGACGGGTTCTTCTCGATCCTGGACCGCCGCCGCGACCTGATCAAGGTGAGCGGGTTCAGCGTGTTCCCCGGCGAGGTGGAGGAGGTGCTGCGCCGCCACCCCGCCGTGATCGACTGCGCGGTGGTGGGGGTGCCCGACCCCCGGCGCGGCGAACGCGTGATCGCCCACGTCGTGGAGCATCCGGCCTACCCGTTCTCGGCCGACGAGCTGCGCCGCCACTGCGAGCGGTACCTGTCGCACTACAAGGTGCCCGCGGAGTTCCGCCCGTGCGCGGAGCTGCCGCGCAGCGTCCTCGGCAAGGTCCTGCGCCGGCGGCTGCGCGAGCGCGAGCGCCCGCCCGTGCCGTGAGATGAAACGCGTCCGCGAAGCCCCGGTTCCTCCCGCTTTTCGACGCCCACCCGAGGGGACGACGCCGCGAACGCGCGGCCCGTTGTCCTGATGACCACAAGCGGTCCAGAACGTTCCCTACCTGCCGAAGTGATTCATTCTGCGCTCAGGTGGGACTTTTCGCCTCCGTCCCGCCAGGGGTCTCGGACGAAGAGGTGGACCATGCCCTCTCACGCTCTGCTGGGGGGACGTCCGTCAACGGGGTTCGCGGTCGGGGGACCGCGCCGTTCGGCAGCCGTTCTCGTCGTACTGTCGCTCATGGCCACGCTGATCGCGGTGGTCGCCTGGCCGCGGCCCGCCGCCGCGGCGCTCCCGACCAACTTCCAGGAGAAGGCCGTCATCTCGGGGCTGACCCGGCCCACGGCGGTGCGGTTCGCCCCGGACGGCCGGGTGTTCGTCGCGGAGAAGAGCGGGATCATCAAGCTCTACTCCTCGCTCACCGACACCACGCCGGAGATCTACGCGGACCTGCGCCGGCAGGTGTTCAACGGCTGGGACCGCGGCATGCTCGGCATGGCGCTGCACCCGAAGTTCCCCGTCGACCCGCGCGTGTACGTGATGTACACCTACAACGGCCCGCTCGGCGGCCCCTACCCGAAGTGGCCCTCCTCCGACGGCTCCAACGACAACTGCCCCGATCCGCCCGGCGCCAACAACGCCGGCTGCGTCGTGGCGGGCCGCATCTCGGTGCTGAGCCAGGCCAGCCCGGCGGCGGGGGCGCTGGCCACTCGCGCCGAGGCCGGGCCGGTGACCGAGAAGGTGCTGCTGGAGGACTGGTGCCAGCAGTTCTCCAGCCACTCGGTGGGCACGCTGGCGTTCGGCCGGGACGGGGCGCTGTACGCCAGCGGCGGTGACGGGGCGAGCTTCGGCTACGCCGACTGGGGTCAGAAGAACAACGCCTGCGGCGACCCGCCCGGCAGGGCCGGGACCGGCCTGAAGGCCCCGTCGGCCGAGGGCGGCGCGCTGCGCGCCCAGGACCTGCGCACCACCAGGGACCCCACGACGCTGGACGGGACGATCATCCGGATCAACCCCGACACCGGCAAGGCCGCCGCGGGCAACCCCGCGACCACCGGCGACGACAACGCCCGGCGGATCGTGGCCTACGGCCTGCGCAACCCCTACCGGTTCACGCTGCGGCCCGGCAACGACGAGATCTGGGCGGGCGACGTCGGCTGGACCACCTGGGAGGAGGTCAACCGGCATCCGGACCCGACCAGGAAGGTCCGCAACTTCGGCTGGCCCTGCTACGAGGGCAACGGCCGCACCAAGGGCTACGACGCCGCCAACCTCACGGTCTGCGAGAACCTCTACCGGGCGGGATCGGGCTCGATCACCGCGCCGCACTTCGTCTACAACCACGCCAACAAGATCGTCTCGGGTGAGGCGTGCGGCACCGGCAGCTCCTCCACCAGCGGCATGGCGTTCTACTCCGGCACGGTCTACCCCAAGGACTACCGGGGCGCGCTGTTCTTCACCGACTACGCCCGCAAGTGCGTGTGGGTGATGAAGCCCGGCACGAACGGGGTGCCGGACAAGACGAAGATCTCCACGTTCGCGACCGGCTCACGCGGGATCGTCGACCTCCAGGCCGGGCCGAACGGCGACATCTTCGCCGTGGACGTCATCGGCGGCGCGGTCGTGCGCTACACCTACCACGGCGTCAACAACCCGCCCGTCGCGGCGATCAAGTCGGACGTGACCAGCGGGAACCTGCCGCTGGCGGTGCAGTTCGACGGGTCCACCTCCAGCGACGCCGACGGCAACACCCCGCTCACCTACGCCTGGGACCTGGACGGCGACGGGGCCTACGACGACTCCACCACCGCCAAGCCGACCCACACCTACACCGCCAAGGGCCGCTACACGGTGGGGCTGCGGGTCACCGACACGCGCGGCGCCACCGACACCTCCACCCTGGTGATCACCGCCGGGTCCACCCCGCCGACCGTCCGGATCACCAGGCCGGGGACGGACCTGAGGTGGGCGGTCGGCGACCGGGTGGAGTTCGCGGCCGAGGCCACCGACGCCGAGGACGGCGCGCTGACCGGCGACTCCCTGGAATGGGAGATCATCATGCACCACTGCCCGAGCAACTGCCACACCCACACGATCACCGGGCAGAACGGCGCGGGCGGCGAGTTCACCGCGCCCGACCACGAGAACCCCTCGTGGATCGAGCTGAAGGTCACCGCCCGGGACGCCGACGGGCTGACCGCCACCCGGAGCGTCGAGCTGCATCCCAAGGTCACCAAGGTGACGTTGCAGAGCAGCCCGGCGGGCGTGCCGCTGACGCTGTTCGAGACGACGAGGGCCGCGCCGTTCGACAGCTCGGTGATCACCGGTTCGACGGTGTCGATCGCCGCGCCGACCCAGCGGGTCATGCTCGGGGACGTCCCCTACGAGTTCGTGGGCTGGTCCGACGGCGGCGCGTCGGCGCACAACATCACGCCCACCCAGGACGTGACGCTGACGGCCACCTACCGGAAGATGACCAACCTGGCGCAGGGCAAGGGATCCAAGGTCTCCAGCGTCGAGGCCACCGGGCGCGAGGGGCCGAAGGCGTTCGACGGCAGCACCACCACCCGCTGGGCCAGCAAGCACAGCGACCCCCAGTGGATCGAGGTGGACCTCGGGTCCGTGCGCAAGGTCGGGTTCGTGCTGCTGAACTGGGAGGCCGCCTACGGCAAGGCCTACCAGGTCCAGATCTCCACCGGCGGCGGCAGGTGGACCACCGTGCACAGCCGCACCAACGGCAACGGCATGTACGACTGGGTGGGCTTCACCCCGGCCGACGCCCGCTGGGTGCGGATGTACGGCACCCAGCGCGTCAAGTCCACCTACGGCTACTCGCTGTGGGAGATGGAGGTCTACGAGAAGTGATTGACTGGGCCGGTGTCTCCCGACATCTCCCAGCCTGAGCTTTTCGACCTGCTCGCCGGGATCGGCCGCGAACGCGCCGGTCCCGGCGGGACGCCTCCCCCCGAGCCGCTCTACGACCGGCACGGGGTGCTGGTCGTGCGGGTGGGCGACGTGGTGGTCAAGGCGCACCAGGCCGACCGGGGCGAGGACCCGGACCTGGGGCGGCGGGTCGCGCTCGCCGGGGACCTGCCGGAGCTGTTCGCCGCCCCGCTGGGGCCGCCGCTGCGCGTGACCGGCGGTTTCGGCGAACGCACCGTCACCGTCACGGCGTTCGGCGAGCCCGTCCACCCCGATGATCTTCCCTGGAGGGCCGCCGCGCGGCTGCTGGCCGACCTGCACCGGCGGCCCGTCCCGCCGGACGCGCCGGGCTGGGGCCGCCCGGCCCGGGTGGCGCGCCTGGTGGAACGCCTCCCGGACGGCCCGGCGGCCGGGGAGGTGCGGCGGGCGTTCGCCACCCTCCCGGCCTGGATCCGCGAGGGGTCCCCCGACCCGGACCCGGCCGGGGAGCACCTGATCCACGGCGACTGGCACCTGGGGCAGATGGTGCGGCTCCCGGACGGGTCCTGGCGGTTCATCGACGTGGAGGACCTGGGGCGCGGCGACCCGGTCTGGGACCTGGCCCGGCCCGCCGCGCTGCACTCGGCGGGGGTGCTGCGCCCGGCGGACTGGACGGCGTTCCTGACCTCCTACCGGGCCGCCGGGGGCCCGGCGGTGCCGCTGCTGGGCGACCCGTGGGCACGGCTGGACATTCCGGCCCGAACTTTGGCGATCCAAATCGCCGCCACGTGCGTCATATCGGCGCGGGGGACGGATCGCCCGCTCGACGAGGCCGAGACGGCCCTGGTCGACGCCTGCACGAGGATCTCCAGGATGGTGGCGTGAACACCGGCCCGACGTGACGCCCGGCATGACGTGCGGCGACGTCTGCCCTACATTTAGCCTCTACCTGGGGATTCCACACGGAAGGACGACAAAGCGATGCACTGCCCTAAGTGTCGTGGCGTCATGCGGACCTACACCCGCAGCGGCGTCCACATCGAGCAATGTGACAACTGCCGGGGCATCTTCCTCGACTACGGGGAGCTGGAGGCGCTGAGCCGTCTGGAGGCCCAGGGTCCGGGCTGGGCCGCGGCTCCGCCGCCCGCGGCGGGCACGCCCCCGGTCCAGGTGCACCACCACCACGGCGCTCCGGTCCACCACCACCGCCCGTACCACGGCGGCGGCGTGTTCCACATGCTGTTCTCGACCTGACCGCGACGTGCGCGGGGCCCTCTCGGAGAGCCCGGCCCCGCGCACGCGCGCGTCACAGGCGCGGGTCCACCGGCTCGGACTCCAGCGCCAGGACCGCGAACACCGCCTGGTGGACCCGCCACAGCGGCTCCCCGGCGGCCAGCCGGTCCAGCGCCTCGGCCCCCAGCGCGTGCTCGCGCATGGCCAGGGAGCGCTTGCGCCCCAGCGAACGGCCGCGCAGCCGGTCCAGGTTCGCCGGCTCGGTGTAGTCCGGGCCGTAGATGATCCGCAGGTACTCCCGGCCCCGGCACTTGATGCCCGGCTGGACCTTGTGGTCCTCGGGCAGGGGGCCGAGCGGCTTGACGACCATGCCCTCGCCCCCGGCGGCGGTGTGCTCCTCCCACCACCCGGTCACGGCCTTCTCGGACTCCGGCGACGCCAGGTCCACCACCTGGAACGCCGTGCGCTGGAGCAGCCCCGAGGAGTCGGCGTCGGCGAGGCGTCCGGCGATCTCCATGTGCCAGCCGTGGTCGCGCGCGGCGGCCCAGGCGGTGCCCTGGCCCGCCAGGACCTGGAACGGAGCCAGCCGGATGCCGTCCAGGCCGTCCACCTCCCAGCAGTACCGCGCGTAGGCGTCGCGGAACAGCGCCGCGTTGGCGGCCCGCCGG
>NZ_BCQR01000217.1 GCF_001552175.1 Actinomadura kijaniata NBRC 14229
GCCGGCGGCCTGCTCGCGCTGGCGGCGCCGGCCGTGCCCGCCCACGCCGCGGCGGCCTGCAACACCGGCAGCGTGTGCGCCTACAAGTACGTCGGCGGCTCGCAGGTGTGGCGGCGGACGTGGGCCCATCACGCCGACGAACTTCCGGGCTGCAGCTCGAACCGCCAGGTGCTCAGCAGCAACATCAACATGGTGCGCAACCGGACCAACCGCAACATCACCGTGGGCATCGTCAAGGTCGGCGTCAACCAGATCGTCAACACCTTCGACGCCGCGTACTTCCACCGGATCTGCCTGAGCGACTTCTGATCCCATGCCGCCCCGGGTGGCCACGTCACCTATGACCTGGTCACCCGCCTCCGGCGCGTCCGGCCGTGCACGGGACCGCGCTGACGTTCGCAAGGCCGCCGAGAACGGTCCGATCGTGCCTCGGCGGCACGCACACCCGCCAACATCTGATCACCCTTGGACTGGAGCCTCCCCATGCGAACCACCACCCGCAGGATCGCCGTGGCCGCCGCCGTCGCCGGCGCCACGCTCGGCGGCCTGGCCGTCGCACCGGCCAACGCCGCCGCCAGCTGCAACACCAACAACCTGTGCCTGTTCAACGGCGCTCCCGGCGACTACCGGCTCGCCGCGACCCTCAGGCTCGCCAGCGCCGACGTCCCGATCTCCAGCTCCAAGGGCCTGACCTGCGATCCGGGGGCCGCCCGGATGTTCTCCGGGTTCACCCTGCTGCGGGTCAAGTCGAGCATCTCCAGCACCAACCACATCAGCTACGGCATCTGGCTGGTCCCGTTCGTCAAGCGCGGCGGTGACTGGCAGCAGCAACCGGCCATCAACATCAAGCCCAACGTCGACACCACCATCAACGCCGCCGCGTCCACCCTCTACACGGCATGCGCGTACGAGTACCAGCGCAGCACCTGATCCACGAACGGAGCGCGGGCCGGCGCCGCAACGAGCGGCCCCGAGAACGCACTCGGGGCCGCCACGGCATGGGGCGGTCGAACAGCGCAGCAGCCTGCTGAACGGCCCGGACCCTCACCCGACGGCTGATCACGCGATCAGGTGATGCGCGTGACCATCACAGCGGGCGGTGCATCATGTGCAGACCGACGTAGCCCTTCTCGGGATGCCGGAAGCCGCCCGGTACGGTGCCCAGCACCGTGAATCCGAGTGACTCGTACAGCCTTACGGCGTGCAGGTTCGTCTCGACGACGGCGTTGAACACCATCGCCCGGAAGCCCGCCGCGCGCGCCCACGCCAGCGAATCCGCGCACAGCGCCCGGCCGGCTCCCCGCCCCTGGTGGCGCGGGTCGACCATGTAGCTGGCGCTGGCGATGTGTGAGCCGTTGCCCGAGCGGTTGGCGTACATGTTCGCCGTGCCGAGCACCGCGCCGGTGCCGTCGGTAGCGACGACCGTGCGTCCCGGATCCGGGACCAGCCACATGGCGCGGCCCTGCTCTTCGTCGAGGTCGAGGGGGTAGGGAAACGTTTCACCCGCTGCGACGATCTGGTGGAAGAACGGCCAGATGGCGGGCCAGTCGTCGGCGGTGGCATTCCTGATCAGCACACGTCAGAGGCTTCTGCCACGGACGGAAGAACGCAAAGCCTTTTCGCGTGCGGTGTCTCCTTGAGATGGGCTGACCTGGGATGTCGTGCTGAGAGGAGCCGAGATCGGCGAGACGGCCGTTGACGATGCCGGTGTCCTCTCGGACCACGACCTCGTCCGCGCACGCGTCACGGTGTGGGCCGGACCGCCTGGTCCCTGAGTGCGTGCGGCGTTCAACGCTCGTCGGAGCCGGGGCGCGCGGGCCCTGACGGTGGGAAGGAGCCTGGCTCTCTGGCACCGATGACCCGCGTGGAGACCTGGGCGGTGAACCGCGCGCCTGCGGGAAGGACATGGGCGCCCTGAGCCTCGGCCACGCCTGCGATCTGCTGGTGCCCGGCTTCGGTGATGATGAAGGTGAGCCCGTCGGAGTTCTGCTTTACGATGAGGAACGGCGTGCCGGAAGCCAGGACACCGACGGCGGGCAGATGGCGCATGTCGCCTTCCCAGCCGAGGGTGTCGGCGGCATCGGCGAGGGCGAGGACGGCGGCCAGGGCCCAGGCGGTGTCCTCGGGCGAGGTGGACCAGCGGTTCAGCGGCGTGAACGAGCCGAAGTCGTCGATCCAGTTGGCCAGCTTGTAGACGTACATCGCCCCATTGTCGACCTGGCCGTGTCTTGGGCCTCGGAGGTCGCCGGCGGCCGCTTTAAGGACGAGAACACCAACCAGAGCCATGGCTTCTTCGGGGTGGTTCTCGGGAACGCCGACCGGGGCTGCCACTTCCAGATCCCGCACCTGCTTCGAAGGCGCCAGCGGACAGACCGAGCACGTTGTCTTCGCCCATGCCGCGATTGCGGGTTTCCGCGCGTCGCGCGCGTTCGGCATGGGCGTTGGCGCTGGAGATTTCGGGACGAACCTCCTGGAAGCGTGTCGGGGCCCCTATCCGCGCGGTGTCTCCGAGGGAGGGGGCGCGGCGGACGACAGGATGGTCTCGACCAGGGTCCGCACCCGCTTGGCGGGGCCGCCCGCGCCCAGTGACTGGGCGGAGGCGTTCAGGCCCTCGAAGACCAGCGTGAGATGGTCGGCCAGCTCGGCCGGGTCCTCGACTCCGAGCTGGCCGGTCAGCTCGCTCATCCTCCGACGGAACCAGGACTTCGCCGCGACCGCGTTGCGGTGGGCGGGCAGGTCGGCGTCGGGGAACTCGGCCAACGCCATCAGAAGCGCGCAGCCGCGGAACCCCTCCGAGTCGATCTGCGCGAACACCGCGTCGAAGACGGCCAGGATCTGGTCGCGCGGATCGGGGCCCGCGCCCGCGACCGCCGCCTCGAACCTCTCCTCGAATCCCTGGGCGGCGTGCTCGACGTACGCGCCGACCAGTCCGTCCTTGGAGGAGAACAACCGGTACAGGGTCGTCGGGGCGACACCGGCCTCGGCCGCGACGAGATCGACCCCGGTGGCCCGGATGCCCTTCCCGTAGAACAGCTCCCCGGCCACCCCGAGTACGTGCGCCCGGGTCTCGGCGGCGGTTCGATACACGGTTCCCCTCCCGTATTGCAATGTTAGGGATCGTTCCCTACGTTGTTAGGGATCGTTCCCGCAAGACTAGCTCCACGGCGGCGTCCCTCTCCTCCCGGCCGGATCCCCGCGAAACGACAAGGAAGGTGCGTATGAGCACCCCGCAAGCGGTACGGCGTCGGGGCAGGTCCGGTCTCTCCCTGGCGACGCTTTTCCTGGGAATGTTCGTGCTGGGCAGCGCCGAGCTGCTCGTGGTCGGCGTGCTGAACCTGATCGCCGCCGACCTCCGCGTCTCCCTTCCCGCGGCGGGCACGCTGGTGACCGCCTACGCGCTGGGCCTGGCCATCGGCGGTCCGGTCCTGACCGCCCTCACCATCAGGCTGGACAGGCGGACCGTCCTCGCCGGCGCGCTCGCCCTGTTCGCGCTGGGCAACCTGGTCGCGGTGCTGACCGACGGCTACGGCCTGTTCCTGGCGGTACGCGTCCTCACCGGCGCGCTCCAGGGCCTGTTCATCGCCGCCGCGTTCGCGGCGGGCATCTCGGTCGTCCCGCCCGAGCGCATGGGCCGGGCGATCTCGGTGGTCGTCTCCGGTGTCGCGGTGTCGGCCGCGCTGGGCGTGCCCCTGGGCACGCTGGCCGGCCAGACGCTCGGCTGGCGCGGCTCGTTCACCGCGATCATCGCGCTCAGCGTGCTCGCGCTGGTCGCCACCCTGGCACTGGTCCCCTCCGTGCCCGGCAGCGGCGGCGGCGCGGGCGACCAGGTCAGACATGCCCTCGCGCCCCGAGTGCTGGCCGTGCTGGGCCTGAACCTGCTGGTGTTCGCCGCGCTGTACTCGGCGTTGACCTACATCGTTCCGTTCCTGGAGAGCGTCACGGGCATCTCCGGTGCGCTGACCAGTGTGTTCCTGCTGGCCTACGGGGTGGCCACGGCGGTCGGCTCCTTCGGCGGCGGCCGGTTCGCCGACCGGAACGCCGCCCGCACCCTGACCGTCGCCACCACCGGCACGGCGGTCGCCCTGCTGGCGCTCCACCTCGTCGGCGCGGTCCCGGTCCTCGTGGCGCCGGTGCTGCTCGTCTGGGGCCTGTTCGCCTTCGGCATGGTGCCCTCGCTCCAGTACCGCGTGGTGAGCCTGGCCGGGCCCGGCGGCCAGCTGGCGTCCTCGCTGCCCGCCTCCGCGGCCAACATCGGCATCGCGGTCGGATCGGCCGCCGGAGGGGCCGCGCTCGGTGGCTCCACCGCCTCGGCGCCGGTGCTCACCGGACTGGCCATCGCCGTCGTCGCCGTCCCGGTCTCCTGGGCCACCGGCCTCCTCAGGCCGCCGGCGGTCGAGGAGGTGATCGAAGCCGACCCCCGAGCCCGCGTGAAGCCATCCGCATGACCGCATCCACCCCGGACGACACCCTTGAATTGGAGCCCGCCATGACCAGTGAACTGAAAGCGCACGCCGACACCCTCCGTGCGCTGCACCACGCCGATGAGATGCTCGTCCTGCCCAACGTGTGGGACGCGGCCAGCGCCAAGATCGTGGTCGAGGCCGGTTTCCCCGCGGTCGCCACCGCCAGCGCGGCGGTCTCGGCGATGCTCGGCTTCCCGGACGGCGAGGGCGCGCCCTGGCAGGAGATGTTCGCCGCGGCCGGGCGGATCGCCCGGGCGGTGCCGGTCCCGGTCACCGTGGACGCCGAGGCGGGATACGGCATGGAGCCGCGGGAGCTGGTGGACCGGCTGCTGGAGGTCGGCGCGGTCGGCTGCAACCTGGAGGACAGCGACCACCGCGCGGGCGGGTTGGTCGACGCCGGCGCGAACGCCGAACGGCTGGCCGCCGTCCGGGCCGCCGCGGACGACGCCGGGGTCCCGATCGTCATCAACGCGCGTGTCGACGCCTTCCTGGGGTCGTCCGGGGTGCCCCCGCAGGAGCGGGTCACCGAGGCGGTCCGCCGAGGCCGCCTCTACCTGGAGGCCGGGGCCGACTGCGTCTACCCGATCGGCGTCGGCGACGAGCAGGACGTCGCCGCCCTGGTCGCCCAGGTGCCCGGCCCCGTCAACGGCAACACCCGGCCCAACGGCCTGGACCTGGCCAGGCTCCGTGAGCTGGGAGTGGCGCGGGTCTCCTACGGCCCCCGGTTCTACTTCGGGGCGCTGGACACCTTCAGGTCCGCGGTCCGGGAACTGCTGGACTGACCACCGCACGCGATCGCCGGTGCCGGGCCGACCTGGCCGCCCTCGGCCTCGTCGGCCCGGCGTTCCGACCTGACGACGGCAACGCGCCCGCATTCAGCGCCGATGCCGGGCCTCATGTGTCGCGGTGTCGGCACGGGCTCGCCTCCTCTCCGCCGTCCACCTGTGCGTTGACCAGGCGGTGGGCCAGGCCGGTCGCCGGGCCACGACATCGGCGCCGTGCAACGCGCGCCCCCGGCACTCCGCATCCGCCGGGGGTGTTCGGCCGCGCGAACGCGGACACGTAAGGTAACAACATGATCACAGAGAAGGAATCGACGGAGGACAGGCAGCGGATCGTCCGCGCCGCCACGCGGTTGTTCGCGGCGTTGGGGCTGGACGGAACCCCCACCGAGTTGATCGCCGAGGCCGCCGGCGTTCCGACCGGCACCCTGCGCCGGTACTTCCGCAGCAACACCGAGCTGTACCGGGAGGTCATGGAGCGGGCCGCCGCAGCCGAGCGCAAAGCACTGGCCGACGCGCTGGACGCCTTCACCCCCACCCACCAGGGGATGATCCGCGTCCTGGACGCCTACCTGGACTTCTACGCCTCCGAGCCCGACATGCTCGGGCTGTGGCTGCACCGCCGCGCCGGTGACGCCGCGGACACCGCCGACCTGGATGAACGTCACTCCCGGACCAAGCTCACCTGGATCGCCACCGCCATCCGGGACGCCGTCCCCGACCCGTCCGGTCTGGACTACGCGTTGTGGACCTTTCCCTGGGTGGTCTCCGGGTTCCTCGGGCACGGCATGGTCTACTCCGCCGACCGGGGCGGGCGCTTCGGGGACGGGCACGTCAACCGGCAGCAACTCGAAGAGTTCCGCGCCTACCTGCATGCCCTGGCGGCCCGCGTCCTCGCCCTGCCCGGCGCCCCGGGCCGCGACACCCCGGACCACACGTCCTCCTGAACGCGGCGCAGGCGGCAGACGCCGCCCGAGCACCCGTTAGGCTCCGGGCCGTGGGCGTCTACATCACCCAGGTGGCTTTCGAGGACTGGAACGACCCGCTGATCCAGCGCGGTTCGGCTCTGGACCTCGCTCTTGCCGAACGCGGCCTTCCGCCCTACGTGCCCGCGCCGCGCCCCACCCGCCGGATGTTCGAGGAGAAGCTGTTCCCGCCCATGAGTGGGTTCGGTGAGCTCTGCGATCAGGAGTTGCCCGGCGACCAGCGTCGATGCTTCGACTGGAACGTGCTCGTCCCCGTCGATTTCGATGGCCCGATCGGACTGCCCATCCCCTCCAGCTACGCCGACACCACGACGGTCCGCAGCGCGCAACGGCTGCTGGAAGCCATGCGCGCCCTGGCCGACCAGGTCGGCTTGCCGGGCAGTGTCCCTGCCGAACCGACGGATATGGCGCTCACCGCGTGGTTCGTCAAGGCGACGGAACCGGGCGGGGAAGCGAGCCGATGGCAGGCCGCCCCTGCCGTCGTCTTCTACACCGCGCTCTTCCTGCGCGCCGCCGAACGGGTCATCAGGCACAACTGCGCCCTCAGCGTGTCCTGATCCGGGACCCACCGCGAAGGTACCGTTCCCGGTCGGGTTCCATCAGGTGCCCGAGCGGACGAAACGTCCGTCGGCTGGCCTGACCTCGCCTCCGTCCGGGGTGAGGTCGGTCGATGCCCTGAATCGCACTCGCGGCCGCCGCCTGACCGCTGGCCGGTCCGCAAGGCCGGGGACACGTTCCGCGCCCTGGGTGCCGGGGTCGTGGTGCCGGTTGGTCGTCCGCGGGTCAGCGGGTGTCGAGGAACCGGTCCAGCACCCTTGTGCCGAACTCCAGGCCCGCCAGCGGCACCCGCTCGTCCACGCCGTGGAACATCGCCTGGTAGTCCAGGGACGGGTCCAGCAGCAGCGGCGCGAATCCGAAGCTGCGGATCCCGATCGCCGCGAACGACTTGGCGTCGGTGCCGCCCGACATCACGTACGGCACCGGCCGCGCGGCCGCGTCCTCGGCCCGCAGCGCGCCGGCGAGCGCGGCGAACGTCGGTCCCTGCGGGTCGGCCGAGGGCGCCTGCTCGAAGTTGACGAACTCGCGGGTGACCCTCGGCCCGAGCAGCCGGTCCACGGTGGCGAGGAACTCCTCGCCGAGGCCCGGCAGGAAACGGCCGTCGACCTGCGCGGTGGCCGAGCCCGGCACGACGTTGACCTTGTATCCGGCGTCCAGGCGGGTCGGGTTGGCCGAGTTGCGGATGGTCCCGGCGAACAGCGTGCCGACCCGGCCGAGCCGCCGCGCCTCCTCGTCGAGCCGGTCGTGGTCGATCGTGGTGCCGAGGGCGTCCGCGAGGCCGTCCAGCAGCGCGCGCACGCCCGGGGTCAGCCGCACCGGCCACTCGTGGGAGGCCAGCCGGGAGATCGCGTGGCACAGCTCGGCGACGGCGTTGTCGGGCGCGGGCCTGGAGCCGTGGCCGGCCGTGCCGCGCGCCGTCAGGCGCATCCACGCGGTGCCGCGCTCGCCGACCGCGATCGGGTAGACGCGCGTGTCCGGTCCCGTCGTCACGCTGTACCCGCCGGACTCGCTGATCGCCTCGGTGCAGCCGTCGAAGAACTCCCGGTGCTCGCGCGTCACGTACCGGGAGCCGTAGTCGCCGGTGCACTCCTCGTCGGCGAGGAAGGCGAGCACGAGGTCGCCGCGCGTGCGGCGGCCCGCGCGCAGCCGCGCCCGGACGGCCGCCAGCGTCATCGCCACCGACCCCTTCATGTCGACGGCGCCGCGCCCCCACACGCACCCGTCGCGGACCTCGCCCGACAGCGGGGGCACGCTCCAGTCGGCGGGGTCGGCGGGCACCACGTCCAGGTGCCCGTGGACGAGGAACGCGGGCGCGTCCGGGTCGGTGCCGGGAATCCGCGCCAGCACCGACGCCCGGCCCGGCGCCGACTCGACGACCACCGGCTCGACGCCCACCTCGTCGAGCAGCGCCGCGACGTGCTCGGCGGCCGGGCGTTCGGGTCGCCCCTCCCCCTGGCCCTCGTTGGTCGTGTCGATCCGGATCAGCTCGGCGCACAGCGCGCCCGCCTCACCGCCCGCTACCTCCTGCATGGAGCCGCCTTCCGTACGGTTCGTCCGTCTGAATGCACCATGACCGGTTCCAGAACCCGTGCCGCGGCGTCGCGGTCTCGATCGGATTGCGAATTGATCAACAACGAACCGAGATCATCAACCCGGGTACGACTCCTGCGACCGCGCCGGACACCCCCCTAGCCGGCGCAGGGCGGAGGGAGGATCATGGCCCACCCCAAGGCCGCCGGCCTCAGCGCGATCCTGCTCATGGTGGCCTGCTCGACCGTCGCCTGCGGCGGCGGAGGAGGCAAGTCCGGCGACGGGGTCTTCACCGTCGGCCACCCCGAACCCGACCACCTCATCCCCGGCAACACCACCAGCAGTTACTCCTTCGACGTCATCGGCAACCTCTTCGAGAACCTCGTCGGGCTGAGCCGCGACGGAAAGCCGGTCATGGCGGCCGCCGAGTCGGTCACCAGCACCGACCAGAAGGTCTGGACCATCAAGATCCGTCCCGGGCAGAAGTTCCACAACGGGGAGCCGGTCACCGCCGCCAGCTTCGCCGACGCCTGGAACAACGCCGCCTACGGCCCGAACGCCTACGAGGCCAACGACTACTTCTCGCACTTCCAGGGGTACGGCGACCTCAACCCCGAGGACGAGAACGCCAAGCCGAAGACCGACAAGCTGTCGGGCCTGCAGGTCATCGACGACACCACGCTGAAGGTCACGCTGGGCGCGCCCTTCAGCCAGTTCCCGCTGCTGCTCACCTACCCCGCGTTCGCGCCGATGCCGAAGGCCGCCTTCAAGGACCTCAAGGCCTACGAGAACAGTCCCGTCGGCAACGGCCCGTACCAGATGAGCGGGCAGTGGGTCCGCAACGGCCCGATCAAGCTGGTGCCGTTCCCCGGCTACACCGGCACGCGCAAGCCGCGCAACAAGGGCGTCATCTGGAAGAGCTACTCCAGCGCCGCCACCACCTGGACGGACCTGCGCGCCGGGCGCATCGACGCGATGCAGACCATCCCGGCCGACAAGGTCCCCGAGGCCAAGCGCGTCCTCGGCGACCGGTTCCTGCCCCGGACGACGGGCACCATCGACTACCTGGGCTTCCCGCTGTTCACCGGCAGGTTCGACAGCCCCGACCTGCGCCGGGCCATCTCCATGGCCATCGACCGGCAGGGCATCAACAAGGCCGTCTACAACGGCGACTACATCCCGGCCGACTCGCTCCTGCCGAAGATCATCCCCGGTTACCGGGCGGGTGCCTGCGGCGAGGCCTGCGTCTACGACCCGGTCAAGGCCAAGCAGCTCTACGACAAGTCGGGCGGCTTCAAGGGCACGCTGGAGCTGTACTTCTCCAACGCGCAGCCCAGCTACGCGCAGTGGATGCAGATCGTGGCGAACTCGCTGCGGCAGAACCTCGGCATCAAGGACATCCAGTTCCGGCAGCTGCCCGCCTCCGACTACTTCTCCGCGATGTCCAAGCGCACCCAGAAGGGCCCCTACCGGCAGAACTGGGAGGCCGACTACCCGAGTGCCCAGAACTACCTGCAGAACATGTGGGGCGAGGCGGGCAACAAGATGGGCTGGCGCAGCAAGGAGTTCAACGACCTCATCGCCAAGGGCAACGCCAGCGCCGACCAGGCCGAGGCGCTGAAGTACTACAACCAGGCCGAGGACATCGCGATCCGCGAGATGCCGCAGATCCCGCTGTGGACGTGGGCGGGCCAGGGCGGGCGTTCGTCCCGCGTCGACAACGTCGTCATCACCCCCTACGCCACGGGCATGCTCGCCTACGACGTGACGGTGAAGTGAGCCGCGGATGTGGCGTTACGCCCTGCGGCGTCTCCTCCAGGCCGTCCCGGTCTTCCTGGGCACCACGCTGCTCATCTACCTGATGGTGTTCACCCTGCCGGGCGACCCGATCACCGCGCTCGCCGGGGACAAGCCGATCCCCGCGTCCGTCGCGCACGCGCTGCGGGAGCGCTACAACCTGAACGACCCGCTGCTCGTCCAGTACGCCAAGTACATGTGGGGCCTGCTGCACGGCGACCTCGGCGAGAACTACGACGGGCAGCGCGTGGCCGACATGCTCACCGGACGCTGGGGGGTGACGGCGCGCCTCGCCGTCACCGCCTGGCTGTTCGAACTCGCCGTCGGCGTCGCGCTCGGGGTGTGGGCCGGGCTGCGGCGCGGCAGGCTCGCCGACACCCTCGTGCTCGGCGGCACCACGTTGATCATCGCGGTGCCGGTGTTCGTGCTGGGCTACAGCGCGCAGCTGCTGTTCGGCGTGAAGTGGCCGATCCTGCCGTCGGCGGGCACCGACGACGGCTGGCCGGTCAGCTACCTGCTGCCCGGCATCGTGCTCGGCTCGCTCGGGCTGTCCTACGTCGCCCGGCTCACCCGCACGAGCCTCGCCGAGAACCTGCGCGCCGACTACGTGCGCACCGCCCGCGCCAAGGGCCTCCCGTGGCGGCGCGTCGTCGTCCGGCACGCCCTGCGCAACTCGCTGATCCCGGTGGTCACCTATCTCGGCATCGACTTCGGCTCGCTGATGGGCGGCGCCATCGTCACCGAGGGGATCTTCAACCTGCCCGGTGTCGGCCAGCAGGTGTTCCAGTCGATCCAGCTCAAGGAGGGCCCGGTCGTGGTCGGCGCCGTGACGCTGCTCGTGCTGGTGTTCATCGTGGTCAACCTGCTCGTGGACCTGCTGTACGGGCTGCTCGACCCGCGCATCCGGTACCAGTGAGGGAGGGGAATGTCCGTTCAGGAACCCGAGACGGCGGCGGTCGCCGAGGCCGGCGGGCCCATCTCCGACGTCCGCGCCTCGCTGTGGCGTGACGCCTGGTACGAGCTGCGGCGGCGCCGCCTGTTCTGGGTCTGCGTCGCGGAGCTCGCGCTCGTCGGGCTGATGGCCGCGGTGCCGCGGCTGTTCACCGGCCGGGCCGTCAACACCGACTGCGACCCCAACCAGGCCAAGGCCGGGCCGTCGGGCGCGCACTGGTTCGGCACCGACACCGCGGGCTGCGACTACTACGCCCATGTCGTGCACGGCGCCCGCCCGACCCTGCTGATCGGCATCGCGGTGACGCTGTTCGCGCTGGTCATCGCGGTCGTCCTCGGCTCACTCGCGGGCTACTACGGCGGCCTGCTCGACGCGGTGATCGCGCGGATCACCGACGTGTTCTTCGGGTTGCCGTTCGTGCTCGGCGCGACCGTCATCCTCGTCGCCTTCCCCGGCCACGGCGTCGGCGCGATGACGCTGGTGCTGGTGCTGCTCGGCTGGACGACGATGGTCCGCATCATGCGCGGGCAGGTCATCGCCGTCCGCGACGCCGACTACGTGCAGGCCGCGCGGCTGCTCGGCGCGTCCGACCCGCGGATCATGCGCAGGCACGTGCTGCCGAACGCGATCGCGCCGGTGCTGGTGGTCGCCACCCTCAACGTCGGCAACGTGATCGCGGGAGAGGCCACGCTCGACTTCCTGGGCGTCGGCCTCCAGTACCCCCAGGTGTCGTGGGGGCTGCAACTCAACCAGGCCCAGTCGTACGTGCTGGACCACCCGCACCTGCTGCTGTTCCCCGCGGTGTTCCTGACGGCCACGGTGCTCGCCCTGCTGCTGCTCGGCGACGCCGCCCGCGACGCCCTCGACCCGAAACTGCGGTGACCATGGACGACAAGGAGAAGACGCCGCGCGACGCGCCGCTGCTGGAGGTGAGCGACCTGCGCGTGGAGTTCACCGTACGGGGTCGCACCTTCCGCGCGGTCGACGGCCTGTCCTACACCCTCGCCGAGGGCGAGACGCTCGCGGTCCTGGGAGAGTCGGGGTCGGGCAAGAGCGTCGCGGCGCAGGCCGTCATGGGCATCCTCGACAGCCCGCCCGCCCGGATCACCGGCGGCTCGGTCCGGCTGCGCGGCGAGGAACTGCTCGGCATGCCCGAGAGGCGGCGCCGCGCCTACCGCGGCGACCGCATCTCGATGATCTTCCAGGACGCGCTGACCGCGCTGAACCCGGTGCTGACCGTCGGCGACCAGATCACCGAGATGCTGCGCGTGCACCGGGGACTGAAGCGCGCCGCCGCCCGCGAGGCCGCGGTCGAACTGATGGAACGCGTCCGCATCCCGTCGGCGCGCGGCCGCCTGGCCGACCACCCGCACCAGTTCTCCGGCGGCATGCGGCAACGCGTCATGATCGCCATGGCGCTGGCGCTGGAGCCGGACGTGCTGATCGCCGACGAGCCCACCACCGCGCTCGACGTCACCGTGCAGGCCCAGATCATGCGGCTGCTCGCCGGAATGCGCGACGAGCTGCGCATGGGCATGGTCCTGATCACCCACGACCTCGGCGTCGTCGCGGGCGTCGCCGACCGGATCGTCGTCATGTACGCCGGGGCCGTCGCCGAGCAGGCGCCCGCCCGCGCCCTGTACGCCCGGCCCGCCCACCCCTACACCGCCGGGCTGCTCGCCTCGGTGCCGCGCCTGGACCGCCCCCGCGGCGCGCTCACCCCGATCACCGGCGCGCCGCCCGACCCGGCGGCGTTGCCGTCCGGCTGCCCGTTCCGGCCGCGCTGCCCGCGCGCCGAGGCCGTCTGCGCCGCCGAGCGGCCGCCGCTGGTCACCGTCGCGCCCGGGCACGCGGCGGCCTGCCACTTCGCCGAGGAGGTGCACGGTGCCCGATGACGCGCCGATCCTGCGGGTCGACGGCCTGGTCAAGCACTATGCCGTGACCCGGGGCGTGGTGTTCCGGCACCGCGTCGGGACCGTCAAGGCCGTCGACGGCGTCTCCCTGGAACTGCGGCCGGGAGAGACCCTCGGGCTCGTCGGCGAGTCCGGCTGCGGCAAGTCGACCCTCGCCAGGCTGCTGCTGGCCGCCGAACGGCCCACCTCGGGCACGGTGGACTTCGACGGACGCGACGTCTCCGCGCTGCCGCGCCGCGAGCTGCGCGCCCTGCGCCGCCGCATCCAGCTCGTCCTCCAGGACCCCTACTCCTCGCTCAACCCGCGCATGACGGTCGGCGACATCGTCGGCGAGCCGTTCGAGATCCACCCCGACCTCGTGCCGAAGGAGCGCCGCCGCGACCGCGTCCGGGAACTGCTGGAGCTCGTCGGGCTCGACCCCGGCCACGTCAACCGCTACCCGCACCAGTTCTCCGGCGGCCAGCGCCAGCGCGTCGGCATCGCCCGCGCCCTCGCGCTCGGCCCCGACGTGGTCGTGTGCGACGAGCCGGTGTCGGCGCTGGACGTGTCGGTGCAGGCCCAGGTCATGAACCTGCTGGCGAGGCTGCAGCGCGAGCTCGGCGTCGCCTACGTGTTCATCGCGCACGACCTGGCCGCCGTCCGGCACATCTCCGACCGGGTCGCGGTCATGTACCTCGGCCGGATCGTGGAGACCGGGCCCGCCGGGGAGATCTACGACCGTCCCGCCCATCCCTACACGCAGGCCCTGCTGTCGGCGGTGCCGGTGCCCGACCCCGAGGCCGCCTGGACCGGCCGGATCGAGCTGGAGGGCGAGCCGCCGTCGCCGATCGACCCGCCGTCCGGCTGCCGGTTCCGCACCCGCTGCTGGAAGGCCGCCGACGTGTGCGCCGAACGCGACCCCGCCCTGGAGGTGCGCCCCGGGACGTCCCACCCCGTCGCCTGCCACTTCGCCGAGGCCCGCCCGGCGGGGGCCCCGGCCGCGGAGACGGGCCCGGGGCTGGACTCCCCACCGGGGCCTTGACCCGGCGTTCAGCGGCGCGCGTCTTCCCGCACCTCCAGGAGCGGCAGGCCCGCCGCGAACCGGCGGAGGAAGGCGGCGGTCGGGGTGTCCGCCGCCGCGACGGTGTCCGGGGTGCCCTCCGCGACCACCGCTCCCCCGTCCGGACCGGCTCCCGGCCCCAGGTCGATCACCCAGTCCGCGGACGCGGCGACGGGGATGTCGTGTTCGGCCACGACGACGGTGTTGCCCGAGTCGAGCAGCACGTCGAGCGCGTCCACCACGCGCTGGATGTCGGAGGGGTGCAGTCCTGAGACGGGCTCGTCGAGGACGACGAGCCCGGCCTTGCGGCTCGCGGCGCCGCGCTGGATCGCCGACGCCAGCTTCAGCCGCTGCGCCTCGCCGCCGGACAGCTCCGTGGCGCTCTGGCCGAGCTGGAGGTAGCCGAGCCCGACCCGGTTCAGGGCCCCCAGGGTCTCCGCGAGCTGCGGGGGCCCGGGGAAACGTTCCACGGCCTCGGCGACGGTCAGCTCCAGCACCTGGTCGATGGCCAGCCCCCGATACCTGATCTCCAGGGCCTCGGGCTTGTAGCGCCGCCCCTCGCACGCGTCGCAGACCACCCACACGTCCGGCAGGAAGTGCATGTCGACGAGCTTGCGTCCATAGCCGGTGCAGGTCTCGCAGCGGCCGCCACCGGCGGTGTTGAAGCTGAACCAGGAGGCGTTGACCCCACGTGCGCGCGCCAGGTCGGTCCCGGCGAACAGCTTGCGGACGATGTCGAACGCCTTGCTGTAGGTGGCCGGGTTGGACCGCGGCGTGCGTCCGAGCGGTTCCTGGTCGACGACGGCCACCCAGCCGAACCCCCCGAGACCGGTGACCTCCCCCACCGTGTCGGTCGCGGTCCCGTTCAGGGCGGCCTCCACGCCCGTCCCGAGCGCGCCGAGCAGGCTGCTCTTGCCGCTGCCGCTCACCCCGGTCAGGCAGGTGAGCCGCCCGGCGGGGAAACGGACCAGGTCCGCGGTCACGTTGTGCGCGCGCAGGCCGTGCAGTTCCACCCAGCCGGCGCCGTCCCCGACCGGGCGGCGGGTCCGGCGCAGCCGCGGTCCCTCCCCCGCCAGGTAGCGTCCGGTCAGCGACTCCGGGTGGGCGACCGCGTCGGCGGGCGGCCCCGACACCAGGACCTCGCCGCCGAGACGGCCCGCGCCGGGCCCCATGTCGATCACCCAGTCGGCCCGTGCGACCAGCTCGGGGTCGTGCTCGACGAGCAGCACCGTGTTGCCGGCCTCGCGCAGCTCCAGAGCGATGTCGAGCAGGTGCGCCTTGTCCGCCGGATGCAGCCCGGTCCCGGGCTCGTCCAGGACGAAGATGACGTCGCTCAGCTCGGTGCCGAGCTGGGCGGCGAGCCGGGTCCGCTGCAGCTCGCCCCCGGACAGCGTCGCCGCGCTCCGGGAGAGCTGGAGATGGGCCAGGCCGAGCCGGTCCAGGATCCCGAGCCTGCGGTCCAGGTCCTGGAGCAGCGACTCCCCCACCTCGCGCTGCCGGGGGTCCAGGGCGTCCGCCACGCGCTTCGCCCAGCGGCGCACCTCCCGCACCTCCACCTCGATCAGGCCGGGGTAGGTCAGCCCACCGAGCCGCACGGACCGGGCCACCTCGTCGTACCCGCTGCCGCCGCAGGTCCCGCAGGGCTGCTTGCGCATGTACGGCAGGTAGCGCTGCTTGGCGCTGGCCGTCTGGGCGTTCACGAACACCCGTTCCACCTCGGCGAGCGCGCCCCGCATCGGCTGGTTCGAGGTGTAGGTCATCCGGGCCGTCTCGTTCCTGTTGGGTATCTCGACGGTCGCCTCGATGTTCTCCTCACCCGTGCCGTACAGCACGCAGCGGCGGAACTCCTCCGGCAGCGACCGCCACGGCAGGCCGAGATCCACGCCGCGCTTCTCGGCGAGCGCCGGTACGAGCGCGTGCTCCCCCGACCGCCACTTCGCGAACCAGGGCGAGGCCCCCTCGAACAGCGGGAGCTCCGGGTGGGTGATGACCAGCTCCTCCCGCGCCCGCCAGCGTCCGCCCACCCCGTGGCAGTCCCCGCAGCTTCCCTCCGGCGTGTTGCGGTCGAAGTGGGCGGTCGTCAGGTACCCGTCCCCGCTCTCGGCCGCCGGGTCCGCGCCGATCCGCGGAAGGCGCGAGTACAGCAGCCCCAGGTGCCCGTCGATACCGGTGATCGTCGCGACCGTGGAGCGGGGGTTGCGGTTCAGGCGGCGCTGGTCGACCGCGAGCGTCACGCCGAGTCCCAGGATGCGGTCGACCCGCGGCCGGTTGCGCTGGGTGATGTACTGCCGCACGAACGGCGAGAGCCCCTCCAGGTACCGCAGCTGGGCCTCGTTGTGCAGGGTGTCGATGGCCAGGGAGGTCTTGCCGCTGCCGCTCACTCCGGTGAACGCGACGAGCCGCCCTTTGGGGATGCTCACCGACACGTCCCGCAGGTTGTTGGTACGGGCCCCCACCACGTCGATGGTCGCGTACCCCATGCTCGCGACGTCCCGTACGAATGCCGTCAACCTTCGTCCACCCTCTCGCGCCAGAACGGGGCAGGGGCGGGCGCGCCCCCGCCCATGCCGAACGGACCGGTCACACCGCCACGCGGTGGCCGCTTCATCAGATCTCTCGTCCCCTCGCCGGTCAGGACCGGGACGCCTCGGTGATCCTGGCGATGTCGGGGGCGTAGACGCTCATCCAGTGCGGGCGCAGCCGGTAGAAGACCACCTCGTCGTCCCAGTCGAAGGCGTCGTCACCGTAGAACTCCTTGAAGTAGGCGAGCAGGTAGGGCCAGTCGGCGGCCGGCTCGCCGTCCCGAGGGTTGAGGATCTCCACCGTGCCGTGCGTGAACACGCCCAGGTCCTCACCGCGCATGTGCGCGGCGCTGACGGCGGGACGTGCGGCCAGGTGGCGGGCCTTGGCGGCACCGGGCGCCGTGCCGAAGTGCCACCTGCCGTGCAGGAAGTGCCCGTCCACACCGCTGATCCGCGGTTCGCCCTTCGCCGTGACGGTGGACAGGGCCAGGGTGCACATGCCGGTCAGCACCCCGGTGAGCTGCTCCGCGGTCAGGGTCCTCTCGGCGTTGATGATCGAGCGAAGGTGCGAGGTGGAGCGGGAGAGGGAGGAGTCGAGGAGGGCCTGGAGCTCCTTGAGCTCTTCCGGCGTTTCGCGCATGGGAATCCTTGTCCAGCCGTGCGGTGTCTGTCCGTGGGATCCGGTCGGCGTCCATCGACGGCGCCGACCGGTGGAACCACTCTCGCATCGAAACCTGACAACCTGTGTCAGGTTTTATCGCCCATGGGACACGGCGGATGAACGAGAACCGCTGAGCCTGGCGGTCTTGGGCGCCCCATGCCGGGACGCGGTTCATCCGCGGGGCTGTTCCGGGCAGCCCCCGCGGATACCGTGCCGCTGATCCTGGTCAGCCGATGGGGAGGTTGGTGACCGGTTTGAAGCCGGGGACCTCGACGGTGAGGCTGGTGATCTCGGCGGGCACCTTGAACATCCCCCACAGGGTGTACTCCTCGCCCTTGACCACCTCGTAGTCCCCCAGCGGCATCCCCACCATCAAGGGACCGACCGCCAGCCGGTCGGTGTCACGCACCAGCCGGTACCGGGCGGTCGGCGTGGACAGCGCGACCCCTT
>NZ_BCQR01000218.1 GCF_001552175.1 Actinomadura kijaniata NBRC 14229
AGGCCGCCGCGGCGTCGGCGCCCGCGGCGCCCGCGGCGTGGCCCGCGACCAGGGCCGCCCGAACGCGCCGCGCCCGCGTCGGCGGCAGGTCGTCGGCGTGGACAGCCCCCGTCGCCCCGTCGGCGGGAAGAGACGAGCCGCCGCTTCCCTGCGGAATTGTCGGCGCACTCAATCCCTGGGCTGCCATTTCGGTGTCCTTCCCACGGTTGAACAACCGCGGCGCTCCACGTGGAGTGACCAGGCGGCTGCACGGGCGCTTCGCAATCATCCCGCCGTTTCGACTTGATCTGGACAATGCTGGAAAACGCACCAAATCAACAAGGCGGTTAACGTCCACCAGCATGACAGACCGGCCGGGGTCGGCTCATTCTTTTTAACGAACGTCGAATCAGTTTTGGGTAAGTAGAAAACCTTTCTCGCGTTTCCTTGGAAGGTATGATGTACATCCCTCGGCAAGGGAGGGCAACATCCACCCAAACTTGCCGAAGGTGAAGTTCGGCGACACCCGGGCGGCCGGGTTACTGCAATTCCAAAAAAATCTTCAAGAGTCGCAATCACGGCGTGGCCGAGGTCGTTTCGGGAATGCTGCATCAGCGAAAATGATTCATGCGCCGACAGGCGTGATTTGCGTCTTGTCCGCAGAGAAGGAGAGGAAGAACCATGAAGGGTCTGGCCCGTACCGGCCTCCTGGCGTTGGTCGTCGGCGGCGCGCTGATGAGCGCGACTCCCGCGATGGCCCACGGAGACGACAACGACGAGTACCAGAGCAACTCTCAGATCCTCGGCGTCCAGACGTGCCGCGACGTCAACGTCGGCGTGATCGCCGTTGTGATCGACAACATCCTGGCCACCAACAAGGAGCACGGCCACTGCGCCAACGGCTCGGCCATCGACGACTAACAAGTCGCGAGTACGGTCCACGTACTCGGAGGGGAGAGCCGGTTCCATCGGCTCTCCCCTTTCGTTTCCCCTCACGCGGTGGGGCCGGGCGGGCTCAGCCCTCCCCCTTCGGCCCGTACAGCCGCAGGAGACCGAGGTAGTCCCCCCAGCCCAGGGTCGACGCGCCGGTGTCACACGCCTTGATCACCGGCGCCATGGTGAGCGCGGAGTGCGCCTTCCCGTCGGTGTGGCCGAGCCCGAGCAGGTGCAGGGCCTCGTGGGTCGCCGCCGACGCCAGGTCGTAGTGGTTGGCGGGGCAGCGGCCCTTGCTGACCCCCGAGAGCCACCACGGCCTCCCCTTCGCCCGGAGGAGGACGTCGCCCTCGACGGTGTGCCGCCACACCTGCCAGGCGCAGGACACGCCGAGCACCCACGGCTCGACGCCCCGCATCTCCCCGAGACCGATCACGCTCTGCCCGTCCCGGCGGGAGCAGGAGCCGTTCGCGCCGATATTGGGGCGGGCGTCCGACTTGCCGAGAAACTCCGCACGGATGTTGGGCGCGGGTGTGAACCTCTTCTCCGGCGTGCAGTCGGTCACGGCGTTCACCGCGTTCGAGACGCCCCGGACGATTTCCCGTGCGAAGTCGCCTTCGTCCAGTCCTCCCGTCTGGCCGTCGAAGTAGTACTTCCACCTGATGGTGCTGGATCTGCGCCAGGACAGTTTGGTGGAGGCCCACGACGAGTCGTTGCACGCGTCGCGTTCGGCGATCCGGTCACCGGGTTCCGGCGACTCCTCCTCCGGAGGGGTCCCGCTTTCGAGCAGAACGGCGTCCTCCGCCGGGTCGTAACCGGCCCGGACGGCATCGGCGTCCCGCAGGCCGATCACGCGTGCCGACACCCATCCGTTCTCGCGCGGCACGGTCATGGTGACGCCGCCGCCGATGTCGATTCTCTTTCCGCGCATATCGCACCGATCGACCGGTATCCGGCGCGGCAGCGCGTCGAGCTCGGCGGGCGTTCCCTCCTGCGGACACCAGGACGGAACCGCCCGATGCGCCGGCTCCATCGCGTGCCCCGGAGGTCCGGCCCCCACCAGAACGGTCGCCGCCGAGGTGAGGGCGACGCCGAGGGAGCAGTACCGGTTTTTGTCTTCCATGGCTCTGTTCACTGGTTCCCGCCCGACTAGGACAATTGGCCGACCACTTGTACGAGCCATGCTTTCTGGAATCGAACTTCGTTAAACACATTCCAGAGTAAAGATTGACCCTCTCCACGGAGTGTCGCGGTTGCCCGATTGCCTCCACCGGCCGGGTGAACCCTCGCTAGCCGCCCCGCCCGACATGGAGCGCGGCATTCCCGATCACCTTTATCCACGCCACCTTGAATCGAATGGGGCGCCGGTCGGCCGGTCGTGGATGAAGCTTTCCGTCGGAAACGGAGAGATTGACGACGAGATGGGCCCGAAACCCCTTCTCGATTCCCTTTCCGTCCGCGAAGGCCAGGCGCATGCGCCGCCCCGCCGGGGCGGTGAACCACCTGGTGTCCTTCCTTCCCAGATGAACGGCGATGTCAACCCAGCGCCCCCGGTCGACGTCCCGGGAGCGGAAGAATTTCACGGTCCGGGCCGGATGGCTGACGAACTCCAGGATGTCGGGGTGGTCCGCATGCCATTCGAACAGGTCGACCTCGTTGTTCCCCCGCCGCCAGGTCCACATCCCCGGCCACGAGCCCCTGCGGGCGTCGGGCAGCCGGACCCGGGCGACGACCAGGTCCCCCTGCCGGACGGTGAAGCCCCTTCCGCCCGAGCCGCACGAGTCGCCCGTGGTGATCAGCCCGGTGCGCCACCGCCCGGCGCCGGCGGGGGTGGCGGTGATGTCGAGCGCCCCGCGCCGGACGCGCAACGCGCGGCGGTCCAGCCGGTCCAGCTTGTAGCGGCCGGAATTGTGGAGGCAGTTGGAATACGCCGCGCTCTTCCATCCCCACCTCTTTCCCCGGCCGACCTCCAGGGAATTGAACCGCTCGTGGAAACGGACTCGTCCCCGCCATTTGACGAGCGTCGCCGGGGCGCCGGGGCGGCGGTCCTCCGACAGGGCGTACGGCGACGGCGAGACGCTCGCTCCGGGCGTTTCCGGGGGCGTCCCCTCCACGCTCCGACGCGTCACGTCATCGGAGACACAACCTTTGGAGACGGCGAGCAGAGTGCCCGCACCGGCCAGAATTCCCATCGCGCACCGAAAAGCGGTCTTCGACAAGTACTCATCCTTCCGGCGCGTCTGTTTCCGGGACCTGAGCGTGGAGAGGCGAACGGGCTCGCCGCGGCACAAGGGGCCGAAACCACGGCGAGCCCTCCGGCAGGCGGGCGGCACTGACCAGTCGGGTCAGGCTAGCCCAGCACGCCGCTTCCCCCCGGCACGGCGGAAGCGCATTGCCCTTCTTTTGGGAGAGGAATTCCGCGAAAGGGGAAGTGGAGCCGGACGTCCTTTTCCGGCGGCGCGGAGCCGCGGGCGGGCACCGGCGGGTGGCCCCTGGGGGCTAGCACCGCCCGGTGAGGTTGGCCCCCTGGTTCCTGTCCGCCCGGCACCGGGGGTCACCACAATGTGCTGCGCAACCAGCGACGAAGGGACACCATGCGGAAGATCGTCCTCACCTGCGCCGCCGCCGCGATCGCGATGGGCGTGACGGCTCCGGTCGCCGAGGCCGCGCCGAAGACGAAGGGCAGCTGGAACCTCACCGCGACCACGCCGAAGGGCGTCGGGTACGTCAAGGCGTCGGGCAAGTGGGAGTGGAAGAAGAAGACCAAGTCCACCAGGATCACCGGGACGGTGCGGAACACCCTGGTCCCCGACCCCAACGCCGCGTGGGTGGTCTTCCACCTCGACTCCCCCAAGGGCAAGCCCTGGAAGAGGAGCCGCTCGTCGCACGGCCCGTCGGTCAAGATCGACTACACCTTCAAGGACCCCAAGGGCACCCGGAAGGTCTACGCCAAGAAGTGCATCACGCTGACGCTCGAGGACAAGCCGTTCCAGAAGATCGTCTGCTCCAAGCTGGTCCGGATCAAGTAGGAGCCTGACCGCTCTCCCGCGCCGCGTCGGCGGACGGCCATTCCCCCCGGCCGTCCGCCGACGCTTCGGTGGGCCGTCAGGGGGCGCTCCGCTCGGAGAGCGGAGCGGGTTCCTCTCTCCGGGGAGCGGGCACCGGCCGCCGGCGGGGCAGCAGGAACACCAGGACCGCCGCGGTCACGGCGGCCGCGCAGGTGACCAGCGACGCCGCCGCCAGGGCTTCGGCCGCCCGGGAGGGGGCGGTGAACGTCCCGAAGAACACGACGCCGACGACCGCCACGCCCAGTGCGCCGCCGACCTGCTGAGCCGTGGACAGCACGCCGGAGGCGACGCCGGCGTCCTCGGGGGCGATCCGGCCCAGGACGGCGTTCAGCGCCGGGGTGATCAGCATTCCGCCGCCCGCGCTCTGCAGCACGAGGGTCGGGATCACCGCCGCCGGGGTGTAGTCCACGCCGCCGGACAGCAGGAGCGCCGTGGACGCGTAGCCGAGGGCCAGCACGATCGCGCCGATCTCCAGGACGCGGCGTCCGTGGACGGGGACCAGGCGTCCGGCCAGCAGGCTGAAGACGAAGAACGTGACGGCCGCGGGGGTGTAGACCAGCCCCGCCTCCAGCGCCGACAGGCCCAGCCCGTCCTGGAGCGAGACCGACAGGACCAGGTAGTAGGACGTCACGGCGGTGTAGACGACCAGGACCAGGGGCACCCCGACGGAGAACGCCCGGGTCCGGAACAGCGAGATCCTGACCAGGGGGTCGCCGCCGCGAGCCGCGATCCGGCGTTCCAGGAGGACGAAGGCGGCCAGGAACGGGATGCTCGCGGCCAGGAACGCCCAGGTCCACCCGGTCTCCTGGATCAGGGGGAACACCACCAGGAACAGCGCCACGCTGAGCACCGCCACGCCGCGCAGGTCGAGCCGGCGGGCGCGCGGCGCGGTGGACTCCGGCAGCCGGCGGGCCGCCAGCGCCATCGCGGCCAGGCCGATCGGCACGTTGATCCAGAACACCGACCGCCAGCCGGTGCCGAGCACGTCGGCCCCGATCAGCAGGCCGCCGACCAGCTGCCCCGCGATGCTGGCCGTTCC
The DNA here is from genome assembly GCF_001552175.1 of Actinomadura kijaniata NBRC 14229. Taxonomy (GTDB): domain Bacteria; phylum Actinomycetota; class Actinomycetes; order Streptosporangiales; family Streptosporangiaceae; genus Spirillospora; species Spirillospora kijaniata. The sequence continues at coordinate 5,020 of NZ_BCQR01000218.1, forward strand.
GAGCGCCACTCCGAGCGTGCCGAAGGCGCGGTGCCGGTCCCGTTCGGGGACGAGCACGGTGAGGAAGGCGTACACCTGCGGCAGCATGAGCGCCGCCCCCAGTCCCTGGGCGAGGCGGGCGGCGACGAGCAGGGCGGCGGTCTGCGCCAGTGCGCAGACGACCGAGGAGGCGGTGAACGCGCCCAGGCCGACGAGGTAGGTCCGGCGGCGGCCGTACAGGTCGCCGAGGCGCCCCCCGGTGATGAGCAGCACCGCGTAGGTGAGCTGGTACCCGGCCAGGATCCACTGGAGCTGGCCGTCGCTCGCGTGCAGGTCGGCCTGGATCTTGGCCCCCGCGACGATGACGATGAACGAGTCGAGGGTCGCCATGAACGCCCCGACCAGCACGGTCGCGACCGGGCGGGTCACGGCCGCGCCCCCTCGGCGTCGAGCAGGCGGGCGAGCCCCTTGACGATCTCGGTGGCCATCACCGCCTGCCCGACGGCGGCGAAGTGGATGCCGTCCGCGCTCAGCAGGTCGGGGCGGTCGTTGACGGGGTGGTCCCACATGTCGACCAGGACCGCGCCGTGCTCGACGGCCAGCCCGCGGACGATGTCGTTGACCCGGCGCACCCGGTCGGTCCAGTCGGGGTAGCGCGGCACGACGAACGCCCTGCCCAGGGTGACCGTCGTGAGCTGCGCGCCGGTCCTGGCGGCGGCCTCGAAGAGCTGGGCCAGCTCGGCCTCGATGAAGGTGTAGTCGGGGTCGCGCCGGAACAGGTCGTTCGCCCCGGAGGGCACGTGGACCAGGTCGGGGCCGAACTCCACGAGCCGGTCGAGCTGCGAGAGCAGCGTCCAGGAGGTCGTCGCGCCGGTCTCGGCGGTGTTCAGGTAGGCCAGGTCGGGGTGCACCCAGCGCAGCACGTCGGCGACGCGGTCGGGCCAGCCCAGGCTGGCGTATCCGGGGCTCGGGTCGCCGGTCCCGGCCGACAGACTGTCGCCGACGCTCGCGAAGCGCCGCCACGGCGCGTGCGCGAGCAGGTCGGCGGCCGCGGCGGCGGGCAGGCAGTGGGGATCGTTCTCTTCGGTGAGGAAGGGGGTCGCTGTGGTCACAAACAAAACGTACGATCGTTCGTACGTTTTTTTCAAGAGTAGGTTGGAGTCGCTGTGAGCACCGACCAACGCCTGGCGCGCGGAGCGCGCACCCGAAGAGCGATCACCCGCCATGCCGCCGACGTCGCCTCCGTCGAGGGGCTGACCGGCCTGACCCTCGGCCGCCTCGCCACCGACCTGGGACTGAGCAAGAGCGGGGTGGCGACGCTGTTCCGCACCAAGGAGCAGCTCCAGCTGGCCACCGTCGAGACCGCGCGGGAGACGTTCCTCGACGCGGTCGTGCGGCCCGCGCTGGAGGCGCCGGAGGGGACGGCCCGCCTGCGTGAGCTCGTGGAGCGGTGGCTGTCCTACGCCGAGCGGCCGGTGTTCCCCGGCGGCTGCTTCTGGGCGGCCAACCTGCCCGAGTTCGACAGCCGCCCCGGCCCGGTCCACGACGCCCTGCGGCGGCAGCGGGAGTCGTGGCTGTCGCTGCTCGCCGACCAGTTCCGCCACGCGGCCGGGGCGGGCGAGACCGCCGAGCCGGACGTCGGGCTGGCGGTCTTCCAGATCGACGCGGCGCTCAACGCCGCCAACACCGCCCTGCGCCTCGGCGAGCCGGACGCCGCGGACAGGGTCCGCCGCGTGGTGGACGGCCTCCTGCGCCGCTGACCCCGCCCCCGCGGGGGTCGCGGGTCAGGCCGCGTGGCGGAGGGCGAACGCCAGGGAGTCGGCGAAGACGCGTTCGACCTCGGACCCGGGGACGCCCAGCCACATGTGGTCGGCGCCCGGGACCGTGTCCAGGGTCGCGTCGGCCCCCGCCCTCCTGAGTGCCTCCGCCAAGTGCTCGCTCTGGCGGTGGGGGATCAGGCTGTCCTCCGATCCGTGGACGAGCAGGAACGGCGGAGCCGACGCGGTCACGTGGGTGACGGGGCTCGCCTCGCGGGCCCGGGCGGCGCGCGCCACGGGGGCTCCCAGGAGGCGCGCCTCGGGGGTGGCCGGGTCGTTCGTGTACGACTCGCCGTCGGGGTGGTGCTCCGCCAGGGCCGGGAGATCGCTGTGGCCGTACCAGGCGACGCACGCCCTCGCGGGGGCCGTCAGCGCCGCCAGGGACGCCAGGAGCGCGCCCGCCGACTCGCCCCACAGCACGGTGCGGGCGACGTCCAGGTCCAGGTCGGTCCGCGTCGCCAGCCAGGTCCGGGCCGCCGTGACGTCCTCCAGCTGGGCCGGGTACGGCGCCTCGCCGCTCAGGCGGTAGTCGACGCTCGCCACCGCGAAGCCCGCCCGGGCCATGCGGGCGAACGGGCCCGGCGTCCAGTCGCGCGTCAGGGGGCTCATCACCGAGCGCCTTCCCGCGCGCCAGGCCCCGCCGTGGACGTAGAGGATCACCGGGAGCGGCGCGCTCGCGTCCGCGGGGAGCCACAGGTCCAGCTCCAGGGGACGGAAGCCCGGGACGAACGCGTAGGGCGCTCCCCGGTGGAGGACCACCCCGTCGGCCGGACGCTCGGCCGGGGGCAGGGGCAGGCGCGCGGGGTCCGGAGGGCGCCGCAGGGCCGGGAGGTCGGGGTGCATCAGTCCGCCGTCCTCCACTCGAAGCCGGGCAGGAAGCGCACGTCGAACTCCCGCTGCGCCCGGCCGAAGTCCGCGGGGTCCGGGATGTACGGCTCGGCGGGGAGGCCGAGGGCCTCGGTGGGGGTGCCCAGGTTCTCGAAGAAGCGCTCGTAGGTGCCGGAGGGGCCCGCCGCCACGCCGACGATGCGGCTGTGGTCGCGTTCCACGCGGTAGGCGTGGGCGCAGTTCTTGGGGACGAAGCCGAAGTCGCCCGAGGTCAGCAGCTTCTCGTGCTGCTCGCCCGCCAAGTCTTCGACGAACAGGCGGACGGCCCCGTCGGTGACGTAGAAGACCTCGTAGGTCTCGGGGTGGACGTGGGCCGGGATCAGATCGCCCCTGGGGCCCTCGACGGTGAAGAAGTTGAAGGTGTTCTCGGTCTGCTCGCCGCCGCAGTAGACGGTGACCAGGTCCGTGAACAGGTGCGCCCGGTCCCCCAGGCCCTTCTCCACGAAGTAGGGCCGGGTGGGGTCCGGGGGCAGGAACGAGCGGGCGCGGTGGGGGGTGGCGTACTCGATCGTCATCGGCGCTCTCCTGGGGGACGACGAAATTTTTGTCAGGTTACCTGACAATCGTGGCGCGGATATCCTCGGTGGCCATGTCCGCACGCAACCTGCCGCAGCTGTTCGCCGACGCCCGGCGCTGGTTCGAGGACGCCCTGCTGGCGAGCATGCGGGAGGCGGGCGAGCGGCCGGTGACCGTCGCGCAGGCCTCGGTGTTCGGGGCGCTGGACGCGGAGGGGACCTCGGCGTCGGAGCTGGCGCGGCGGATGGGGGTGACGCGGCAGACCGTGCACCAGGCCGTGCACGGCCTGATCGCGATGGGGCTGCTGGAGCAGGTGCCCGATCCGGCGTCGGCGCGCAGCCGGCTGGTGCGCCTGACCGCGGAGGGCGAGCGCGTCCACCGTCGCGCCCGGGCGACGATCGCGGTCCTGGAGGGCGTGCTCGCCGAACGGATCGGGACCGCGGCGGTGGACGCGCTGCGTGACGCGCTGACCGTTCCGTGGGGGGATCCCCCGCTCGTCCCGGCTCCCCCGCCGGAGCGCCGGGGCACGGTCGGCGGCGAGCCGGCCCCGGTGCCCGCCGAGAACGGTCAGGGACGGGGGCCGACGTGAGGGTTCAGCGCAGGGCCGTGAACGTGGTGCGCAGGCGGCGCAGGTCGCGCAGGCGCTGTTCGTAGGTCGCGCCGACGACCAGGGTGAACAGGCCCAGCGCCGCCACCGGGGCCCAGCCGGGCACCCGGGTCAGGAACTCGGTGACCAGCGGCGCGACGGCGTTGCCCGCCACCAGCAGGACGGTCGCGCCGCCCAGCAGCAGCGGGGCCTGGAGACGCAGCCGCACGCCGGCCAGCGTGACGGCCAGGGCCGCCAGGGCGAGCAGGAGCGGGCGGGGGCCGTGGCCGGGCCAGGCCGCGACGAGGCTCGGGACCAGCGCCACCGCCAGCGCCGGGCCGTGGCGTTCCCAGGAGGACGCGGCGCGGCGCAGGCCGAGGGCCAGGAGCACGGCCGAGACCGGGGCGGCGTACGCCTCCACGGCGGTGACGCCGATCGTGAGCAGGAACGTCCACCACGCCGCGCCGAGCGCCGCCACGCCGGCCCAGCCGACCCGGCGGCGTCCGGGGCGCGTCGCGACGCCCAGCCCCAGCAGGCCGGTCAGCGCGAACGCCAGGGCGAGCGGGCCGGGCCGGTCGTGGGTCATCGCGAGGGCGACCGGGACGAGCAGCCAGGCCACGACCTCCCCCAGCGTGCTGCGGGCCCACAGCGCGACGGCCGTCCCGGCGGTGGCGGACGCCAGCAGCGCGAACGCGGCCTGGTGCGGCGCCAGCCAGGGCAGGCTGAGCGCGGCCGTGAGGCCGCCCAGGCTGAGGACCGCGAACGCGACCGCCGGGTTCCGCAGCCGGGGGACGGCGGCGGCGACGACCGCGCCGAGCAGCAGGTGCGCGGCCAGGACCAGCGTCTCGGTCCCGGCGTCCGGGGCTGCGGCGAACGTCCACAGCGCGACGGGCGGCACCGTCGCGGCGGCCGCGACCGGGACGCGGAGGGAGCGGTCGAGCGCCGCCCACAGGCCGAGCGAGACCGCCAGCGCGAGCCCGGTGGTCCACGACGGCGCGGCCGTCAGCGCGGCCAGCGCGACCAGCGGCGGCGTCGCCGGGCGGTACGGCGTCCAGGCTCCCGCCGCCAGCAGCGACAGGACGACCGGCGTCGCGACGAGGAAGCCTCCCGGCGCCCCGTGGACGAACGGGCCCGCCAGCACGGCGAAAACGTCCAGCGACGCCTGGACCGCGGCGACCGCGAAGACCGGCAGCGTGCCCGCGGCGACGGGGACGACCACGGGGGGCAGCCGCCCCCCGGCGTTCGGAAGGGCGAGCGCGGCGGCGGACACCAGGACCGCGGCGACGGCCGGGGACGCGGCGGACCAGGCGTCGGGGAGCGCGAACGCCAGGGCGGCGGCGCCGGCCAGGCCGGTGACGGCGGCGATCTTCGCGTCCAGGCGCAGCGCCCACCCCAGGGCCGTGGCGGCGGCGCACGCCGGCAGCGCGACGCGCGGTTCGACGGCGAACGCCGCCAGCGTCCCGAGAAGGCCGGACAGCAGGCCGAGGAGGGTGGCGGCGCCGCGTTCGGGGCCGGACAGCAGCTCCCGGACGGCCAGGTTCGCCAGGGACAGCAACAGGAGCGCCACCGCCGCGCCCGCCTCCGGGACGTCCAGCGCGACCAGCGTGAACAGCGGCGGCGTCTGGCCTGCCAGGACCGCCAGCGGGGCGGGCAGCCGCAACGGCGCGTACCGGGCGTAGCACGCCCATCCGGCGGTGACGGCGGTCGCCGCCCCGGCCGCGTACCAGGGGCCGTCCACCGCGCCCAGGCCGAGCACGTTCCCGGCGCGCGCGGCGTAGCACTGGAGCACGACCAGCAGCAGGCCGACGACCGCGAGGGTCTCGGCGGTCGCGGTCAGTCCCCGCCGGGTCAGCGGCCGGGCCGCGCCGAGCGCGACCGCCGTGAGCGTCAGCAGGATCAGCGCCCGCGCGCCCATGCCGAGCGACCCCCAGCTGATCGCCGTGAACGCCAGCGCCGCGACGCCCAGCAGCGCCCCGCCGAGCGCGAGCAGCACGTTGCGCGCCCCGAGCCGCGACACCTCGCGCGGCGCGCGGGACGCGTCCGCGACCGGAACGCCGCGGGGCTCGGACGGGGCGAAGTGCAGGGCGGCGAGCAGCTCCACGCGGTACCGGGCGAGGTGGCGGATCTGCTCGTCCACACGCCACAGCTCCGCCGCCCACGGGCCGGTGAGCGTCAGCTCGCAGCGGGGGCACGACGGCCGGGCGGGCAGCGGCAACGCGGTGCCGCACGACGGGCAGGAAGGGCGCATGGCACCAGGCTCGCCGCGGCGGGCCGCCGTGCCATCCGCTCAGGTACTCAAGTTCCGGCTGAGTGCCCGGGTCACGGTTCGGTCGCGGTGTCAACCCGCGGTGATCGTCGGACGTCCTCTCTGCGCATGTCAACGATCAACGCCCCCGAGGTGATTTCTTGAGCCGGACCCTGTCCGTCGGCCCCCTGTCGATCGGTGTCGCGGGTGCGCTGCTGCTGTCGTCGCTGAGCGCCGCGCCCGCCGTCGCCGCCGAGGGCGATCCCGTCACCCCCGTCATCACCCTCGCGGCCGCGCCCGCCTCGGTGGACCCCGAGCACCCGACCGCCGCGATCTCCGGGAAGGTGACCGCCAAGGAGACCGGCGCCGCCCTGCCGGGCGTCCCGGTCGACCTGAGCACCTCCTGGGGCGACGTCACCGACGCCACCACCGCCGACGACGGCTCCTTCACCGCCACGCTCAGCCCGACCGGCGAGCAGGGCCCCGTCCCGGTGACGGCGCACGTGGTCGCGGCCGAGGGCCACTCCGCCGGGCAGTCCGAGCCGGTGTATGTCGCGGTGCAACGCGGCACGCCCGAGGTGACGCTGAAGGCCGACCGGTCCAAGGCCGACGAGGGCCAGCAGGTCACGTTCACCGGAAAGGTCGCCCACAAGGGCACGCCGCTGGCGAACCTGCCGCTCACGCTCGACTCCAGCCGCTTCTCCTGCGGGAACGGCTACATCCACCCCGTCCAGTTGAAGACCGACGCCAACGGCGAGTACCGGCACACCGCCAAGGCGCTGTGCGGCACGGACTACACCGTCGTCACGGCGGGCCGGGGCTTCTACGAGAGCGGGCGCAGCGCGGCCCTCCCGCTCGCGGTGCGGCAGCGGTCGGTCCTCTCGTTCAGCGCCTCGCTGAGCGCCTACGGCGAGTTCAACGCCAGCGGCGGCATCACCGTCCCCACCACCTCGCAGAGCATGAACGGCAAGAAGGTGGTGCTGGAGCACTCCTACGACGGGAAGACCGGCTGGAAGGCCGCCAGGACGCTGACCGTCAAGGACGACTACTACTTCTCCACGAAGTTCCGGGTGAACGACTCGGGGCACTGGCGGGTCCGGTTCGCCGGTGACACCTCCGTGATGCCCGCGACCAGCCCGGTCCGCAAGACCTGGCGCTGGAACACCCGCATGTCGAAGATCAGCGTCTCGCCGAAGTCGGTCCGCAAGAACCGGTACACGACCGTGCGCGGCACCCTGACGCGGTACTGGCCGAAGCTCGGCCGGCACAGCGCCTACGGCGGCAAGAAGATCCGGGTCATCTTCCGGTTCAAGGGCAAGAAGACCTGGTACCACGCCGGGTGGGCGACCACCGACGGCAAGGGCCGCTACACCCGCAAGCTGCGCGCCTACGGCGACGGCTACTTCGCGGCGATCTTCGCGGGCACCTCGGACACCTGGGCCTCCGAGACGCCGAACGACGGCTACGTCAACACCTACGCCCTGCGGGGCCCCGGCGACGCGTCGCCCCTCACCGTCTTCTCGGTGCAGCCTCCCCCGAACCTGCCGTAACGGCATCCCTTCCGAACGGGCCGTCCCCTCCGCGCCGGGGGGCGGCCCGTTCCGCGTTCGCGCCGCCCGCCGCGCCGGGGACTACTGCACCGGGAAGTCGAAGTACCGGTTGGGGAACGGCTCGTTCTTCAGCGTGAAGTGCCACCACTCCTTGGAGTAGTTGGCGAAGCCCTGGCGTTCGAGGGTGGTCTTCAGCAGCTTCCGGTTCGCCTTGGCCTGTCCCGTGACGCGGGGGTCGGCGGTGTTGGCGAGGGAGTCGAAGCAGTCGTAGCCGGTGCCCATGTCGACCGAGTTGTCGGGGAAGCGCCGGGCCTGCGGGCCGGTGCAGGGCTGGAGGGGCTCGCCCGGAACGTAGGGGCGCTGGGCGCGCGCCGGCAGCTTCACCAGGGTGAGGTCCACGGTGCTGCCCCGGCTGTGACCCGACTTCTTCGCGATGTACCCGCCGGAGAACAGGCGGGTCTTGCTCATCCACGGGTAGAACTCGCGCTTCATGCGCTGGTCGTCCACGTCCTCGGCCCAGCGGACGAAGTGGTTGACGGCGCGCTGCGGGCGGTAGCAGTCGTACACCTTGAGGGTGTAGCCCTTGGCCACGAGCGCGCGCTGCGCCTTGGCCAGGGCGGTCGCGGCCTTCTTGGTGAGGACGCACTTGGGCGCGCGGTAACCGTCGATCGGGCGGCCGACGAAGTTGTGCGCGGTCTGGTAGCGGATGTCGTGCAGGACGCTGGGGGCGACCTGGCGCAGGTCGACGAAGCCGTCCGGGAGGGCGGGGGCGGCGGTGAGGCCGGAGGCCAGCAGGGGGACGGCGGCCAGGGAGTTCAGGAGCATCGGGTTCCCTTCCACACAAGATGATCTTCCGCGCGTACCCCGCCGAGGGTAGGGACGGCGGCGGGCCCGCGCCACCGTTTCCGGCGGGTGGCGGGAAACGCCGGTCGTCCCGATGTCATGACGCGGCCCCCGGAGGCCCCACGCGGCGTCACGTTCCGTTAGGAATGGAGTCGGAGAGTGGCCGCCGGGCGGCCGCCTCGACCCGTCTTCCATGGAACAGAGGAGAACCGTGCGCATGACCGGTATGCGACGCAAGCTGATGATGACCGCCCTGTCGGGCGCGGGGATCGCCGTCGGGTTGGTGGCCGTCGGGAGCGGGGCCGCGGCGGCCGACGGCCACAGCGTCGTGGTGGAGGTGCGGGACACCTTCGTCACGACGAAGGTGAAGGACGCGACGTCCTACACCTACGACCCCGCGCTCGTGCCCGCCGGGGCGCGGGTGAAGGTGCGGTCGGTCAGCGTGCGCGGGCAGCGCAACGTCACCACGCTGTGGCTGGGCGGCCTGAAGCCGCGGACCCACTTCATGGCGCATGTCCACGTCGGCCGGTGCGGGGTGGACCCGCTGGCGAGCGGCGGGCACTACCAGCACCGGGTCGGCGGCCCCGTCGACGCCGAGAACGAGGTCTGGTTCTCCGTCCGGACCGACGCGAGGGGCGGCGCGCGGGCCTCCGCCGAGCACAATTGGACGTACGAGCCGGGCCGGTTCCCCGAATCGGTGGTCGTCCACGAGCACGGCCCCCAGGCTCGGAGGATCGCCTGCGCGAGCGTGCCGTTCGCTTCCTGACCCCCTGGAGGAGAGCCGATGAGGGACCCCGCCGACCCGCGTGCCCGTCTCGCCCGCTGGGCCCGCGAGCGGGCGGTGGCGCTCGGCTACCTGGGCGCGCTCGGCGTCGCCGAGGCCGGCTACCGGCTGCTGGGCGAACGCGAGCGCGCGGCGGTCGCCGCCTGGGCCAGCACGAACCTGGACAACCTCGTCACCCACGCGCCCGCCGCGCTGCCGCTGTCGGCGGTGGTCCCCCTCGAACACCCGCTGCTGTGGCTGGGGCTGGCGGCGGTCGCGCTGCCGCCGGTCACCGCCCGGCTCGGCAACGCCCGCACGGCGCTGCTGTTCGGCCTCACTCACACGGTGGGGACGGCCGTCAGCCAGGGCATCGTGTGGTGGCGGGTGACGTCGGGGGACCTGCCGGACTCGGCCCGCCGCATGCTCGACACGGGCGCGTCCTACGTCGTCGCGCCCGCGCTGCTGACGGCGGTGGCGTTCGCGCCGTGGCGGTGGCGGATCCCGGCGGGCGCGGGGCTGGCGGTGCTGCTGCCGTTCCTGTTCGACGGGCTGGCCGAGCTGGAGGTGTCGGCGGTCGGGCACACGGTGTCGCTGGCGCTGGCCGTCCCGCTCTACCTGGCGCTGCGGCGTCCCCCGGGCGCTCCGGCGGCCGGGCCGGGGGACGGCGCACCGCTGGCCGCCGGGCTGCGCGGGGCGGCCTAGGCGTCGGTCCTGCGGAGCAGGCGGGGGCGGACCCGGCCCAGCCCCTGGAGGATGCGCGGGCGGAGCGGGGAGACGTCGTAGTCGCGGGCGTCGGCCAGCTCCGCCGCCAGGGCCTTGTCGACCAGGACCGAGCCGGGGCGGGCCACGGCGGTCAGCCGGGCCGCCAGGTTCACCGGGGTGCCGAACACGTCGCCGTGCCGCATGATGATCTCGCCGTGGGCCAGGCCGACGCGGACGCGCGGGAAGTCGGGGTCCTCGTCGCAGCGCTCGGCGATCCGCAGCCCGATCTCGGCGGCGGCCGCCGCGTCGCCGCTGACGAACAGCACCTCGTCGCCGAGGGTCTTGACGATCCGGCCGCCCAGCTCGGCCACGACCTCGGTGGCGGTCGTCTCGAAGCGTTCCACGAACACCGCCAGCTCGTCGCCGTCCATCCGGCGGCTCATCCGCGTGAACGACACCACGTCGGCGAACCCGACCGACTGGTGGGCGACCCCGGCGGCCAGGTCGGCGGTCTCGGAGATCGTTCCGGCGGCGGCGCGGAGCCCGGCGGCGGCGAGCTGGCGCCGCCAGCCGTGGACCAGCAGCCGTTCGAACGCCGGTTGCAGGTCGCTGGTCGCCTTCAGCGCGGCGCGCACCGTCTCGGGGGTGGCGGGCCCGTCGAACGCGTTGCGCTCGCTCAGGCTGCGCAGCCACACGTCGCCGAGCCAGCTCGCCAGGCGGCCCATCGTCTGGCCGACGCCGCGGGCGAGCTGGAGCACCATCTCCTCGTCCACGACCTCCTCGGCCAGCAGCTCCCTGATCTCCAGCAGGGCGGCCAGGTCACCGTCGGTGAACGCGCGCTCGTCGTCGGGCGGGGCGGGCAGCCCCAGCGCCTGCCAGATCCGGCGCGCGTACTCGGGGTCCATCCCGGCGCGTTCCTCGATCTCGTCACGCGTGTAACGGAGCGGAGAGCCGAGCAGCGTCTCCTCGATATCCTGGGACAACCGGGGATCCGCCATGGGCACCTCGTCTGCGACATCGATCGATGGCGCAATCGTGCCGAGTAAGATCGCTGGCGGTCAAGAAGGACGAAACCGGCGGGCGGGGCATGGCCGAGTACCGAATCGACGACCTGGCCCGCGCGGCCGGGACCACCGTGCGCAACATCCGCGCCTACCAGGACCGCGGACTGCTGCCGCCGCCCCAGCTGAAGGGCCGTGTCGGGATCTACGACGACTCGCACCTGGCGCGGCTGCGGCTGATCGGCCAGCTGCTCAAGCGCGGGTACACCTTCGCCGTCATCAAGGACCTGGTCGGCGCGTGGGAGACCGGCAAGGACGTCAGCGAGGTACTCGGCCTGGAGAAGGTCCTCACCGACCCGTGGTCCGACGAGATCCCCGGCACCGCCTCGGTGGAGGAGCTGGTCGCGACGTTCGGCGCGGGCCTGGCCGAGGACGAGGTCGCGCGGATGCTGGACCGGACCGTCGCGCTCGGGCTGATCGAGCCGGAGGGCGACCACTACCGGGTGCCCAGCCCCCGGCTGCTGCACGTCGGCGCCGAGCTGGTCGCGGCCGGGATCCCGCTGGACGCGGTGCTGGACATCGCCGAGCAGATCCGTGCCGACTGCGAGGTGATCGCGGGGCGGTTCGTGAACCTGGTCCACGAGCACGTGTTCCAGCGGCTGGAGACCGACATCCCGCCGTCCGGCGAGGAGATCGGGGAGATCGCGGCGGTGGTGCGGCGGATGCGGCCGCTGGTGCGGATGGTGGTGGACCCGTTCATCGCGCGGGCGATGGAGACGCGGGTGCAGGCGGCGCTGGGCGCGCAGCTGGAGACCATCCGCGACCATCTGGCCCGCGAACGGGCCTGATCACACCAGGGTCACGCCCCACTCGACGGCGACCCTGCGCTCCTCCCCGGTCTCGTCGATGAACGTCAGCTCGGCCTCGCCGGGCAGCCCCAGGAACCCGTTCCGCAACTTGATCGTCAGCGCGCCGCTCGCGCCGGCGCCGAGGTCGCCCTCCTCCTGCGACACGGTGACCTTGTCGCTGGAGGACACGACCCGCCAGTCCACCGGGCCGTCCTTGGCGGTGATGGTGACCTGCGCGGTCTTCTTGTTGCCCAGGTTGACCTCGGCAGGGGCCACCACCAGCGTGCCCGGCTTGGGCGGGGCCGGCGGCTTGGGCCTGCCGGGGACGACGGGGGTGGGGGACGGGTCCGTTCCGGGGGTGCCGTCATCCCCGGGGGCCGCGGGGGTGCGGCGGCCGTGGGGGCGGACGGCGGGCGGGGCGTTGCCGGGGGCGCGGCCGACGGGGCTGCGCAGGGCGTCGGACGCGGGCGTCCGGCTGATGACGGGGGTCGGCTTCGGCCCGGAGTTCCAGTGGACGGTGCCCGCCGGGACGGTGATCATCAGTGCGGCGACCAGCGCGGCGACCAGCGCGCCGGCCATGCCGCCGCCGGTGAGCAGCCAGCGGCGCGTGAACGGCGACGCCACGTCCGGCTGCACCGGCATGCCCTCGGGCGTCAGCGTCCCGCCGCGCGCGGCGATGTCGACGCGGTACCCGGCGAGCTCGGGGTCGGTGGCGGTGTGCAGGACGCGGTGCCGCAGCGCGGCGGGCAGCACCGGGGCGGGCGCGGCGGACGGCAGCGCGGCTGCCGGGACCTCCGCGCGGTCCCGGCAGCGGGGGCAGGCGGCGCGGTGGCGTTCCAGGGC
>NZ_BCQR01000219.1 GCF_001552175.1 Actinomadura kijaniata NBRC 14229
GGCGGGCGGCGGCCCGCACCAGCGGGGCGGTGCCGTCGCGGGAGCCGTCGTCGGCGACCAGCACCTCCCAGGAGCCCGCGGCGCGGTCCAGGTGGGCCCGGAGCGCCGCGAGGGTCGCGGGCAGCCGGTCCCGCTCGTTGTAGGCGGGGATGACGACCGTCAGCTCGACCGAGGATGCGTTCACGTCCCGGTGACCGCCCCGGCCGCGCGTCCGGTTGTATGACGTAGGTCACATTCGCCGGGCGAGGGCGCGCTGCCAGGATGACGGTATGGATCTCGACCGGCTGGCCGGGCCCCTCCAGGAGACGCTCGCCGGGCACTACGGGCCGGGCGTGCGGGTCCGCGGCCTGGCCCGCGACAGCGGCGGCGCGTCCCGTGTCACCTGCGCTTTCGACGCCGTCACCGAGGACGGCACGGTCCATCCGCTGATCCTGCGGCTGGCCGCGCCGGGGGCGACGGCGGGCATCCCCCTCACCCGCGAGGCCGCGCTGATGCGGGCGGCGCGGGCGGCCGGGGTGCCCAGCCCGCGGGTGGTGGCCGAGGGCGACGCGGACGGGCCCCTGGGCGCCGAGTTCGTCGTGATGGAACGCGTCGAGGGCGAGACCATCCCGCGCCGCGTCCTGCGCGACCCGGCGCTGGCCGGGGCGCGGTCCCGGATGGCCGCGCGGTGCGGCGAGATCCTGGCGGCCGTGCACCGCATCCCCGCCGACGCCGTCCCCGGCCTCGACGACGCCGACCAGCTCGCGGCGTGGCGGGAGGTGCTGGACCTGACGGGGCGGCCGCATCCGGCGCTGGAGTTCGCGCTGCGCTGGCTGGACCGCAACCGCCCGCCCGTCCGCCGCACGGCCGTCGTGCACGGCGACTTCCGCAACGGCAACCTCATCGTCGGCCCCGACGGCGTCCGCGCCGTCCTGGACTGGGAGCTGGCCCACCTCGGCGACCCGCTGGAGGACCTGGGCTGGCTGTGCGTGAAGGCGTGGCGGTTCGGGGCCGCGCCGCCGGTCGGCGGGTTCGGCTCCTACGACCAGCTCACCGCGGCGTACGAGGAGGCGGGCGGCGGCCCGGTGGACCGGGACGCGTTGCGCTGGTGGGAGATGTTCGGGGTGGCGCGGTGGGCGGTCATCTGCGTCATGCAGGCGCAGCGGCACCTGACCGGCGGCGAACGCTCGGTCGAGCTCGCCGCGATCGGCCGCCGCGTCGCCGAGAACGAGTGGGACCTGCTGCGGATGATTCCCTGACCGCCACCGGTCCTGCCACCACCGGTCCTGCCGCCCGGCCGTCAGCCCTCGCCCACCAGGTGCGCGTAGACGATGACGTTGTCGCGGTAGGAGTGGTCCCGCTTGTCGTAGGCCCCGCCGCACGTCACCAGCCGCAGCCCGGCGTAGCGCACGTCGCCGTACACGCGGTTGCGCGGGAACTCCCACTTGGGGACCTGCTCCACGGCGTCCACCGTGAACACGGCGGTGCGCCGGTCCTCGCGCACGACCCGGACCGTCGCGCCCGGCTTCAGCCGGTGCAGCCGGAAGAACACCGCCTGCCCGTCCAGGTCGTCGTAGTGGCCGAGCATGACCGACGAGCCGCGCGCGCCGGGCGCGGGGCCGTGCTGGTACCAGCCGACGTCGTCGGACCGGGCGAACGGCGGGACCTGCACGGTCCGGTCGTCGTTCTGCCCGACGCGCATCACCCCGGCGTCGACGCCGAGGGCGGGGATCCTCAGCCGGGCGGGCGGCGAGGCGGGCAGGGCGGGGCCGTCGGGCAGGTTCCACAGGGCCTTCGGGCCGCCCTGGTCGCGGTAGCGGGGCGCGGGCCCGTCGCGCATGCCGTGGCCCATCGCCAGCGCGCCGAGCAGCGCCAGCCCGGCCGCGACCAGGTAGCCGGGGTTAGGCGCTCCCACGGGTCCGGGTGCGCAGCAGCACGGTCCCGCCGACCGCCGTCGCGGCGAGGAGCATCGTCAGCCCCAGCGCCGTCCACGGCACGTCCGGTCCCTGCGTCCCGCCGCCGCCGGTCATCGCCCAGCCGTGCGGCCGGTCGTGGTGCCGGGGCTGCGGCTTGTGCCTGCGCACCACGACCGTGCCGTTCTGGGAGTAGTTGGACGGGATGCACTTGGCGTCGATGCGGTAGCGCCCCGGCTTGCTCTTCCTCACCTTGACCTTGACGCTGAACCAGCCGTCGTTGACCGGCCCCTGGCCGGTCGCGGCCCCGGTGACGCTGACGAAGGTGTCGTTGCCCCGCTGGCCTCCGGAGGTGCAGCCGCCCGAGACGGTGACGGTCTGGCCGGGGCGGGCGACCCGCGGATCGACGTCCAGGTCGTCGGCGTGCGCGGGCGGGCCCAGCCCGACGGCGCCCGACAGCACGGCTCCCGAGACGAGCCCGGCCCACGCGGCGGCTCTCACCTGCACCTGTCCCCCCGAAGTCCTCGTGCCCGCGAGGCTGGCGCCCCGTTTCGGAGGTGATTCCCGGGGCTGGAGCGGCCAAGGCGGCGGAGGGGGTTTCTTTGGTCGAGTATTACCGGCGGGGGAGGGGCCGGGCCCCTTCCCCGCCGGTCACCGGCTTACTGCAGCAGCGTCCACCAGCCGGGGGACGTGTCGGGGGTCCGGCCCGTGCCCGGCCGCGCCACCCGGAACAGCTCGCCCTGGTGGGTCACCAGCGCGCCGGGCGCGTAGGCGGTGCCGCCCTGCCAGGCCGGGACGCCCACCGGGGAGAGGCGGCTGACCCTCCCGTCGGCGGCGCGGGTGCGGGTCAGCGCGTACGCGCCGACCTTCACCGGCCCGGTGTAGGTCCGCCAGCGCGTGCCGTCGGTGGAGTACTCGACCGGCAGGCCCGGGTTGCGGACGTTGGCGGTGAGCACGCCGCCCTCCAGCCTGGCGCCGGGCAGCGGGATCCGGTAGTTCACGCCGCCGCCGGGCGCGCCGACGGGCTTGTAGTGCGACAGCAGCGGGAGCGTGACCTGCCCGAGCGTGTTGGTGAACACGTTCCACGCCGCGGGCATCCGCTGCGGGGTCGGGATGTCGCGGTTCCAGGCGCGTTCGGCGACGCCCAGCAGCTTGGGGAACGCCTGGTACTCGCGCAGGCCCTCGGTCTTGCCGTTCTCGCCCCACAGCTGGGCCTCGATGCCGAGGATGTTCTTCCTGCCCCGCTCGGTGAGCCTCACCCAGTCGGGGCCGGGGGTGACGGGGTTGCCCCAGCGGTCCTCGACGGCGTTGGCGTACACGTCGAACGGCTGGTAGGTGAACGTGCTCTTGTCGTCCACGTACGCCGCCCAGTAGTAGCCGGGCTCGTCGGGGTCCTTGTTGTAGGCCAGGTCCAGGTACAGGTTGGTGGCGTGCGCGAGGATCACCGGGGTGCCCTCGTTGGCGAACCGGTACGCCCAGTCCTCGCGGCCCCAGCCCCACACGTTCTGCCAGGGCAGCGGCGCGAAGTTCTTCAGCCGCAGCCCGCGGTGGGGGTCGGTGACGTCCTCCCACCCGGCGGTGGTCGGCGCGACCCTCTGCGCGATGGCGTTCCACTTGGTGAAGAACAGGTCGGCCAGTTCCTCACCGGTCCTGCCCGCGGTCTCGGGGTTGGCCTTGCAGGCGGGCGAGCCGTTCCACCAGCCCGACGCCGGTCCCGGCGGCTCGTCGCCGCCCAGGTTGACGCGGTTGAGCGGGGCGCCCGCCGAGGTGTACATCTTCTTGACCTCGCCCACGACCTTGCCGAGGAACGCGTAGGTGCTCTTGATGCACGGGTTGACGAGGTTGTCGTTGTAGTACTGCACGCTGACGTGCCGGGAGGTGTCGGCCGGGTCCAGCAGGCGGTAGGTGGTGTCGCCGCGCTGGGCGCGCCGTTCCATCGCCTGCACGGCGGCGCGGGCGTGGGCGGGGAAGTTCAGCTCGGGGATGACCTCGATGTGCCGTTCGGTCGCGTACTTCAAGATCTCCCGGAAGTCGCGCGCCGAGTAGTGGCCGCCGCCCTTGCCCACGAAGTTCAGGGTGGACTGCTCGAAGCCCTGGTAGGCCGGGCGGCGTCCGAGGTTGGCCTCGGTGTGGTTCCGGGCCTTGCCGGTGATCCCGTCGCCGCCGCCCAGGTCGTTGACCGAGCCCATGCCCTGGTGCAGCGCCCGCTTCTCGGGCGGGTCGAGGGCGCGGCGCGCGCCGAAGCCGGTCAGCTCGGGCAGGCCGGGGATCTCCAGCCGCCAGCCCTCGTCGTTGGTCAGGCCGAGGTGCAGCCGGTTGAGCTTGGTGAACGCCATCAGGTCCAGGAACCGTTTGATCGTCTCCTTGGACTCGAAGTGCCGCCCCACGTCGATGTGCAGGCCCCGGTAGCCGAACAGCGGCGCGTCGGTGACGACCGCGCGCGGCACCGGGACCGTCGAGGTCCGCGCCCGGTAGGCGTCGACGGGCACCAGCTGCCGGAGCGTCTGCACGCCGTACAGCACCCCGGCGCGCCCGCCGCCGACGATCTCCACGCCCCGGCCGCCGACGGTGAGCCGGTAGCCCTCGGCGTCGGGTTTGCCGTCGGCGGTGACGTCGAGCTTCGGGTCGAGCCGCAACGTGATCGGCGCGCCCCTGCCGCCCGCCACGTCGGACAGGGCCTCGCGCAGGTAGCGGGCCTCGCCGCGCAGCGCGGCCGGGGCCGACACCGCCGAGCCGCCGCCGACGCGGGTCGTCCCGCCCGTGGCGGTCGCCGACAGCGGCTGGGGGACCAGGCGTTGCCGGAGCGTGAGGTCCACCTTGGTGGAGGTGTTCTCGGCGTAGCGGATTCCGGCGTTCTGCACCGGCCGCCGGTCGCCGGAGAACGCCTTGGTCTGCTTGGGGTCGTCCGGGTCGAGCAGCGTCCTGGCGGGCAGCCAGCGCGCGGGGCCGTTCCCGAACGCGATGCTCCAGCCCGCCGGGGCGTCGGACTTGTGGGTGGTCCACAGCTCGATGTTGATGTCGATCTTCCGGCGCTCGCCGGGCGCGACGGGCCGGAACCCGGCCAGCGGCCGGAGGGCGAAGAAGTCGCCGCTCTGGGCCCGGTCGCCGCGCGTCACCGCGAGTCCCTGGCCGGCGAGCTGCCTGCGGGCGAGGTCGCCGGGCGCTCCCGCCAGGACGGCGGCGGGCTGGCGCACGGAGTTGAAGTACATCGTCCAGCCGCCGCCCAGGGAGCAGCGGCGGTCGGCGTTGGAGAGGGTCAGCCGGGCCCGCAGGTACTGGGCGTCGGTGACGGTGTGGTCGACCGGCTGGTAGGTCATCAGCAGGTCGCGGGGGTCGGGGTGGCAGCCGGCCGAGGCGGTGCCGGAAGCGAGCGCGGTCCCGAGCGCGGCGGCGACGATGGCGGCCGTGCCCAGAGCTGTCGATCTCGGTCGTGATCTCAGCGCCATGAATAGGAAAGTAACCTTTCTGTTTCCTCCGGGCACGGCGCCTGATCCGGCCAGCCCCGAACGCGCAGGCAGCCCCGCCGGTCCGCTCCCGGACACGCGGAAGAGGTTGACGGGGCTGCCGTTGTCAGCGGGTCAGCGGAGGCCGAACTCCCAGTTGCGGCCCGCGGCGTACTCCCTGAGGACGCGGCGCGCGGTGGTGGTGATGTGGACCTCGTCGGGCCCGTCGAAGATCCGGCCCGCCCGCGCGTGCCGGTACATGTGGTCCAGCGGCGTGTCCTCGGTGAGCCCCTCGGCCCCGTGGACCTGGATCGCGCGGTCGATGACGTTGTGCAGCATCCGCGCCGCCGCCACCTTGATCACCCCGATCTCCACTCTCGCCACCGGCCCCCGGCTCGGCTCCCCCGCGTCGATCTTGTGCGCCGCGTGCAGCGTCAGCAGCCGCGCCGACTGGATCTCGTGGTAGGAGTCGAACACGTGCTGCTGCATGAGCTGCTTCTCGTGCAGCGGCCCCCCGAACGCCGTCCGCTGGTGCAGCCGCGCGCACATCAGGTCGAACGCCCGCTGCGCCTGCCCCAGGAACCGCATGCAGTGAAAGATCCGCCCCGGTCCCAGCCGTTCCTGGGCGATGACGAACCCGTGCCCGCGCGGCCCCAGCAGGTTCCCCTCCGGCACCCGCACCTCGTCGTAGACGACCTCGCAGTGCCCGCCGCGCAGGCCGAGCACCGGGGTCTCGCGCACGATCGTGTAGCCCGGCGTGTCCGTCGGCACCAGGATCATGCTGAACGCCAGGTGCGGCGGCGCCCCCTCCGGCTCGGTCCGGCACATCACCGTCGTGTAGGCGGCCCGGTCGGCGAGCGTGGTGAACCACTTGCGGCCCCGGATCACCCACTCGCCGTCCTCCAGCGTCGCCGACGTGGTGAGCTGCGTCGGGTCGGAGCTGGAGATCCCCGGCTCGGTCATCGCGAAGCTCGGGTAGATCTCCGCCCGCACCAGCGGCGCGAGGAACCGTTCCCGCTGCGCCTCGTTCGCGTACCGGTGCAGCATCAGCGAGTCCTGCAACGTGAACGTGCCGAGCGCGAGCTGCCCGAACTCGCTGCGCCCCTGCACCTCGTTGACGAACACGTAGTCCAGGAACGGCAGCCCGCCCCCGCCCAGCTCCCTGGGATGGCCGAGCGCCCACAGGCCCTCGGCCCTGGCCTGGCGCTGCAACTCCCGCAGCAGGTCCTCGGACTCCTTGTCGCCCCGGCGCAGCACGGGCTCGGCGGGCTCGACCCGCTCGGTCATGAACGCGTGGACGGCGTCGCGGACCGGCCGCACGGACGCGGGCACCTCGAAGCTCATGATCCCTCCTCGGTCTAGAATCGCATTCTGTCCCGCACCGAAGGGAAACGCGATGCCCCCGCCGCACGACGCCCCGTCCGCCGCCGAACTCGTCACCGCCGTCCGCGAGTTCCTGGAACACGACGTGCTCCCCGGCCTGGAGGGCCGCACCCGCTTCCACGCCCTGGTCGCGATGAACACGCTGGCCATCGTGGAGCGTGAGATACGTCTGGGAGCAGGGCAGGCGGCGGAGCACGACGCGCGCCTGAAGGACCTGGGCTACCAGGATGACGCGGCTCTGGCCGCCGCCATCCGGGCGGGTGATCTCGACGCGCGTCACGCTGAGTTGAAGTCGGCCCTGGCTGCCGCGGTTCGGGACAAGCTGCTCGTCTCCAACCCGGCGTACCTCGACGAGTGAGCTCGCCGGGTCGCCGAGATCCTCATCGCGGACACGGGATCGTGGCCGCCAACGCGCCGGGGGTCGTACGCGAAGCGGTCCGGTCACCTCGGTGACCGGGCCGCTCTGCGTGACGTGCGGTGAGTATCAGGTGCTGGAGGCCAGGTCCAGTTCCTTCTTCACCTTCGGGTCGCCCTCGTCGGCGACGTAGTCGGACGCCTTCGTGGCGTCCTCGCCGTCGGCGACCTTGGCCGCGCGCAGCACCAGGGTGCCGAGCACCGCGATGACCAGGTTGACCGCCAGCGCGAGCACGCCGACGTACACCGTCATCTTGGTGTCCAGGCCCAGCTCGCCCAGCGGGTAGGCCGAGCCGCCGAAGTGCGCCTTGCCCTTGGCCGGGTTCGGGATCTGGTAGAGCATCCACAGGCCCACCGCCAGGCCGGCGGCCCAGCCCGCGATCAGCGCGCCGCGGTGGAACCAGCGGGTGACCAGGCCCAGCGCCACGGCCGGGAGCGTCTGCAGGATGACGACGCCGCCGATGAGCTGCAGGTCGATGGAGAACTGCGGGTCCAGCAGCAGGATGCAGGCGACCGCGCCGACCTTGACGACCAGCGAGACCAGCTTGGAGACCTTGGCCTCCTGCGCCTCGGTGGCGTCCTTGCGCAGGTACTCGCGGTAGATGTTGCGGGTGAACAGGTTCGCCGCGGCGATCGACATGATCGCGGCGGGCACCAGCGCGCCGATGCCGATCGCGGCGTAGGCGACGCCGGTGAACCAGCTCGGGAACATCTGGTCGAACAGCACCGGCACGACGGTGTTGGTGTCGGGCTTGCCGTCGGTGACGATCGGCTTGACGTTCGCCGCGATCGCCATGAAGCCGAGCAGGGCGATCAGGCCGAGCACGAAGCTGTAGGCGGGCAGCGCGGCCATGTTCCGCTTGATGACGTCGCGGTTCTTGCTGGCCAGCACGCCGGTGATGCTGTGCGGGTACAGGAACAGCGCCAGCGCCGAGCCCAGCGCGAGCATCGCGTAGTTGAGCTGGTTGGTGCCGTTCAGCAGGATGCCGTCGCTGGGGACGGGCGTCTTGTCGAACTTGGCCTGGGCGGAGTCGAAGATGTTGCCCCAGCCGCCGAGCTTGCTCGGGATGTACAGCACCGCGACGATGATGACCAGGTAGATCAGCACGTCTTTGACGAACGCGATCAGCGCGGGGGCCCGCAGGCCGGACTGGTAGGTGTAGGCCGCCAGGATCCCGAAGGCGATGACGATCGGCAGGTGGCCGGTGATCCCCATCGCCTTCAGCACCGCCTCGATGCCGACCAGCTGGAGCGCGATGTAGGGCATCGTGGCGACGATGCCGGTGATCGCGACGACCAGGGCCAGGGTGGGGGAGCCGAAGCGGGCCCGCACGAAGTCGGCCGGGGTGACGAAGCCGTGCACGTGCGACACCGACCACAGCCGGATCAGCACGAGGAAGACCAGCGGGTACACCACGATGGTGTAGGGCACCGCGTAGAAGCCGGCCGCGCCCGCGCCGAACACCAGCGCCGGGACGGCGACGAAGGTGTAGGCGGTGTACAGGTCGCCGCCGATCAGGAACCAGGAGATCCAGGACCCGAAGCTGCGGCCGCCGAGGCCCCACTCGTCCAGCGACTCCATGGTGGTCGGCCGGCGCCACCGGGCCGCGACGAAGCCCATCCCGCTGACCAGCAGGAACAGCAGGCCGAAAATGATCAGTTCGGTGAGGTGCTCGCCCGTCACGGATCAGCCCTTCCTCTTGGTCGCCCGGTAGACCACGACCGTGCAGAGCACGCCCAGCGGGATGAAGGCGAACTGGATCCAGTAGAAGGCCGGGAATCCGGCGATCCGGGGTCCGTCGCTGTTGAACAGGAAGGTCAGCAGCGGGACCACCACGGGGATGATCAGGAGCCAGTTCCAGGGACTGCGGTCGCTCCGCCGTGTCTCCGGCGGAGAATCTTTCGTGACCACGGCTCCTCCTCGTCGCGTGTCGTGCGGGCGTCGGCGGGCGGGGTGTCCGCATGCTGAGACGGCCCGCGGGCTGGGGTGAGTGGCGAGAGCCTATGAGTCCCTGGTCACGGGCCGATCTCGGAGATGGTACGAGTTGATGGATCGTTCCATAATCTGGACTAAACCGGACTAAACGGACGGTGGGGGAGTCTCCACCGGGTCCTCCACCGGGTCCTCCCGGTCGTCGAACTCCAGGCGCAGCGCCTTCGCCATCGTGGCGTGCATGTCGTACAGGCACGTCACGTAGGTCAGTTCGAGGATCTGCTCGTCGGGCAGGTGCCGTCTCAGCGTCTGGAACACCTCGTCGTGGACGCGCCCGCCGTTCAGCACGAGCGCGTCGGCGTAGGCGAGCACGGCCCGCTCCAGGGGGTCGAACAGGTCCGACACCTCCCAGTGGGCCACGGCCTGGATCTTGTCCTCCGGCACGCCCAGGGCCCGCATCTGCTTGCGGTGCTGCGCGTACACGAACCGGCTGCCCCGCGCCCACCCGGCCCGCGTCTGCCCGAGCTCCCGCAGGACGGGGTCGAGCGAGACCTCCCGGTAGAGCTGGAAGCCCGCCACGCAGTGCTTGAAGACCGCGTGGTCGAGGGCGAAGACCGTCCACCAGTCGCCGGGGGTCCCGTCCGTCGTCCCCGGCTCCGCGACCGGGTCGCGGCCCTCGCCGAAGAGCAGGTCGTAGAAGAACTGAACGAGCTTGTCGTCACGCTCGGTGGCCTCGGCGCGGGAGACCTGGCGGAGTCTGGGCATGCTGCGGCGGCCTTTCGGGGGAGCGGTGGACGGGGGCGCCCGCGGTCACACGGTGCGGTCGGCGGCGGTCTTCGGCTCGTGGCGGACGTCGGTCTCGGGATCCAGCCCGCGGGTCCAGGCGGCGAACTCCACCAGGATCCCGTCGGGGTCCTTGAAGTAGAGGGAGCGCACGAACACCCCGTCGTGCACGTCCTTGGCGACGCCGAACTCGCTGTCGTCGTGGTTGAGCAGGACGCCGACGTCGACGCCCTTGGCGATCAGCCGGTCCCGGTACTCCTCGATCCTCTCGGGCGGGACGTCGAAGGCCACGTGGTTCATCGAGCCGACCGCCGACAGCAGCTCGCCCCGGTCGGGCAGGTTCTTGGGCGCCGACACGCCGGGCACGGGCTCGGGCGCGTCGGGGAACCAGAAGAACGCCAGCGCGTTGCCGCCGCCGCAGTCGAAGAAGAAGTGCTGGCCCCAGCCCATCGGCAGCTCGATCGTCTTGATCAGGGGCATGCCGAGCACGCCGGAGTAGAAGTCCACGGTGGCCTTCATGTCCCGGCAGACGAGCGCCAGGTGGTTGATGCCGCGCAGTTCGAACTCGGTGTTCCCGCGGTCCACGGTGGGTCCTCCCGCCTCGTGCCGTAAGTGATCGCTTTTCATCTTCGCAGGGTCGGCGGACGAACAGAACCCCGGCCCGGTCCGCGAGGCGGCGGCGACCGGACGGGCCCGTCAGGCTTGGCCCGGGGCCATGGCACCCGGTAGTCTCGCTCCATGCGAACCGGAACCCACCAGTGGTGGTGGCGCCGCTGAGGCGGCGCCGGTTCTCGCACGTTCGACATCCAGGCGACCGCCCCCAGCCGGCGGTCGTTTCCCGTTTCCGTCGGCGGGGGCCCGAACACGAGGGGCCACCACGGTGGAGACCGTCTCGCATCAGCCGTTGACCACCGAGTTCGTCACGGCCGGGGGGTTGCGGGTCACCCGTACCGCCGCGCCCGTCGACCCCGAGCGCAAGTCCGACGTGCTCAACGCGCTCGTCGCCGCCGTCGGGGAGCGGCGCGGCGGCGTGCTCAGCTCCGGCATGGAGTATCCGGGCCGCTACAGCCGCTGGCACATGGCCTACATCGACCCCTGCCTGGAGATCATCGCCACGGGGCGCACGATCACCGCGCGGGCCCTCAACGACCGCGGCCGGGTGCTGCTGCCCGCGCTGGCGGGGGCGATGCGCGGCACCGGCGAGGTCCGGGCCGACGAGGCGGACCGGTTCGCGGTGTTCGTGCCGCCGACCGAGGAGTTCTTCCCCGAGGAGGAGCGCAGCCGCCAGCCCACCGTCTTCACCGCGCTGCGCGCCGTGGTCGACCTGTTCCGCTGCGACGACCCGCACCTGGGGCTGTACGGGGCGTTCGGGTACGACCTGTCGTTGCAGTTCGAGCCGCTGCGCACCCGCCTGGAACGCCCCGACCACCAGCGCGACCTGGTGCTGCACCTGGCCGACGAGCTGATCGTGGTGGACCGCAAGCGCGAGACCTCGCACCGGATGTCCTACGACTTCGAGGTGGAGGGGGTCGGCACCGCGGGGCTGCCACGGGCGACCGAGCCGACGCCCGTCCAGGTCGCCGCCGAGCCGCCACCGCAGCCGGTGCCGGGCGTGTACGCGCAGATGGTGCGCGAGGCCAAGGAGAAGTTCGTCCGGGGCGACCTGTTCGAGGTCACGCCGGGGCACGCCATGTACGGGCGGTGCACCGACCCGGCGGCGTTCTTCGAGCGGCTGCGCGAGACCAACCCCGCCCCCTACGAGTTCATGTTCAACCTCGGTGAGGGCGAGTACCTGGTCGGGGCGTCGCCGGAGATGTTCGTGCGGGTCAGCGGGGACCGGGTGGAGACCTGCCCGATCGCCGGGACGATCCGGCGCGGCGCCGACCCGCTGGAGGACGCCGAGCAGATCCGCACGATCCTGTCCTCGCTCAAGGACGAGTCGGAGCTGACGATGTGCACCGACGTGGACCGCAACGACAAGTCGCGGGTCTGCGTGCCGGGCAGCGTCAAGGTGCTGGGCCGCCGCCAGATCGAGCTGTACTCGCGGCTGATCC
This sequence comes from Actinomadura kijaniata NBRC 14229, assembly GCF_001552175.1. Taxonomy (GTDB): domain Bacteria; phylum Actinomycetota; class Actinomycetes; order Streptosporangiales; family Streptosporangiaceae; genus Spirillospora; species Spirillospora kijaniata. The sequence continues at coordinate 11,903 of NZ_BCQR01000219.1, forward strand.
ACACCGTGGACCACATCGAGGGGCGGCTGCGGCCCGGGTTCGACGCGCTGGACGCGTTCCTGACCCACATGTGGGCGGTGACGGTGACGGGCGCGCCCAAGACGTGGGCGATGCAGTTCATCGAGGACCACGAGGACTCGCCGCGCCGCTGGTACGGCGGGGCGGTCGGCTGCGTCGGCTTCGACGGCTCGATGAACACCGGGCTGACGCTGCGGACCGCGCAGATCCGCGACGGGATCGCGACCGTGCGGGCGGGCGCGACGCTGCTGTACGACTCCGACCCCGACGAGGAGGAGCGCGAGACGCACCTGAAGGCGAGCGCGCTGCTGGGGGCCCTCGCCGAGTCGCAGGAGGGGGCGCGCGCGGCGGACACGGCGGACACGGCGGCGGAGCCGGCCCCGGCGGGCGCGGGCGAGGGCCTGAAGGTGCTGCTGGTCGACCACGAGGACTCGTTCGTCAACACCCTGGCCGACTACTTCCGGCAGCAGGGCGCGGACGTGGTGACGCTGCGGCACGGGTTCCCGGCGCGGATGCTCGACGAGCACGCCCCCGACCTGGTGGTGCTGTCGCCCGGCCCGGGCCGTCCGGAGGACTTCGCCACTAACGCGCTGCTGGACGCGCTGGACGAGCGGCGGCTGCCCGTGTTCGGGGTGTGCCTGGGGCTCCAGGCGATGGTGGAGCACGCGGGCGGCGAGCTGGCGCTGCTGCCCGAGCCGTCGCACGGCAAGCCTGGACGGGTGCGGGTGACCGGCGGCGCGCTGTTCGAGGGACTGCCGGGGGAGTTCACCGCCGCCCGCTACCACTCGCTGCACGCCACCCCCGAACGCGTGAAGGGCTTCCAGATCACGGCGCTGACCGGGGACGTGGTCATGGGGATCGAGGACACCGAGCGGCGGCGCTGGGCGGTGCAGTTCCACCCCGAGTCGATCCTCACCGCGCAGGGCCGCTCGGGGCACCGGATCGTGGCCAACGTGCTGCGGCTGTGCCGCGCCCGCTGATTTCCGGACAGCACACAAGGATGATTACGGTCACCCCGGACGGGTCGAAGGTTTGTTCCCCTCCGTCCGGGGGACCTCCGGGCCATGCTTGCCACACTGTGCGCCATCGTCGCGCTGATCCTGATCGTCTACGGCATCTACATCCTGGTCGCCCGCCGCGACCTGCTCTGGGGGATCGTGCTCATCGTGGTCGGCTTCCTGGTCGGCCCCGGCGGGTTCTGGATCTTCAATCCCTGACGCCGTCCCGGAAAGACTGACATGAGGTGTCAGGTTTCGGTGCCAGCCTGGACGGCATGGAACGAGATCTGACCGGAAAGATCGCGCTGGTCGCGGGGGCCACCCGCGGCGCGGGCCGGGGCATCGCCGTCGCCCTGGGGGAGCGGGGTGCGACCGTGTACTGCACGGGACGCACCACCCGCGCCGGGCGTTCGGAGATGAACCGTCCCGAGACCATCGAGGAGACCGCCGAACGGGTCACCGCCGCCGGCGGGAAGGGGATCGCGGCCCGGGTGGACCATCTGGACCCGGGCCAGGTCGCCGGCCTGGTCGCGCGGATCGACGCCGACCACGGCCGCCTGGACGTCCTCGTCAACGACATCTGGGGCAGCGACCACCTGTTCGAGTTCCGCACGCCGTTCTGGGAGCTGTCCCTGGACGACGGGCTGCGGATGATGCGGCTGGCGCTCGACACCCACCTGATCACCGCCCACCACGCGCTGCCGCTGCTGCTGAGCGGGCCCGGCGGTCTCCTGGTGGAGATCACCGACGGCACCGCCGAGACCAACGCCGGATACCGCGGCGACTGCGGGATCTTCTACGACCTGGCCAAGTGGGCGGTGATCCGGCTGGGCCGGACGTTCGCCGAGGAGATCGGGCCGCGGGGCGCCACCGCGCTGTCGCTGACGCCGGGCTGGCTGCGGTCGGAGGCGATGCTGGAGCACTTCGGCGTCACCGAGGAGAACTGGCGCGACGGCACCAGGGTCAACCCGCACTTCGCGATCTCCGAGACGCCCCTGTTCGTCGGCCGCGCCGTCGCCGCGCTGGCCGCCGACCCCGACCGGTCCCGCTGGAACGGGCGTTCGCTGTCGGCCGGGGAGCTCGCCCCGGTCTACGGCTTCACCGACACCGACGGCAGCCGGCCCGACGCCTGGCGGTACATCGCCGAGGTGGAGTCGCAGGGCAAACCCGCCGACGTGACCGGCTACCGGTAGGGCACGTCACCGGTAGAGCGCGGCGACGCGGCGGGCGGTGGCGGCGATCTCCTCGCGCAGCCCGGCGGGCTCGACGACCTCGACGTCGGCGCCCAGCCGCAGCAGCTCGTGCAACGCGACCGCGGGGGACTCGACCGGCAGGGTGGTGGTGACCCAGCCGTCCGCGTCGGGCTCCCCCGCCGCCTCGGCGGCGTACCGCGCCGCGTACGGCTCCACGGCGTACCGCAGCCCCCGCATCCCGGCGGGGCTGAGCCGCACGGTGATCCTCTCGCGCAGCATCGACCGCAGGAACGATTCGGCCTGCTCGCGCCAGTACCCGGGCAGGTCGAAGCCCTCGTCCCGGTCGAACACCGCCCCGGTCGGCCGGACGGCGACGATCTTGTCCACCCGGTAGGTGCGGTGGCCCCCGCCCGCCGCGCGGGCGGGGCCGCCCTCGACCCGCGCCACCAGGTACCAGGTGCCGTTCTTGAGCACCAGGGCGTACGGCTCGACGGTCCGCACCACCTCGCGGTCGCGGCGGTACCGCAGCTCCACCACCTGGTCCCGCCACACCGCGCCGGTCAGCTCCCGCAGCAGCGGGGGAGGGCCCGACTCCCCGAACCAGCCGGGCGCGTCGAGGTGGAACCGCTGCCCCGCGCGCTCGGGGGCGTCCCGCAGCGTCGCCGGGAGCGCCGCCAGGACCTTCAGCTCGGCGGCGGCGACCGCGTCGGCCAGCCCCATGTCCCGCGCCGGGCCGGGCAGCCCCGCCAGGAACAGCGCCTCGGCCTCCTCCCGGCTGAGCCCCGTCAGCCGGGTCCGGTAGCCGTCGACGAGCCGGTACCCGCCGCCCCGCCCCTGCTCGGCGTAGACCGGGACGCCCGCCGCCGACAGCGCCTCCACGTCGCGGTACACCGTCCGCTCCGACACCTCCAGCTCGGCGGCCAGCTCGGCGGCCGTCATCGAGCCCCGCGACTGGAGCAACAGGACCAGGGAGATGAGCCGGGACGCACGCATGCGCCCATCTTGACATTCTTGTGTGAGAAACCGGGCCTTTCGCTGTTCTGTGAGGTCGTGGCGTTGCTAGCGTCCGGGGCGTGCCGAACACCCACACCACCCAGAACTCCCTGACGGCCTTCGTCGACGCCCTGCCCAAGGTCGAGCTGCACGTCCACCTGGTCGGCTCGGCCTCGGTGCCGACCGTGCTGGAACTGGCCCGCCGCCATCCCGGAGGCCCCGTTCCCGTCACCGAGGAGGCGCTGCGCGACTTCTACGTCTTCCGCGACTTCCCGCACTTCGCCGAGGTGTACCTGGCGGTGTCGGACCTGGTGCGCGACCCCGAGGACGTCGCCACGCTCGTCGTCGGGACCGCCCGCGACCTGGCCGCGCAGAACGTCCGCTACGTCGAGCTGACCGTCACCCCCTACAGCCACCAGCGGGTCGGCATGCCGATGCCCGCCATCACCGAGGCGCTCGACCGGGCCGTGCGCGACGCCCGCGAGCGGCACGGCATCCGGGTCGCCTACATCTTCGACATCCCCGCCGAGTTCGGCGAGGACGCCGCGCGAGGCACCCTCGACCACGCCCTGAACCACCCACCGGAGGCGCTGGTCGGGTTCGGGATCGGCGGCGACGAGAGCGTGCGCGCCAAGCACCGCGACGCGTTCCGGGACGCGTTCACCGCCGCCCGCGCCGCCGGGCTGCGCAGCCTCCCGCACGCCGGGGAGATGACCGGCCCCGAAACGATCTGGGAGGCGCTGGAGCACTACGGCGCCGAGCGCATCGGGCACGGCAACAACTGCCTGGCCGACCCGCGCCTGGTCGCCCACCTGCGCGAACACCAGATCCCGCTGGAGGTGTGCCCGACCTCCAACGTGTGCACCGGGCAGGTCGCCACGATCGCCGACCACCCGCTGCCGCGCCTGCTGGAGGAGGGCCTGTACGTCACCCTCAACAGCGACGACCCGCCGATGTTCAACACCACGCTGACCGGCGAGTACCGGGCCGCGGCCGAGGTGTTCGGGCTCGGCGCGGCCGACCTGGCCGACCTGGCCCGCAACGCCGTGCGCGCGTCCTGCCTGGACGAGGCCGGGCAGCGGGAGATCCTCGACGGGATCGACCGGGTCGCGGGCTGAACCGGGCCGGGCTGTGCCGGGCCGGGCCGTGCCGGTCCGGGCTCAGCCCCAGGCCAGCAGCCGCCACGGGCTGGCCGGATCCTGCGTGAGGATGCGGTGCCCCGCCAGGGACCGCTCGTACCACTCGCCGAACTCGCCCTCGTCGAACCGCAGCATCCGGCCCAGCACGTACCCGGCCGAGAACTCCCGCCACGACCGGTAGACCCGGCCCGCCAGCCGGCCGGCCCGCAGCACCGCCTCCTCGGCGGCCTCGGCGTCGCAGAACCGGGCGCCGAGGCCCCAGCGGGCCATGTTCACCGCCCGCCCGAAGTCGTAGCCGAACACGCTGTCCACCCGCCCGTCGGGCGGCAGCAGCCCGTCGGACCGGAACCGCGCCTCGTACCGCAGGACCAGCGCCGACAGCTCCACCAGCTCGCGCGCGGCGTCGGCGGGCACCTCCTGCGCGGCGCACCAGTCCACGATCGCGTCCCGCCAGTCGCGCGGGCCCATGCCGTGCTGCCGCCGGTCCAGCACGATCTGGATGGCCGGATCGGAGTTCTCGGCGGCCAGCAGCCGGTCGATCTGCTCGCGCCAGGACGCCGGGCCGGTGACGCCCCAGTCGCGTTCCAGCAGCGTCCGCTCGGCGGCCGGGTCGCCGCCGTGCTCCAGCACGTTCCAGGGGACGCCGTTGCCGACCGCCAGGTGCGCGCCGACCGCGAGCGCCGCCGCCAGCCGTCCCCACGTCGCGTGGTCCGGGTCGGCGACCAGCACGTCGTGGTCGCGGTCGGGACGGCGCTGCGCCCGGGCGAGGATCTCGGTGACCCGGCCGTGGCCCTCACCGCCCGGCGGCAGCAGCCCCAGCAGCTCCCGCAGCGGCCCGATCGCCGCGCGCTCCCCGGCGTCCCGGACGATCAGCCGGGCGGCGTGCACCCCGGCGCGGTCGGCGCGCTCGTGCTCGCCCAGCGCGCGGAACGCCGTCATCGCCGCCCACGCCCGCCGCGCGCCCTCGCCGTCGCGCCCGGCCCGGGCCAGCACGTGCGCGGCCTGGTCGTCCAGGATCGCGCGCGGCTCGGCCGCCTGC
>NZ_BCQR01000220.1 GCF_001552175.1 Actinomadura kijaniata NBRC 14229
CCGTAGGCCAGGGCTTTTGAAATACCGCCTAGCCGTGCCGTCCGAGGGGGTGGGAGGTCAGGGAGCGCCAGCCGCGCTCGACCGACCGGCGGCACCGGTCGGGGTCGTCGCCCGCGCCGGTGAACAGGGCGGTCAGCATCGGCACGCCGTGGGCGAGCGCCTGGCGGGGCAGCGGGCCCGTGACGACCAGCGAGGCCAGGCCGTGGCCGATGGTCCAGCTCTGCGTGGCCAGCTCCAGCGGGTCGACGTCGTCGCGGAAGCGTCCGGCGGACCGCGCCCGTTCGGCGGCCCGGACCAGGTGGTGCAACGTCTCGTCGGCGGCCGCGGCGTCCTGGAGTTCGAATCCGGCGTCGAACATGACCCGGTACACGTCGGGGTTGGCCAGGGCGTTGGCCAGGTAGGCGGCGCCGAGCCCGGTCAGGTGCCGCACCGGGTCCGCGGCGACCGGCACCTCCTCCAGCCTGGCCGCCAGGCGCGTGAACCCCTCCTGCCGCACCGCCTTCCACAGGCCGTCCATGCCGCCGAAGTAGGTGTAGACGGCCATCGTCGAGACGCCGGTCCCGGCGACCAGCGAACGCAGCGTGACCGGCTCCCGGGCGCTGAGCATCCGCGCGGCCCGGTCGATCAGCCGGGCGCGCACCGCCGGGTCCTTGATCCTCACCATGGCGCCACAATACATATCATTGCTATGTTCTGGCGGTGGCCGGACCCGCCGGCGCCGACGCCGAGGAGCGCGCATGACCGTGACGCTGATCAACCCCGACGGGCTGCCCAAGCCCGAGGTCTACCGCCAGATGTCGGTCGCCACCGGGTCGAGACTGGTGTTCCTGGCGGGCCAGGTGGCCCGCGACGCCGAGGGGCGGCCGGTCGGCGAGGGGGACCTGGCCGCCCAGGTCGAGCAGTCCTACGTGAACGTCGCCACGGCCCTGGCCGCGGTCGGCGGGTCCTTCGCCGACGTGGCGAAGCTGACCATCCACGTCGTCGACTGGACGCCCGACAAGATGCCGCTGCTGGGCGAGGGCGTCTCCCGGGCGGCCGCCAGGCTGGGGATCGACCCGGTCAAGCCGATCACGCTCCTGGGCGTCGCGGCGCTGGGGGAACCCGATCTGCTGGTCGAGGTCGAGGCCACCGCGGTCCTCGACTGAGCCGGGCGTCCGGCGGCCCCGACCCGGTTACGCTCGCACCCGTGACCACCTTCCAGGGCATCGACTTCCAGGGGCTCGTCGACCGCGCCGACCGCGACGGCGTCCAGAAGCTCGTGGTCGGTGCCGTCGTCCACGCCGCGGGCCGGGTGCTGATCCTGCGCCGCTCGGGCGGCGACGCGTTCCTTCCCGGTATCGAGGAGCTTCCCTCCGGGGGCGTGGATCCCGGCGAGGACCTGCTCACGGCGCTGCGCCGCGAGCTCGCCGAGGAGATCGGCCGCGGCGGGCCGCTCGCCCTGGACCCCGGCTTCGTCACGCACTTCGACTACGTGTCCGGCTCCGGCCGCAGGGCCCGCCAGTACACCTTCGGGCTCGCCCACGACGGCGGCCCCGTCTCGCTGTCGGCCGAGCACACCGGCTTCCGGTGGCTCGCCCCCGCCGACCTGGCCGACTCCGACCTCACCGAGGAGACCGCGCGGACGGTCCACGCCTGGGCCGCCGCACGGGCGCGTCAGGTCCCGCCCGGGTAGCCGCCCGGGGTTCGGCGGCTACCCGGCCGTGACCGGACGCCACTGCTCGGCCGGGGAGACGCCGGGACGCGGCTTGCCGATCAGCGCGAGCGGGACGAAGAAGCCGACCTGGCCGATCGCCATGCTGAGCGTGGCCAGGGCCTTGTCGTCGTAGTGCTCGGACGCCTCGGCGTACAGCGCGTCGGGGACGCGCTCGCCGTGCGGGTTGGGCGTGAGTACCGCGTCCACCAGCGCGAGCGCGGCGCGTTCGGCGTCGGTGAAGTACGGCGCCTCCCGCCAGGAGGAGACGGCGGCGATCCGCTCCTCCGACTCCCCGGCCCTGCGCAGGTTGCCGGTGTGCAGAACGGTCAGGTAGGCGCTGCCGACGAGCTGACCGGCGCGCAGCTGCACCAGGCTGACGGTGGTCTGCGGGACCGAGCCGTTCCCGACGGCCTTGAACAGGGCGCCACCGACCTCGCCCAGCTCCGGAACGAGCTGCTGGGGGTCGGGCAGGCGCGAGGCGAGCGGGCCGGGGGCGGACGGAGAGGCGTTCATGAGGTGACTTCCTTCGCGGAGGCGGGCCGCTCCGGCCCGCTCGTTCGATGCGTTCACCCCACTGACGGAGCGGAGGAAGCGGATGTGACCGCCTCCGGAGGATCCGTTGACGCCTCGCCGTCCGCCCGTGGCGGTCAGCCCACCGTGTACGCGCGGCGGATCGTCTGGTCGAGCGTGGTGCCGGACGCGTCCCGGACGAGGGCGCGCAGCGAGACGGCGCCCTGCCCGGGGTTCCGCAGCCGCACGACCCAGTGGTCGCCCGCCCGGACAACCGGCAGGGGCCGCCAGTGCGCGCCGTCGTCGTAGGACGCCTTGACGGCGAGCGAGGTGACCGGCGCGGCGGCTGCTCCGGCCTGGTGCTCGACCCGGACCGGGATGGAGACCTCACGCCCGGCGGGGCCCTGGTTGAGGTGGTTCAGGGACGGTGAGAACCGGACGGCCGTCAGCGGGAGCGGTGTGGTGCCGCCGTTCCCGGCGGAGGCGAACGTCCAGGACGCGCGCACCCCGGTCGTGGCCTGCCACTCCGGCGTGCCGACGTTGGCCTCGACGTCGAGCCGGTAGGAGCCCGGCGCGGCCGGCACCTTGAAGACCCCCGTGCCGGGCTCGGAGGTCTCGCCGACCAGGGCGCCGTCCCGGTAGAGCCGGGTCGCCCCCGCGGACTTCTCGGAGTCGGCGTAGTTGAGCCCGTAGTGGCCGGGCTGGTCGTCGGTGAAGGTGGGGACGCTGACGTCGATGGTGTCGTCGCGCCGGAAGACCCACGCGGGCCGGTGGGTTTCCTTCACCGGCTGGGTCGGGGTGGCGAGCCCGGGTCCCAGCACCCCCTTGGCCATGGTCTCGGCGAACCGCTCCCCCGGCCGGTGGGCGCGGGCGCGGGAGACCAGCAAGGGGGTGCCGTCCCCCGAGCCGAACAGGGTACGGCCGAAGAGGACGCCCTCCTGCGCCGGGTAGTACTCGGTCCGGACGCTGGGGACGCGGATCGGTTCCTCCCCCTGGCCGATGGACAGCTCGCCGAACCGGGTACCGGCGGACAACCACGCGGTCCCGGCGGCGCCCGCCCCGCGGTAGGTGATGCGGCCGGCCGCCAGGTCCTCGTCCCGGTCCAGGTAGACGGGGTTGTCGGGGACGCGGCCGGCGGTCGGGTGGACGAGGTTGTAGCTGTAGGGACTGGCCTCGATCCCGCGCGTGGTCACCGACACCGGGGCGGCCTCGGCCAGGCGGCGCAGCCGTTCGGCCGCCTCGCCGCGCGCGACCAGGGTCGGCAACGCCAGGTCACCGCTGTAGGAGGGCGCTCCGCCCGCGCCTCCCAGCAGGACCGCCCGGCCGCCGGCCTTGGCGACGTTCGCCACGCGTTCGGGGAGGGCCGCGCCCGCCCCGTCCGGCAGGTCGAGCACGACGAGCGCGCCCGCCACGTCCTTGAGGTCGTCCGGCTCCCCGGCGCCGCCGTGCACCGCCTTGAGGCCGTGGGTGCCGAGCAGGCGGGGAGAGCCCTTACCGCCCTCGTCCTCATCGTCGTTCTCGGCGTAGGAGACGTCCACGGGGAACGAGGCGTCGCCCTCGACGTCGAGACGGATCAGCGGCTCCTGGAAGACGCCCCGGACGTTGAAGGTGAAGTCGGGGGACGGTTCGGTGACCTTCGCGTAGACCTCGGCGTCGTCGGGCAGGAACGAGGTCCATTGCCTGTGGAGGTATCCGGAGCCGGGCGGGGCCTTGACGGTCATGCCGGTCCCCCAGTACTTCGCGCGGGCGGTGGGCCGTGCGACGCCCAGCTTCACCCGGCGCGCCCCGCGTCCGTCGAGGGTCACCGTGGTGTCCCCGTCGACCCGCACCTCGGGTGCCATGATCTCCAGGAAGGGGCCGCCCGCCCGGTGGTCGCCCGCCAGGGCGTGCACGGCGTACCGGCCGGGCGGCACCGGCAGTTCCTCACCGGGGCTGATCCACCATGTCCCGAACCCGGGGTCGTCACGGCTGACCACCGCCACGGTCGCGGGGCCCGTGAGGGGCCGGCCCGTCCGGTCGAGGACCTCGACCTTCAGGCCGTGGTCGGCGGCGGCGCGTGGTGCCGGTGCGGCGCCGCCACCGATCCTGAACAGGCGCGGGTCCAGCCGGCGCGAGGCGGCGTCGGAGGGCAGGACGGTCAGCTCGCGGCCCGCGCCGAACTGCTGGAAGGCGATGCGGTCGCGGCCGGGGCCGGGGTCGATTCCGGCGACGGCGCCGTCCCGGACGCGGACCCGGTCGCCGGTGACCAGCGTGACCGTCCTGCTCCCCTGCGCCTTGGGGGTGGCGGCCGGGGCCGGGGCGGCCTGGGCGAGGGGCGCGGTGGGCGCGGCCAGGGCGGTGGGCACGGCGAGCGCGGCCGTCAGGACGGTCAGGGGGAGGGACTTCACGGGATCCTCGGCTTCTCGTCGGTCCAGCCGGTGGACAGGTAGATGGTCGACGAGTTCATGGCGTGGCCCTTGGCCCGGGTGAAGGTGCGGGCGAGCACCTGGGAGGAGCCGGTGTCGACGATGAGCCGGAACTCGGTCGGCCCCTTGGGGCCGGTGAACGTGAACGCCAGGGCGGCGCCCTTGCGGCCGCGCGGGTCCGACGTGCGACCCAGCGACCGCACTCCGGGCATCGCGGCCAGGGCCCGGAACGCGGCGGCGCGGGCCTTGGGGGTGGTCGGCTGGCTGGTCAGCAGCTCGATCAGGGCTTCGGTGACATAGTGCGGTCCGCTGCCCTTCGGCGTGTTGCGCTCGGCGAGCGCGCGCAGGGTCTTGGGATCGGTCGGCAGCTTGAGCAGCGCGGACAGGGACGGCTTGGGGCCGAGCACGGACACCGGCATCGGCGCCAGGCCCTTCAGCCGGTGGATCTCGGAGGGTGCCTCTCCCGGTCCGGGCGCGGGGTCGCGGTAGGCGGTCCAGCGCCGCCCGTCCAGGGTGATCCATTCCGCGCTGACCGCCGCGTCGGGAGAGTTGTGGGTGGTCTTGACGTGCCAGTACGTGCCGGTGGGCGCCGTCTCGGCGCGCTGGGCGGCGGCGAGCAGCACGGTCTGGGCGGAGTCGAGGCGCACCGGGCCGTTGCCGGGCCCGTTGCCGGGCCTGTCGCCGGACGCGCCGCCGACCTGCACGACGGCGAGCGTTCCCGCGGCCACCGCGCCGGCGAGGGCGAGACCCCACACGGGACGGACCCGGCGGCGGGCGCCGCGCGGAGCGGCCTGGGCGTTCGTGTGCGCGGCCAGCCGCGCGCGCATCCGGGCGACGTCGTGCGGCGCGGGGTCCGGCTGGGCGTCGTGGTAGTCGCGGAGGGGACGCAGGTCATTCATCGTTCAGGGCCTCCAGGGCCGTGCGGAGCTTGCGCCGCGCGCGATTGACACGGGAAGCGACGGTGCCGGACGGGACGCCGAGGGCGACGGCGGCCTCGGCATAGCTGAGCTGGGCGAAGGCGACGAGGGTCAGGGCCGCGCGGTCGTTCCCGGACAGCCGGGCCAGGCCGCGGGCGATCTCGGGGTGGAGTTGCGCGGCGGCCATCCGGTCGACGACCCGGTCGGCGTGGCCGGGATCGGCGTCCTGGCTGCCCGCGCGCCGCATCGCGCGGTAGAACCGCACCTCGGCGCGCCGGTGGCGGCTGATCAGGCGGGTCGCGATCCCGTAGAGCCAGGCCCGGGCCTCGGGGTGCGCCGGGTCGTACCGGTGCCGCTGGTCGAAGGCGGCCAGGAAGGTGTCGGCGGTGATGTCCTCGGCCGCCGCCATGCCGAGCCGCGCGGCGGCGTAGCGGTGGATCCGCGCGTGGTACCGGTCGAAGATCAGCGAGAACAGCTCGGGCTCGGCGCGGGACCGTTCGATGACGGCCGCGTCGGTCGGACCGGTCGCGTCGACCGTCCCGTCGGGGGGCCGCGCGGGCGGTGGGTGGGTCACGGGCATGCTCCGGGCCTTCCTCGGGGGGAATGATCGCCGCTGATTGCCCGCAGCCCCGGCCTTCTTCACGCCCCGGGACGATCCTTCGGGTGATTCACGTCACATCGTCGGCGGGCAGGGCGAAGCCCACCTGCCGGAAGAGCCGGCGCAGGTAGCGGCCGACCTCCTCGGGGCTCGGCTCGCCGGGCTCCAGGAGGAGGTGATGGATGATCGCTCCGGCCATCATGTCGAGCAGCACGTCGACGTCGGCGGCGGGGTCGAGCACGCCCTCGTCCTGCGCCCGGCGGAGCAGGGCGCGGGAGCGTTCGCGCCGCGGGAGCACGTGGTGGTTCCAGTACGCCTCCAGCAGCGCCGGATGGCCGGGACCGGCGCCCAGCAGCCGCGCCGACAGCGCCCGGTAGCGGGGGTCGGCCAGCGCCTCGCCCCACCGCGGCAGCAGCGTCTCGATCAGCTCGGGCAGCTCGCGGGCCGCGCGCGCCGGCGCCACGCCCGGGATGTCGTCCCGGACCCTCTCGATCGCGTCCGCGAGCAGGTCCTCCTTCGACTTCCAGCGCTTGTAGACGGTCACCTTCGCGACCCCCGCGCGCTTGGCGATGCCCTCCATGCTGGTCTGGTCGACACCGCGCTCGATGAGCAGGTCGACGGCCGCGCGCAGGATCGCGGCGTCGGCGTGGGGATCGCGGGGACGGCCCGGTCCCCTGCGGCGCGTCGTCTCGGCGGTCATGCGTCCATCCTGGTGTGCAGCGCGTCGGTGAGCCACCGGCGCAACGCGGCGGGGTCGTCGCCCCGCCAGCCCAGGTGCCCGTCGGGGCGAACCAGCCACGGCGAACGCGGCGCGCCGGCGTCGAACAGGGCGGTGACGTCCTTGCCGAGGCGTTCGCGGGCCACGTCCAGGAGCGCGGCGACGTCGGCGCCGGGACGGGCGAGCAGGACCCAGGCGGGGCACAGTTCGGCGTACAGCCGCGCCGGGCTCCCGTCGGCGCGCACACCCTCCCGGTCCGGGACGCGGTCGCCCGGCCGGGGCCCGGCGCCCCGGCCGCCGAGCGGGCCCCGCCGGTAGCTCACCCCCAGCTGGGACGCCGTGCGGGTCGCCCGGCGCTGCACGCGGGGCGAGTTGAGCAGCGGAACGAAGATCCGGTCGCGGACGAGCCGGGCCACCGCCCCCTCCCCCACCAGGATCCGGGTGTTCGCCGTGGTGGTGCGCAGGACCTCGGCGGCCAGCGGGCGGCGCTCGGCGGTGTAGGTGTCCAGCAGCGCCGGGTCCGCGCCGCCGCGCACGACCAGCGCCAGCTTCCACGCCAGGTTCTCGGCGTCGCCGATACCGGTGTTCATGCCCTGGCCGCCGATCGGGCTGTGGATGTGCGCGGCGTCCCCGGCCAGCAGGATGCGGCCCTCGCGGTAGTCGGCCGCGAGCCTGCGGTGGATGCGGAACACCGAGGTCCAGACGGCGTCGCGGATGCGCACCCCGGTCTCACCGGCCCGTTCGGGCAGGAGCCGTTCGAAGTACGCGACGATGTCCGCCGCGTCGAGGCGCCGGTCGGGTTCCGGCACGTCGGCCATGAGCCGCCACAGGTCGTCCCCGCCGTCCGCGTCCCGCATGGGGATCGCCAGCAGCAGGCCGTCGCGGTGGAAGAACCCCGCCGACACGGTCCGGTCCCGGTCCCAGTCGGCGTGGACGTCGGCCAGCAGGAACCGCTCCACCACCGGCGCCCCGGGGAAGTCGATCCCGGCGGCCTCGCGCACGGTGCTGTGCGCGCCGTCGCACCCGGCGAGCCAGCCCGCCCGCACGCGCGCGCCGTCGGCGAACCCGGCCGTCACCCCGTCGGCGTCCTGCGCCACCTCGGTGACCGTCCGGCCCCACTCGACCCGGCCGCCCAGCTCGCCGAGCCGCCGCCGCAGCCGCTCCTCGATCCGGGCCTGGGAGACGAACAGCGCCCGCGCCGACTCGCGCTCGTCCGGGGCGAACCGCATGGTCGCGATCGGCCGCGACCGCACGTGCATCCGCATCCCGACCGGCGCCAGCGAACGTTCGCGAAGGTCGCCGACGGCCGCCAGGCGTTCCAGCACCTCCGCGCCGCGCGCGTGCAGGATGTTCGCCCGCGACGTCGAGGCCGGGCCCTGCGCGCGGTCGACGACCCGCACCCTGACGCCCTGCGCGGCCAGCCCGCAGGCCAGCACCAGCCCCGCCGGGCCCGCCCCGACAACCAGCACGTCCACGTGTTCCATGGCGCCTCCAATTTCCATACGCATACGACTGCGTATGGAAACTAGCCGGTTCCGGGGCCCGGGACAACACCGGGCGCCCGCTAGGAGCGCGGTTCCAGGGACAGGTGCGGGGACAGCGCGCGCAGGAAGTCGGCCGCGTCGAAGATCTCTCCGGCGGACGCGACCCCGGTCGTCCTGGTCTCACCGGCGAGGACGCGGCGGACCGCCTCCACCGCGAGCGGCGCGCTGATGGCGTAGATGTCCCGGCCGGCGACCGTGGCGCGCCGCTCGGCGCCGCCGGAACGCACCACGACGTCGACCAGGAAGGTCTGGTCGGAGCGGCCGTGCTCGTCGGCCGCCGCCGGCGCGGGCGTGTCCGGGGCCGCCAGGTCCTCGGCCGCCTCGACCGTCATGTACGAGCGCACCTCGGGGACCGCCAGGTGGCTGGGGATCGTGACGACGTCGGCCATGCTGAACTCCCCGATCACGGGCCGGACGCCCATCGGCTCGGGGAACGTCCACTTCAGGGACGGCAGCTCGTCCTGGTGGTACTCCAGCCTCCCGCCGGTGAAGCGGACCCGGCGGCCGTCCCGCCGCTCCCGGGAGACCGTGCCCGCGACGCGCGTCCCGGCGGTGGGGTGCCAGCCGCTCAGCCCGTAGGCGACGTGCACCTCGTCGGCGGCCGTCCAGTCGCCCATCGCCGCGGTGGCCAGCAGGTCGCCGAGACCGCCGAAGAAGGCCATCGCGGGGACGACCGCGGTCCCGGCGTCGCGGGCGCGGTCGGCGAAGTGCGCGAACGTGTCGGCGTTGGCCTCGATCTCGGCCGCCACGTCCACGTACGGGATCCCGGCGCGCAGCGCCGCCTCGATCACCGGGGCGGCCGTCGCGGCGAAGGGCCCGGCGGCGTTGACCACCGCCGCCGTACCGGCCAGCGCGCGGTCGAGCGAGGCCGGGTCGTCGACCGACGCGGGCCGCACCTCAAGCCCCGGGAAGGACTCCGCCAGCGCCGCCAGCTTCCCGGCGTCGCGGCCGGACAGCACCGGGACGAACCCGCGCTCCCGCAGCTCCGCCACCACGAACCGCCCGGTGTGCCCGTACGCGCCGTACACCGCCACCGTCTGTGCCGATTCCATGGTCTCTCCCCTGCTCAGGTGATCCGTTACGGACATCCTGGCGGGGAGGGCGCCGGGCCGCGAGTGTCCGGAACGCCATCACTCGTACAATTCCGGACAGGGCACGCCGGCCGCGGGACCGGCCCCGTCGGGACCGGTCCCGCGGCCGGACCGGTGGCGTCAGTCCTGCTCGTCCTCGCGGTCCTTGGCGTTGTTGTCCTCGTCGTCCTCGTTGTCGTCGAAGAGCCCGAGCTCGTCGGGATCGGGGTCGGACAGGGCGATGCCGGGGGTGTCGGCGGGCGCCGACGGAGCGGCGTTCGCGGGCGCGCCCAGGGCCAGAACGGATGCGAACACCGCGACCAGCAGGGTCAGCAGGGCGGATTTGCGGGACGTCATGAACTGTCTCCTTGATGCTCTGCGATGTTGGAGTGCCGGTGACACCGGCGGCGCCACCGACTGATCACTCCCTATCTGCCCCGGGTAGTCGATCAATCACGCAGAGTGAGTATATTGTCGGGAGATCATCTATGGCGTGCCCGATGTCCGGCGACGCGGGCCGTCGCGGTCATCCGCCCGCCGAGAGCTCCAGTGCGTCCGGAACGGCGGCGAAGGCGTCGCGCAGCCGGTCGACCAGGGCCGCCCGGCCGCCGTCGCCGTCGTCGCGGACCCAGCCGCGGCCGGTGACGCTCCAGGCGGTGACGGCCAGCTCGGCGAGGATGTGCAGCCGCAGGTCGTCGGGGTCGAGGCCGAGCTTCTCCGCCAGGACGGCGACGATCCGCCTTTCCACACCGGTGCGCTGGTACTCGACGTGGCCGAGCAGGGCGGGGGCGGTGAGGATCAGGCGCCGCGTGGCGATGTAGCGGCGGTCCCAGTCCGGCGGCAGGGCGCCGACGGCGTCGATGAGGGCGTCGCGCAGCTCGGCGAGCAGCACGCCGGACGGTTCGCGGTCCGCCAGGACGGCGAGGTAGCTCGTCCACAGCTCGTTCTCGGCCTCCACGGCCACCGCCTCCTTGGTGGCGAAGGCGCGGAAGA
Source organism: Actinomadura kijaniata NBRC 14229 (assembly GCF_001552175.1). Taxonomy (GTDB): domain Bacteria; phylum Actinomycetota; class Actinomycetes; order Streptosporangiales; family Streptosporangiaceae; genus Spirillospora; species Spirillospora kijaniata. The sequence goes on from NZ_BCQR01000220.1 coordinate 10,449, forward strand.
ACGTGCTGCGCGAGACCTCCGCCTCGTCCACCAGCTCCTCCACCGTCGTGGCGTCGAAGCCCTTCTCGGTGAACAGGCGCAGCGCGACGTCGGCGAGGGTGCGGCGGGTCCGCAGCCGCTTGCGTTCACGCAGCGGCAGCGAGCGGTCGTCGGGGTTCACGCCAGGATCCTAGCCCGAACGAGCCCGAGTCTCGAAGCAGACTGAGTTCCATTTGATACTTGCGCATAATTGAGACTCGGTGTCACTATCGGGGCATCGCCGGACACCCCGGCCCGACCAAGGAGATCGAGATGACCACCACCGTCCCCACCACCCTGAACCCGTCGATCGTCGGCCAGGCGGAGAAGCACCACACGGCGCTCCTCGCCCGCGTGCTGTCGGGCACCACGCTCGACGAGAAGCGGTGGATCACCCTGAACCAGGCACTGGTCTCCGGCCAGACGGTCGAACGGGCCGCGCACGTCGCGCACGTCGCCAGGCTGACCCGGTGGGCGCCCGCCGATGTCGACGACGCGCTGACCGCGCTGGTCGAGAGCGGGCTGGCGCAGGAGTCGCCCGCCGGGCAGGTCGAGGTCACCGACGCCGGGCGCGCGGTGGTCGCGAGGGTGCGCGCCGAGTCCGGCGAGATCATCGGCCGCGTCTACGGCTCGGTCCCGGCCGAGGACCTGGCCGTCGCGGCCCGCGTGCTGACCGCCGTCACGGCCCGCATGGCCGAGGAACTGGCCCACGCCTGACCCGCATCCGGCGGCCGTCTTCCGCGCGCCGCCGGATCCGGTCTCAGGCGGCGGGGATCCCGGTGTCGCGGAGCGCGGTGACCGCGGCGGCGAACATCGTCTCCTTGATGGCGCCGAGGGTGGCGCGGCTCTTGCCGGCCAGGGGACGGACGCGCGCGTCGGCGGCGGCGACGAGCTCGTCCGGTCCGGCCGTCCCGTCGACCAGGCCGAGGGCGTGGGCGTCGAGACCGCCGAAGCGGCGGCCGGTGGTCATGGAGGCGACGGCGGCGGCCGGCGTCAGCTTGCTCTGGATGAGCGCGGCCATCCCGGGGGTGAACGGGATGTCGATGTCGGCCTCGGGGAAGCAGAAGTAGCCGCGGTCGGCGCGCATGACACGGAAGTCGTGGGCCATGGCGAGCATGCCGCCGGCGCCGAAGGCGTGGCCGTTGACGGCGGCGACGGTGGGGACGGGCAGGGTGAGGACGCGGGCGAGGAGCCCCTGCACCCGCTCCACGTAGGTGAGGAGCCGGTCCTCGTGGGCGGCCAGCCATTCCAGGTCCAGGCCGTTGGAGAAGAACCTGCCCCGGGCGGTGGTGACCAGCGCGGCGGGGCCGGGGCGGTCGACGACGGTGTCGAGGAGGGCGTGGACGCCGTCCATCCAGTCGGGGGAGAAGCGGTTCTCGTCGTCGCCGAGGTCGAGAACGAGAACCGGGCCGTCGTCGCGCAGTTCGGGCATGATCAGTCCTTTGCGGGCGGGGGGATGGTGAGCACGGCGCGGACCGCCGCCTCCAGCCGTCGGCGGCTGTCGGCGTCGACGGGCACGGCGCCGTCCACGGCGGGGCCGGTGAGGGCGCGCCGGAACGCGGCGGTGGGCAGGTCCACCACGCACAGGGTGACCACCGCGACGCTCGGCGCGTCGGCACGGTCCCACAGCGCGCGGGCCAGCCGGGACAACAGGGCCAGCAGCCGCCGGTCGAGGGCGAGCAGCTCGTCGGCCAGCGCGTCCGGCAGCTCCGGGCCGAGCAGCCGGTCGCGTTCGACGGTCATCAGCATCCGGGCCGCCGCCGGGCGGCCCAGCGCGAACCGGGCGGGCGCGTCGGCCGCCGCGACGACGGCGTCCACCGCCGTTCCGGCCCGTTCCGCCAGGGCGGACTGGAGGTCGAGGAAGTCGGTCGCCGCACGAAGCCACACGCGTCCCAGCAGGGTCGGCAGGGATCCGAACGCGTGATAGATCGCTCCGTTCGACACACCCGTGACGGCCGACAGTCCCCGGATGGTGACGCCGTCGGGCCCCAGCTCGGCCAGACGCCGTTCGGCGGCGTCCAGCACCAGTTCCGGGTCGTGGATCCGCGGTCGGGCCATGCCCGCACAATAACAGAGCACGCGCTCTATAACGAGGCTCGCGGACTCCGCCCCGTAATGGTGGGGGTCGGGTCCTGTTGCCGTGAGCCGCCGTGCGCCGTGGGCAGCCGCACGCCGTGGGCCACCGCGCGGGTGCCGTGAGCCGCCAGGCGCGCGCCGTGAGCTGCCGGACGAGTGCCGTGAGCCGCCAGGCGCGCGCCGTGAGCTGCCGGACGAGTGCCGTGAGCCGCCAGGCCCGTGCTGTGGGCCGTCGGGTGGGTGCT
>NZ_BCQR01000221.1 GCF_001552175.1 Actinomadura kijaniata NBRC 14229
GTGAGCCGTCGGGCGGGTGGCGTGGGGCGTCGGGTGGGTGGCGTGGGGCGGGGGTTCGGAACGCGGGTTAAAGTTCCAGGTCGCGTTCGGACAGGAGGGTGGGGAGGTCTTCGGGGGCGCGCAGGACCGCCTCCACCAGGAAGCGGGACTCCCAGCGGCCGGTGGACCAGGCCAGCGCTCGGGCCAGGCCCTCGGCGCCGCCCGCGTGCAGGTCCTCCTCGCCCGCCCACCACGTGACCGGGCGGCCGTCCACGACCAGTTCGTCGTGTGCCAGGTAGGTGGTCGGGGCGCCCGGGAGGATCGCGTGGACCGCGGGCGGGACGTCGCGGGGCTCGCCCGCCGACTCGACCTTGCCCGCCACCTCCTCGCTGGCCAGCGGGAGGTCGAGCAGGTCCGCCAGGCGTTCGGCCCGGTCGTGGGCCGCGATCACCAGGGGCTGGCCGGGCAGCAGCGGGAGCAGGTCGGGGCGGTCCAGGACCAGGGCGTCGGCCGCCTCGGCCGTCTCGACCGCGCCGTCCACGACCGCGCGGACGCGTTCGGGCGGGTCCACGGGGGTCTCGTGGTCGGCCAGCGCCGTCCACAGGGCCACCAGCTGCGCGCGGCTCACGGGGCGGTCCGGGTCCGCCAGGCGGTCCAGCAGCTCCGCTGCGCCCTCCGGGGTGGACAGCAGGTCGTCCAGCGTCGTGCGGACGCCCAGCGCCAGCAGGAACCGCTCGTCCAGGCCCTCGGGGGCCGGGTCGTACAGGCCCGCCAGGGTCGCGTCGCCGGGCAGGCGGAACTCCCCGGGGCGGCGGCCCTCCAGGACCGGGTGCCGCCGCAGCCACCACGCCGTGTAGGACGGGACCGCCATGCGGCGGCCGTCGAACAGGGCGACGTGGGCCGGGTCGGCGACCGCCGCGCGCAGCGGCGGCCGGGACAGCAGGCGCAGCGCCGCCGCCCAGTCCTCCACCAGCTCCAGGTCCCGGACCGCCGCGAACTCCGGGAGCAGGGGCGGAAGCTCCTGCATCCCCAGCCGGTCCAGGGTCTCCTCGGCCCACCGCTCCTCGGCGTCCAGGTGGAACGTCTCCGCCTGGTCCGCCAGGCCCGTCAGGTTCACGTCCTCGGCCCTCGCCAGGGCGAAGCCGTCCAGGACCCCGGCGGCCACCAGCGCGTCGCGGCCGTGGCGTTCCAGGACGCCGGCGTCCACCGTCCCGAACGGCGCGTCCTCCGCCATCACGTCGTGCAGCGGGCTGTCGGGGAGCAGCAGCTCCCCGGCGGCGTACAGCTCGCCGTCCTCGCCCGGCAGCGCCAGCTCCGACAGCCACGGCTCGTCGCCGGGGTCCAGGTGCGCCGCGGCGACCAGGCCCAGCACCGCGTCCGCGACCGCCTCGGGGTCGTCGGCGTCGAACGCGTCCTCCACCGCGGCGCGCACGGCCGGGTCCGCCAGCACCGTGCGCGGGCCCGCCTCGATCGTCCCCAGCCGGAACAGCAGCGGGTGGACGGCCTCGGGGTCGACGAAGCGCAGCCCCAGCACGTCCAGCCCGGAGGGGTCGACGCCGTCGGCCGCCACCAGCAGCCCGCGCGGTCCCCGCACCACGCGCCCGTCGGCGAGCGGCACCGGCATCGCGCCGAGCCCGTCGGTCGACGCCCCGCTCAGCGACTCGTACAGCCCGTGCCACCAGGCCGGCGCGCGGTCCAGCCCGGCCAGCGCGTCCACGACGTCGGCCAGCTCCATGCGCCGCACCCCGAGCGCCGCCAGCGCCGCGTGCCGCGCCGGCCACGCGGCGGGCAGCAGGCCCGGGACCACCGGCTCGCCGTCCCCGCGCCCGGCCAGCAGCTCGACGAACGCGGCCGGCCCGTCGATCGCGACCGTGTCGCGTCCCCGCGCGAACGCGTCCTCGCCGAGCGGCAGCAGCGGCGTCTCGGGAAGGCGCGCCAGGATCGCCCGCCGCAGCGCGGCGTCGAGCTCGCCCGCCCCCACCGTGCCCGGCACCAGGTCCAGCAGCGCCGGGGTCGGCGGGACCGCGCGCAGCAGCTCCACGTACGCGTCGGCGGCGCGCTCCACCAGGTGGTCGGTGAGGGGGCCGGGCGCGACATGGCGCCGGTCGGGGGCCAGCGGGAACGTCGCGATCAGCAGGGCGGGCAGGTCGAGCCGCTCGTCGCTCGGCGTCGGGGCGTGCAGGACCGCCGGGACGCCCCGCGGCAGCCCGTTCGGCGGCAGCGCCCACCGCACCTGCCAGAACGGCCGCGTCCGCTCCTCGGTGGGCCGGCCGGCCAGCAGTTCGGCGGGGATCGTCCCGTGCGCCTCCACCGTGGTCCAGGAGGCGACCTCGTCGGCGGTGACCGCCCGGACCGCGTCACCGACCGACACCTCGACCTCGGCCAGCGCGGGCAGCGCCAGCATCAGCGCCACCCCGACCTGCTCCAGCTGGGCCCGCACCGACGCCTCGGCCGCCGGGTCGCGCAGCGGCAGCCGCACCACCGTCGTGTAGCCCTCGGGGATCTCCACGGGCGTGGACGGGGGGAACGGCAGCCGCAGCAGCGGCACCTGCCCCGCGCGCCGCGCCAGCTCCTCCGCCAGCGACGGCAGCGCCCCGACCTCGGCGCGGGCGCGGTCGGCCGACCACTCGACCCCGCCGGTCCGGGAGGTGATCGACGGGGCGTCGCTGACGGCGACCACCGCCGCGAACCCCACGCCGAACCGGCCCACCGCGGCGATCTCGTCGCGTTTGGCCGACGCCCGCAGCGTCGACAGCGCCTCCACCCCGGCGGCGTCCAGCGGCGCCCCGGTGTTCGCCGCCGTCAGCACGCCGCCGTCCAGCGACAACCGCAGCCGCCCCGGGACCCCCGCCCGCGCGGCGGCGTCGGCGGCGTTCTGCGCCAGCTCGACCACCACGCGGTCGCGGTAGCCGCCGAGGGCGTGGTCCTCCTCGGTGTTGGCGTCCTCCCGGAACCGCGCCGGGGACTCCGCCCACGCGCGCAGCACCCGGGAGCGCAGGGCCCCGGTGCCGAAGACGTCGGTCACGAGTGCCCGAGGGCCTCTTCGGCCTCGATCTCGGCGTCGTCGGCGACGATCACCTCGTAGCCGAGCTCGTCGATGACCGGCGGGCCGTGCTCGGAGGCGGCCGGGATCTCGACGGCCTCCGAGTGCGCGCCGCAGCCGTGGTCGGCCGACACCACGCGGCCGTCGTCGGGGGCGTACTCGTTGGCGCACGCGCCGAAGATCTGCCGCAGCTCACCGGCCAGCGGAACGAAGAACCCGCAGGTGGAGCACTGGGCGGGCGCGGACATCGCGATGGAGGCGCGCGGTCCGGACGGACCCTCGTACCAGCGGGCGGCGGCCTCGTCGCGGCCCTCGGCCGACAGCACGCGGGCGCGGCCGAGACCCAGCTCCCACTGCGCCTGCGCGTCGACGGCGTCGCTGACCTGGCTGAGGCCGGGCGCGAGCCGGGGATCGTCGGGGGCGGTGGGCAGCAGGTCGCCGGGGCCGAGGTCGCCGGGGCGCAGCCGCTCCAGCCAGGGCACCCACGGCGGGGCCAGCAGGGCGTCGTCGCCGGGCAGCAGCACGGTCTCGTCGACGGTGACGTTCCTGGCGCGGGCGGCGCGCGCGACGGTCACGGCCCAGCGCCACCCGTGGTAGGCGGGGTCGAGCGCCTCGAAGAAGTGGGTGACCACCCGGTCGGCCTCGGCGACCAGACCCAGGTGCTCGCCGACCTTGCCCGGCCAGGCCGTCTCCTCCGCGGCCTCCCGGGCCAGGTCGACGGCCTCGGCGCAGGCCGGGTCGACGGCGGGCGTGCGGGTGCGGCGGGCGCTCCCCGTGGCGGTGCGCCCGGCGGTGCTGCGGGTTGAACGCGCGGGACTGGACTGACGGAGTGGGCTCACATGTCAATTCTCGCCCATGGAACGGCGTGACCGCGCACACGCTCCCCCACTGCGGGTCCGCGACGGGCCCCGGCGGGCGGGAACGGGCCGGTCGGGGCGGTTCGCGCGTTCCGACGGCGTGGCGGGGAACGTAGGCTCGCGAACGGCGGACCTTCGCGCGAGGAGCTTCCGGCATGGCGAACCGTGTGACGACGTTCCTGCGCACCGGCGCGGGCGGGACCCGGCGCGGCCTCGGGCGGGCCGCGGGGGCGGCGCGGGGCGCGGG
>NZ_BCQR01000222.1 GCF_001552175.1 Actinomadura kijaniata NBRC 14229
GGGTCGCCGGGGTGCGGCCGGGCTCGTCCGCCGCGCGGGCCGGGGTGCGCGGCGGCGCCGTGGTGCTGCGGGTGGACGACGCGTCCGTGGCGGGCTGGGACGTGACGAGGGTCGCGCGGGCGCTGCGCGGCGCCCCCGGGACGCGCGTGGCGCTCACCGTGGAGCACCGGACCGGCGGGGAGCGCCGCGAACGCCGCTTCCTCCTGTACCGCGCCGAGATCGCCGACCCGGCCGTCATCGCCCGCGACCTGCCGGACCGCGTCCGCAGCATCCGTGTGACGGGTTTCACGCGCGGCGCCGGGCGGCTGGTGCGGCGGGAGGCGGCGCGGGACCCGCACCGCCGCGACGGCATCCTGCTCGACCTGCGCGGCAACCCCGGCGGGCTGCTGTCGGAGGCGGTGGAGACGTCCTCGGCGTTCCTGGCGGGCGGGCCCGTGGTGACCTACGAACGCACCGGGCGTCCCCCGCAGCGCCTCGACGTCACCGCGCCCGGCGACGCCGCGGTCCCGCTGGTGGTGCTGGTGGACGCGGGCACGGCCAGCGCCGCCGAGGTGGTCGCCGCCGCCCTGCGGGACCGGAGGCGCGCGGTGATCATAGGATCGCGTACCTATGGGAAGGGGACGGTGCAGGAACCCGTCCGGCTGCCGGACGGCGCGGCGGTTAGCGTGACCGCCGGTCGCTACCGCACCCCCGGCGGCCGTAACCTCGACGGGGTGGGGATCGCTCCCGACGTGGCGGTCTCCGCCGACCGACCGCCCGGCGCGGCAGAGCAGCGCGCCCGGGCGGTGCTGAGGGGCCTGCTCGCCACGCTGCCGGAGGCGCGCTCGGGCGGCGTAACAGAAAGAGACCGAGGCTGATTACGTGCCACGTGAGACAGGGCGCAAGCTCATCGCCCAGAACAAGCGTGCCCGCTACGACTACCACATCGACGACACGTGGGAGGCGGGCATGGTGCTGATGGGCACGGAGGTGAAGGCGCTGCGCGCCGGCCGTGCCTCGCTCGCCGACGGCTACGCCCACGTCATGGACGGCGAGGTGTGGCTGGAGCACGTGCACATCCCCGAGTACGTGCAGGGCACCTGGACCAACCACGCCCCCCGGCGGCGGCGCAAGCTGCTGCTGCACCGCCGCGAGATCCAGAAGATCATCGCGAAGACGTCGGAGCCGGGCTGGACCCTGGTGCCGCTGGCGCTGTACTTCAAGGACGGGAAGGCCAAAATCGAGATCGGCCTGGCCCGTGGTAAGAAGACCTACGACAAACGCCAGGCCATCGCCAAGCGCGAGGCCGACCGCGAGATGCGGAGGGCGGCCGCGGCCCGGTTCAGGAGACGGTGAAGGTGTCGATCAACAGTCGGGCCCGCAGGGCCATCGCGGCGGCGAGCGGAGCGGCGCTGGTCGCCTCGACGGCCAGCGCCTGTTTCGCCGAGCCGTCGGCGATGCCGACCGTGCGCGACTTCCTGATCGCCTGGCAGGTCGGCAACTACAAGGCGGCGGCGAACCTCACCACCGGCGCCGACCGGCGCCAGGTGGAACAGGCGCTCGGCCAGGTCCGCGCCCAGCTGGACGCGGCCTCGATGCGGCTGGAACTCGGCACCCCGGTGCGGTCCGGCGAGAAGACCGCCGAGGCGATCACCAAGAAGGGCGACACCGCCGAGGCGAAGTTCTCGGTGAAGTTCGACCTCGGTGAGAACGGCCAGCCCTGGACCTATTCGAGCGGGATGCGGCTCAAGCGCATCGGCGGCAAGTGGAAGGTCGTCTGGGACACCTCGATCATCCATCGCCAGCTCAGGAACGGGCACCGGCTGGCGGTGGTCAGCACGGTCGCGCCGCGCGGTCAGATCTACAACGCGACCAACCGGTCGCTGCTGAGCCAGGTCCCGGCGGTCGTGGCGGGCGTCTACCCCGGGCAGCTCGCCGACCCCAAGAAGACCCTGGACCGGCTGGCCCGCGTGACCCGGCAGGACGGCGGGCAGCGGCTGGACGTGGAACGGCTGCTCGGCCGGGTCCGGTCCGCGCCGCCGGAGAAGTTCCTGTCGCTGCTGACGCTCCAGCAGCAGCAGAACCAGGCGTTGATCCAGCGGCTGCGGAGCGACGTCCCGGGCCTGCACGTCCAGCTGCGGAGGCTGCCGATCGGCTCGGTCGCGGCGCCCGAGGTGATCGGCACCCTCGGCCCGGCCACCGCCGACCGGCTCCAGCAGGTCGGCGCGCCCTACCAGCCGGGCGACACGATCGGCATCAACGGCCTGCAACTGTCCCAGCAGCGGAGGCTGGCGGGCACCCCGACCGTCCAGGTGGTCGCGCAGGACCCGCAGGGCCGCGACACCCAGACGCTGGCCTCCTGGCAGGGCGTGGAACCGAAGCCGATCCGCACCACCCTCAACAACCGCCTCCAGGAGAACGCCGAACGGACGCTGGCGGACCTGCGCTTCCCGGCGTCGCTGGTGGCGATCCAGTCCAGCACCGGCGCGGTACAGGCGGTGTCCAACCGCGGCACCGACGGGCGGAACGCCGCGTTCGAGGCGGAGTACCCGCCGGGACTGGCGTTCGGGATCGTGTCGGCCGAGGCGCTGCTGCGTAACGGCATGACCGACGCCGCGAAGACCGAGTGCCCGGCGACGGTGAACGTGGGCGGGCAGACGTTCCAGAACCCGGGCCCGCCGCGCAACCAGCAGTCGTTCCAGCAGAACTTCGGCGCCTCGTGCGCGACGACGCTGGCGGGGCTGAGCACCCGTGTCAGCGCCGCCTCGCTGGCCCAGTCGGTCGAGCGGTTCGGGTTCGGCAAGGACTGGGGGCTGGGGCTGTCGGCGTTCACCGGATCGGTGCCTACGCCCGCCAACGACGCCGAGAAGGCCGCCACCATGATCGGCCAGGGGCGGGTGCGGATGAGCCCGCTGGCGATGGCGGCGGTGGCCGCGGCCGTGGACGCGGGCCTGTGGCGTCCGCCGTACCTGGTCGCCGACCCGCCGCGCGGTCCCGAGGCCCCGCAGTCCCAGGCGCTGGACGCCGCCGTGGTGGACGGCCTGACGAAGCTGATGCGCCGCTCGGTGTTCAGCGGCACCGCCAAGGACGCGAAGGTGTCGGTGACCGGCGCCGTCTACGGGGTGGTCGCCACCGTGGACTACCAGGACAAGGGCCAGAACAAGACGGTCTCGTGGTTCGTGGGGGCGCGCGAGGGCACGGCGTTCGCGATCGCGATCGAGGGCAGGACGAACGCCGCCAAGGTGGCCGCCAGCTTCCTGCGCGGCGGTACGCCTTCCCGGACGACCACCCCGACCCAGCCCCCGAACGGCCAGCCCACCAACCCGACCCGCCCCCCGAACGGCACCCCCACGGGCACCCCGACCGGCACCTCGCCCACGCAGCCCAGGTAGTGGCCGCGACCCCGGAGACCCCGGCCGCCGCAGGGGTTTCCGGGGATCGTTGTCGCTTTGTTATCTCTTTGCCTGGGGGGCGCAACCCCGCCGGGTCCTCCCGGCGTCTTTACAGGTGACTGAGATGCCGCTTGGGGGGTTGCGGACTCAGTCGCCGTGATGAGACCAGAGCCTCGTCTCGGGGGAGGCTCTGCCGTCCGGACCGGCCCGACCCTGCCGGTCGGCCCCGGTGGGCGCGCCCTTTCGCCGCTCACCGGGGCTTCACTGCGTCCGGGCCCCGACGGGAATCATCTTGGCGTCACCCGCGTTACCCTTGTAGTGTCTGCACGTGGACGTCCCTCGGGGCGTCCGCTTTGACAACTCAACATGGGGGTGACCGGTTTCGACTTCGGTAGGTCGAGCCAGGGGAAGCGGGTCGAGGGTTGCTGTCGTGACCTCGTAAATCCTGTGACAGCAAACCAATAACTGCCAACAAGAAGCAGTCCGAGTTCGCTCTCGCCGCCTGAGGCGAGTAGCGACTCTGCCGGCCCGGGAACGTCTCCGGCCCGGGATCCGGCATCATCAGGAGACTCCACCCACAAGCACGGCCGCGGTGTCTGTGGGAACACCAAACAGCGGATGAGCCCGTCGGCGACTTGCCTGCGTGAGCGCCGGGGCTGAGAAAACGCTGAGCAGGCTGCACCCGGAGAAGCCCTGACTCATCACCGAAGGACGCGGGTTCGATTCCCGCCACCTCCACCCCAACAGAAGACCGCCGACCCGAACAGGTCGGCGGTCTTTTGCGTTCCGGGGGGCGGGCTGCGCTTGGAGAAGCCCTCCGTGTCTGCTGTACCGAAGGGCGCGGGTTCGATTCCCGCCGTCTCCACCCCAGCAGAAGACCGCCGGCCTGGAAGACGGGTCGGCGGTCTTCTGTGGTCCGGGGCAGCATGGGGAGCCGCCGACCAGAGGACAGCTGGTCGGCGGCTTTTCGTCGTGTGCTTGATCTTGGTTGTCGCGTTCGGGCGATGGACGTGCGAGCGATGTCGTCGTGGACCTGCTTCGACACCCGCTCTGCTGGCTCTTTCCGTGCCCGGTTCCGGCGATGCGGCTTAGTGCGCTGGTACTAGCGGTGGTCTCTCCAAGCAGTGCCAGGGCTTCTGTCCCGGCGGTCCGGCCGCGGGAAGACTCGGCTTCCAGCCCAAGCGGGCGACCTGCGTGACGGATCGGGGAAACCGTCACGCAGCTTCGGAATTCCTCATGGAGAAGCCTTGCGTCGTACTCTGACGACTCTCTCGCTCGGTGCCGCCGCCGCCGCCTCGCTCGCCCTCGCCACGCCGGCCAACGCCGCCGCGCCGACGGCCCCGACCGCCCCCACCGCGGACGCCGCCCAGGTGGCCGCCAAGCCCGGCCCCTGGTCGAAGTGGAAGCACTGGACGCTCCAGCCGGGTATCGGCGGGGTCGAGGTCAAGGGCAAGAGCCGCTGGCGGAAGCAGGGCAGCGCGAAGCAGGCCGAGATCGAGGTCAAGGTCCGCGACACCGACCTGAGGAACAGCAAGAACGCCTGCGCGAAGGGCATCAAGTACTACAAGCCCGTCGGCAACAGGCCCTACTCGTTGTGCGGCGGCAAGAGCTGGAAGACCCACACGATCCGCGAGTGGGGCCTGGACAAGGTCAACCTCTGGGAGTGCGTGGACAACGCCTGGACGTTCGAGAAGTGCAGCAGGTCCAAGACCGTTTACGACGGCTGACCGTCGTCAACGGTCCGCAGGGACCGATGTGGTGCCATGAGGCGGCCCCGTCCTCCAGGTCGAGGAGGACGGGGCCGTTTCGCGTGGGCGCGGCGCCCGGCGGGCGCGAATCCCGGTTTCGGACAGGGAGGCGGGGTTACCATGAGCGCGCGGAAGCGGGCCGGTCACGGACCGGCGTGGACCGAACGACCGGAGCCGCCGTGTCTTCTCCCGGGGTGCGCCAGCGTTCGGGGAACCTGCCCGCCGAGCTGACGACGTTCGTCGGGCGGGCGGACGAGCTGGCCGCGATCGGGGAGACGCTGGGACGGGCGCGGCTGGTGACGCTGGCCGGGACGGGCGGCGTCGGCAGGACCCGGCTGGCGTTGCGGGCCGCGAGCCTGCTCGCCGAGGACTTCCCCGACGGGGCGTGGCTGGTGGAGCTGTCGTCGGTGACCGACCCGGCGCTGCTGCCCGACCGCCTGTGCCGGGCGTTGTCGGTGCAGAACCAGTCGGCGCGGCCCGACACCGACGTCCTGGTCGAGCACCTGGCCGAGCGGTCGGCGCTGCTGGTGCTGGACACCTGCGAGCACCTGGTCGACTCGTGCGCGATCCTGGTCGAGACGCTGCTGCGGGCGGCCCCCGGGCTGCGGGTGCTGACCACCACCCGGCAGACGCTCGGCGTCCCCGGCGAGCACGTGATCCCCGTCGCGCCCCTGCCGCCGCCCCCGGACCGCCCCGACCCCGGCGACCTGCGGCCCGACGCGCTGGCGCTGTTCCTCGAACGGGCCCGGGCCGTGGACCCCGCGTTCGCGCCCTCCCCGGAGAACCTGGCGGCGGCGGCCCGGCTGTGCCGGAGGCTGGACGGTATCCCGCTGGCGATCGAGCTGGCGGCGGTGCGGCTGCGGGCGCTGTCGGTGACGCAGGTCGCCGAACGCCTCGACGACCGGTTCCGCGTGCTGGGGCACCGGTCCGCGACCACCGACCGGCGCCACCACACGCTGGAGTCGTCGATCCGGTGGAGCCACGAGCTGTGCTCCCCGGAGGAACGCCTGGTGTGGGCGCGGCTCAGCGTGTTCGCGGGCGACTTCGCGCTGGAGGCCGCCGAACGGGTCTGCGGCGACGGTGACCTCCCCGACGGGGTGCTGGAGCCGCTGGTCGGGCTCGTGGACAAGTCGATCGTGCTGCGCTGCGACACCCCGGCGGGCCCGCGTTTCGCGATGCTCGACACGTTGCGCGAGTACGGGACGCGTCGGCTGCGGGAGACCGGCGGGTGGGACGCGGCCGTGCGCCGCCACCGCGACCACTACCTGGACCTAGCGCGCCGGTTCGAGGCCGACTGGGCGACCGGCGACCAGCTCGCCTGGTGCGACCGGCTCCGCCCCGAGTACGCCAACGTCACCGCCGCCCTGCGCCGCTGCCTGGACGACCCGGCCGGGCACCGGGCGGGGCTGGCGCTGGCGGCCCGGCTGGGGTTCTTCTGGATCGCCGCCGGGCACACCAGGCCGGGCCGCGAGCTGCTCCAGGCGTTCCTGGAGCGCTGCCCCGACCCGACGCCCGACCGGGCCTGGGCGCTGTGGGTGTGCGGCTGGATCGCCACCGCCCAGGCCGACTTCGCCGCCGCCGAACGCGCCGCCGCCGAGTCGCTGCGCATCGCCGACGCGCTCGGCGACCGGCGGCTGCGGGCCTACGCGACCTACACCCTCGGCGTCCGCGCGGTCGTCGGCGGCGACCTGGAACGCGGGGTCGCGCTGAGCCTGGAGGCCGCCGGCCTGTTCCCCGAGGGCGGGGACGCGGTGATCGGCGCGCCGCTGGCGTGGAACATGGCGGCGCTCGGCCGCACGCACCAGGGCCGCCTGGACGAGGCCCTGGAGCTGCTCACCCGGTCCCGCGCGACCAGCGACGCGCACGGCGAGGTGTAGGCGCGTTCCTACGGCGACTTCGTCCGGGGCATCACCGAGCTGGCGCGCGGCGACGTCGCCGCCTCGGTCGCCTACTCGCGGGCGGCGCTGGAGACCAAGCACCGGACCGGCGACCAGGCCACCATGGCGGCGATCATGGACGTGCTGGCGAACGCCGCCCTGGCGGCCGGGGACGGGGTCCGCGCGGCGCGGCTGCTCGGCGCGTCCCAGCGGCTGTGGAGCGCCGCCGGGACCCTCCGCGACCACGGCCCGGCCCTGCACGCCGCCCGCACCGCCTGCGCGGACGGGGCCCGCGCGCTGGTCGGCGACGAGGGCTACGGGTCGGCGTTCCGCCAGGGCGGCCGGGCCACGACCGGCGAGGCCGTCGCCCACGCGCTGGGCGCGGACCGGCCCGCCGGGCGCGGCGCGGGCTCCCCGCTGACCCGCCGCGAGCAGCAGGTCGCCCGGCTCGTCGCCCGCGGCCTGACCAACCGGGAGATCGCCGAACGCCTCGTGATCTCCCGCCGCACCGCCGACTCCCACGTCGAGCACATCCTGGCGAAGCTGGGCTTCACCTCCCGCACCCAGATCGCCGTGTGGATCTCCGGCCGCCCTCAGGACCGCGCGTAGCGGGACGGCGTCGTGCCGACGGTGGCGGTGAAGTCGCGGATCAGGTGCGCCTGGTCGGCATAGCCCAGATCGACGGCCAGGGCCGCCCAGTCCACGCGGGTGCCCGCGTCGGCGCGGGCGGCGGCCTCGTGCAGGCGGGCGCGGCGCAGCACCCACTTGGGGGAGGCCCCGACGTACTCGGCGAACACGCGTTGCAGCGTGCGCGTCGACAGCCCCGCCGACGCGGCGACCTGGTCGACGCGCAGCAGCGACGGCGAGGCCATGATCCGTTCGACGATCGCGGCGGCCTGGTCGGCCTGCGGATCGGCCGCCGCGGGCAGCCGGGGCAGCAGGAACGCCTCGGCGAGCGCGGCCATCGCGGCGGAGTCGGGGGCGGCGAGGATCCGGTCGCCGGCCTCCTCGGCCTCCGGGCCGAAGATCTCGGCGGCGGGGACGCGGCGGTCGGCCAGCTCCGCGACGGGCCCGGAGACGAACGGCCGGAAGCCGCCCGGCCGGAACCGCACGCCGAGCACCTGCCCCCGGCCTTCGAGACGGCGGACGAACAGGTTCCGGTCGACGCCGTAGACGAGCGGGGCGGGGCGTTCGAAGACCAGGTGGACGTTCGGGTGCGCCAGGACCCTGGTCTCGTACGGCTCGGCGACCCGCCAGCGGACATGCCAGTAGTACTCGACGAACGGCGCGGCGCGCGGGCCCGGCGGGTGCGTCCGGGTGTCAACGATGGGGGCGTGCTGCCTGGGGTACAGCACGCCGCGCGGCATGTCGGCCATGGGGCCAGGTTAGTGGCGCGTTTCTTCAAGAGCGCGGGGGTGGTTCGCTCATAGGTTTGAAACATGAACGGGAACCTGCACGCCCACCTGACCGAAGCCGCCGCCGAAGCCGCCCGCGTCGCCCGCGGGGTGCGGGCCGGGCAACTGGACGGACCGACGCCCTGCGCGGAGTTCGACGTCCGGACGCTCGTCAACCACTGGGTCCTCTACACCTCCCACGGGCTGGAGCGCCGGGCCCGCCGCGAGCCCATCCCCGAGGAGCTCCTCGAACGGGACTTCACCGCCGAGCCCGACTGGGCCGACGCCTACGCCGCGCAACTCGACCGGGCCCTGGCCACCTGGTCGGACCCGGCCGCCTGGGAGGGCGAGATCGAACTCGGCGGCATGTCCGTGCCCGCCGCGGAGGCCGTCGCGCTGATCCTCAAGGAGATGACCGTGCACGGGTGGGACGTCGCCCGCGCCACCGGCCAGGAGTTCCGGCTGTCGGACGGGGCCGCCGGGCAGGTCCTCGCGACGGTGACGGAGAACGCCGAGCTGTACCGGCGGTACGACGGGTTCGCCGAGCCGAAGGACGCGCCGGAGGGGAGCGGCCCGTTCACACGGGCCCTCGCCGAGTCCGGCCGGGACCCCGACTGGAAGTCATGATCACAAAGTTGGGCGTTGGGTCTTCCGATGTGACGCAGCTCTCCGCTTGGCTGTGGCCATGCATGAACGGATCGCGGTCGTCACCGGAGCGACATCGGGGATAGGGAAGGAGATCGCGCGGGCGCTCGCCCGGAGCGGCCACCGGGTCGGCATCGTGGCCCGGCATCCGGTGCGCTGCGGAACGGCGGTGGAGGAGCTGCGGGCCGACGTCCCGGACGCGATGATCGACACGTTCCTGGCCGACCTGTCGACGCTGGCCGACGTGCGCCGCGCCGCCGGGGAGATCCGGGCCCGCTACCCCCGGCTCGACGTGCTGGTCAACAACGCCGGGGTCCATCTGCTGCGCCCCAAGGTCAGCCCCGACGGCTTCGACCGGATGGTCGCCACCAACCACCTCGGGCCGTTCCTGCTCACCAACCTGCTGCGCGAGCTGCTGGAGAAGTCCGCGCCTTCGCGCGTGGTCAACGTCGCCTCCGAGGCCCACCGCCACGCCGACCGCGTCGACGTGGAGCGGTTCGCCGAGCCCGGCCACTACGGCCGGGGCGGGTCGCTGCGCGTCTACGGCCGGTCCAAGCTGCTGAACATCCTGTTCACCCAGGAACTCGCCGAGCGCCTGGCGGGCACCGGCGTCACCGTCAACGCCGTGTGCCCGGGGTTCGTCGCGACCGGGCTGGCCGACGAGGTCCCCGGCGCGCGGCGGATGGGCGCGCTGCTGTCGCGGACGCCGCTGGTGCGCACCCCCGAGCAGGGCGCGCGGATGGCGGTGCGGCTGGCCACCGACCCGGAGTTCGAGGGCCGCACCGGTGGCTTCTACTCCTCCACGCCCGGCGCGGGCCTGCTGCCGACCACCCCCGAGCTGAAGGATGCCGAGCTGCGGCGCGCGGTGTGGGAACGCTCGGTCAGGCTTGTCGGACTGCCGGTGAGGTGATCCGGCCCGGCCATGCCGCTAGCTTTAGGTACGTGAGCCATCCGCATGACCCGTACCCGCCGCACCAGGGACCCGGACACGGCCGGGTCCCGCCGCCCGCCCCAGGCCCGCAGCACCCGGGCCCACCGCCGGGCCCTCCGCCCGGCCCGCGGCCGGGACCGGGGCACCCGGGCTCGCCCCCCGCCCCGCAGGCGGGACCGCAGCATCCCGGCTCGCACCCTGGCTCGCAGCCCGGCCCGCAGCCCGGCCCGCACCCGGGGGCGCGGTCCGGCTCGCGGGCGGAGGCGTCGCGGCCGCGTTACGCGCCGCCCAAGGGACGGCTGACGGACGTGTTCACCGGGGCGAAGTACCTGCTGCGCGGGCTCGGCTGGGTGGCGCGGCACCCCCGGCAGTGGCTGTTCGGGCTGATCCCCGCCGTGATCGTGCTGGCCGTGTACGCGGTCGTGCTGGGACTGCTGGCGTTCAACCTCGACACCGTCGCCGCGTGGGTGACGCCGTTCGCCGACGGCTGGTCGGAGGGGCTGCGCACCGCCACCCGGGTGGTCGCCGGGCTCGCGGTGTTCGGGGCGTCGGCGTTCGTGGCGGTGCTGACGTTCACGGCGCTGACGCTGCTGGTCGGCGACCCGTTCTACGAGAGCATCGCGGTGCGGGTCGAGGACTCGCAGGGGGGCGCGCCGCCGGAGCCGGACGAGCCGCTGCTGACCCAGATCGCCCGCGCGGTCAAGGACGCGGCGCTGCTGGGCGTGATCGCGGTCGCGTTCGCGCTGGTGTTCTTCGTGTGCGGGTTCATCCCGGTGATCGGGCAGACCGTGGTGCCGGTGCTCGCGGCGTGCGTGTCGGGCTACTTCCTGGCGGGGGAACTCGCCTCGGTGGCCCTGGAAAGGCGCGGTGTCCACCGCCGGGAGCGTTTCGGGCTGATGAAGCGGCAGCGACCGTTGGTGGTGGGTTTCGGGGCGGCCACATTTGTGGTCTTCCTCATTCCCCTGGGAGCGGTTCTGGCCATGCCGGGCGCTGTGGCGGGCGCCACTCTGCTGGCCAGAGAACGGCTGGCGATCAATCCGCTGCTCACCGAGGGTGGTCGCGACGCTCCCGAATATCGCTAAGGCGATAGGAAGCTGTGTCCTGAGTGTAATTACCGGCCCGAACCTAAATACCGATCTTCGCGTAACGTGTGCCGCATGTCCGATCAGGGGGAGCGCGGTGTGCGCTGGACCGAGATGAGCGAGAACGACGCCTTCGACCGGGAACGGGCCGACGCGCCGGGCGCGGTCCGGGGGGACGCGGGGAACGGCGGGGAGCCCGTTCCGCACGACGTGTGGGGCAAGGTCGAGCGGCCCGACGCGCGTCGCGTCGCGCCCGCCCCGGCGGACGAGCCCGAGCCGACGAACGGCGCCCGGCGGGAGTCCCCGGCCGGGGAACCCTCCGCAGAGCCCGCCCCCGCCGACCCCACCCTCACCCAGCCCGTCACCACCGGGCCCGTCACGACTGAGCCTGTCACCACCGGGCCCGCCCCCGCCGACCCCACCCTCACCCAGCCCGTCACCACCGGGCCTGCCATCGCTGAGCCGGTCACCACCGAGCCGGTCACCACCGAGCCGGTCACCACCGGGCCCGCCCCGGCCGAGGCGCCGCACGCGGAGACGGGCCCGCAGCCGACCGTTCCCGAGGAGCCGTACGCGGTGACCGTGGAGGAGCCGTACGCAGGGGCGGACGCCGGGACCGGCCCGCAGGCCGCCGTTCCGACCGTTCCGGCCGAGGCCGTGGAGCCCTACGTCCGGATCGAGGCGCCCGCGGACGCGGTCCGTGAGGACACCGGGCCACGGCGGGGCGTCTCGTGGGAGGACGAGGAGCGGCCCGCGCCGCAGCCGGTCGCGCCGAGCGACCCGCAGGTCGTGACCGGCACCGGCCCGCGGCCCGCGGTGGGCGATGACGAGCCCGCCCCGGCTCCCGACCCCGACGACATCAAGGTCGCGCCCGTCCCCCCCGGGCCGCGCGGGGAGGAGCGGGCCCCGGCCGGGCCGGAGCAGAGGCCGGAGCAGGGGTCGGGCTGGGAGGGCTCGCTGTTCGACGGCGACGGTGAGGGCGATCCGCGGTACGCGGCGGTCACCCCGACCGGCGCGGGCGTCCCGGCCAAGCCGGGCAAGCCCAGCAGCGGCAACTGGCAGATGCCCGACTGGATGGCCGACGAGACGGCGGCCGACGCCAAGCTCGGCGGCGCGAGCGGCCTGCCCGGCGAGGACGGTCGCGGCCGGTCGCGGCTGGTGCTGTTCGGCGGCGTGGGACTGCTGGTGGTGGCCCTCGCGGTGGCGGGCGGCGTCTACTACATGAAGAACAGCGGCGGCGGCGAGCCCGCTCCCCGGGTCGAGGACAAGGGACGCCCGGCGGCGAACGCGGCCCGCAAGCCGCAGCTGCCCGCGCCGGAGCTGCCGCCGGACCGGCCGCTGCGCAAGTTCCCCGGCACGGCCGGCAAGGTCGCCGGGCGCGTCGTCGACAGCCGTTCGGGCCTGGTGTACCCGCTGCTCGGCAAGCCGTGGCAGGTGCCCACCAAGAAGAACAAGCTGGGCGTGTCCGGCTGGTCCGGGCAGCAGATCCTGGTGACCGAACGCCGGGGCGGTCAGCTCTGGTACGGCCAGCTGCTCACCGGCCAGTTGCCGCCGACGCTCCAGTCCGCGTGGAAGGGGCCGGAGAGCCTCAAGACCGTCACCGCGCTCACCGCCCAGAGCCTGGAGACCAACTACTACGCCTTCCCGCACCGGACGCAGCCGCTCGCCTCGCAGGCGCTCACCGTCGGCGGCCGCAAGGGCTGGCTGATCGCGTCCCGGCTCGCCTACAAGCGGGCGGGGGTGCGCGCGACCGGCGAGGTCGTCATGACGGCGGTGATCGACACCGGTCGGCCGACACCCGCCGTGGTGTTCGCCTCACTGCCGAACACGCATGCGAGGATGCTGCCGGACCTCACGCAGTTCGTCACCCGGCTCAAGCCCGCCTCCTGAGGCCCCCGTCCGGGGGGTTCGACCGGAAACGCGGGCCGGGGCGGTGCGTGCGCGTTAAGTGACGTTTCGCCTACGCTGCCCGGCGTGGGGCACAACGACGATCACGCTGACGACGCGCCGACCGGCCCGCTGCCGATCATCCGTCCCGACGGCCCGGACTTCCCGCCGGAGGGAAGGGGCGCGTCGCGGGCGGAGGAGGACCCGCAGCCGGGGATGATGCCGCCGCCCCCGCCCGGTCCCGTGCCGAGCGTCGCGCGACAGCGCCTCCCGCCGCCCGCCGACGCGGAACGTTCCGAGCCCGCGCCGCCGGTCGTGGAGGTCACCGAGGAGGCGCTGCGGCGGCAGGACGTGATGGCCGCCGCCGTGCTCGGGGCGTTCGCGGTGCTGCTGCTGGGCGCGCTGGTGGCGTTCCTGTGGCGGTGACCGGCTCCGGGGCCCCCGTTACCGAATCTCGTTCTAATAGGGTGGGGGCACCCCCGAGCGAGAGGTGCGGTCATGGCGATCGGACTGACCGAGGAACACGAGGCGCTGGCGGCGTCGGTACGCGGGTTCGCCGAACGGCGCGTCACCCCGGAGGTGGTGCGGGCGGCGCTGGGGTCCGGGGAGCGGACCCCGGGGTTCTGGGACGCGCTGGCCGGGCAGGGACTGCCGGGCCTGCACCTGCCCGAGGAGCACGGCGGCCAGGGGTACGGCCTGCTGGAGCAGGCCGTCGCGCTGGAGGAGCTGGGGCGCGCGCTCGCGCCCGGCCCCTACCTGCCGACCGTGCTGGCGTCGGCGTTCCTCGCCGTCGCGGGCGAACCGCCGTCCGGCCTCGCCGACGGTTCCCGCACCGCCGCCATGGCGACCGGCGGCCCGGCGCTCGCGCTGGCGGACGGGCGGCTGTCCGGCACCGTCCGGCCGGTGCTGGGCGCGCAGCTCGCCGACGTGCTGGTCCTGCCGGTCGAGGACGGGAGCTGGGTCGCCCTCGACGCCGCCGACGTCACCGTCGAGCCCCTGGAGTCGCTCGACCTGACCCGTCCCGTCGGTGCGGTGACGGTGGACGGCGTCCCCTCGCCGGGGACGTTCCGCGGGCGGCCGGACGCGCCGGCGACGATCCTGCTCGGCGCGGAGGCGTGCGGCGTCGCGGGCCGGGCGCTGGCGGACGCCGTCGCGTACGCGAAGCTGCGCGAGCAGTTCGGGCGGCCGATCGGGCAGTTCCAGGGCGTCAAGCACCGGTGCGCGCGGATGCTGATCGCCGTCGAGCGCGCCCGCGCCGCCGTCTGGGACGCCGCCCGCGCGTTCGCCGAGGACCCGGACGGCGAGCAGTGCGCCTACGCCGTCGGCGTCGCCAACGCGCTGGCCGGGGACGCCGCCGTGTTCTGCGCCGAGGGCAACATCCAGGTCCACGGCGGCATCGGCTACACCTACGAGCACGACGCCCACCTGGTCTACCGGCGCGCCCTCACGCTGCGCGCGCTGCTCGGCCGCGCCGCCTCCGCCCGGCGGAGGGTGGCCGACCTGGCGTTCGGTGGCGTCCGCCGCCCGATGTCGGTCGAGCTGCCCGCCGACGCCGGGCCGCTGCGGGAGCGCATCCGCGCGGAGATCGCCGAGATGGCGGCCATGGACCTTCCCGCGCAGCGCGCCGCGATGGCCGCGGGCGGCTGGGTCACCCCGCACCTGCCGCGGCCGTGGGGCCGGGACGCCGGGCCGCTGGAGCAGATCGTCATCCAGCAGGAGCTGACGGCGGCCGACGTCCGGCCGGTGCCGCTGATGATCGCCGCCTGGGTCGTCCCGTCGCTGGTCCGGTACGGCACGCCCGAGCAGCGGGAACGCTTCCTGCCGCCGACGCTGCGCGGCGAGATCGTCTGGTGCCAGCTGTTCTCCGAACCGGGCGCGGGCTCGGACCTGGCCGGGCTGACCACCCGCGCCGACCGCGTCGAGGGCGGCTGGAAGATCACCGGGCAGAAGATCTGGACGTCCCTGGCCCGCGAGGCGCGGTGGGGCATCTGCATCGCCCGCACCGACCCCGACCGGCCCAAGCACGACGGCATCACCTACTTCCTCGTCGACATGACGGCGCCGGGCATCGAGATCCGGCCGCTGCGGGAGGCGACCGGCGACGCGGTGTTCAACGAGGTCTTCCTCGACGGCGTGTTCGTCCCCGACGACCGGGTGGTCGGCCCGGTGAACGAGGGCTGGCGCGTCGCCCGCAACACCCTCGCCAACGAGCGCGTCGGGCTGACCAGCGCGTTCCAGCTCGGCGGGGACCTGCCCAAGCTCGTGCGGCTGGCGACCGAACTGGGTCTGGCCGACGACCCGGTGGTCCGCGACGAGATCGGGCGGCTGGCCTGCGACGAGCACGCGTTCCACCTGCTCGGCCTGCGCGCCACGCTCAAGCAGCTCTCGGGGACCGATCCGGGCGCCACCGCCAACGTCCGCAAGCTCGTCGCGATGGAGCACGGCCAGCGGGTCACCGAGTACGGCTTCACGCTGCTGGGGGCCGAGGGCGCGCTGACCGGCGGCTGGAAGTCCGAGCCGCGCCGCCGGTGGACCCGGTACCTGCTCGCCTCGCGCGCGATGACGATCGGCGGTGGCACCACCGAGGTCAACCTCAACGTGATCGGGGAGCGGATTCTCGGTCTGCCGCGCGATCCCGTAACATGAGAATCCTTCACATCTACGGCGGGGAGCGGGCATGGATCTGCGGGGCGCGGTCGTCCTGATCACCGGGGCGTCCTCGGGCATCGGCGCGGCCTCGGCGCGCGCGTTCGCCCGCGCCGGGGCGACCGTCGCGCTGGTGGCGCGCGACGCGGGCCGCCTGCGCGCCCTGGCCGACGAGCTCGGCCGCTCGGGCGGCGCGGCGCACGCCTTCCCCGCCGACCTGTCGGTGCCGGAGGCCGTCGAGGCGATGGCCGCCGAGGTCAGGGACTCCCTCGGCGTCCCCGACGTGATCGTCAACAACGCGGGCGCGGGCCGCTGGCTGTTCGTCGACGAGACCACGCCCCGCGACTTCCACGCGATGACGGCCGTTCCCTACCTGGCCGCCGGGTACGTCACCACGGCGTTCGCCGCCGACATGGTGGAGCGCGGCAGCGGCCGGATCGTCGTCGTGAACTCGCCGGTCTCGCGCGCGGTGTGGCCGGGCGCGTTCGGCTACGCCGCCGCCCGCTGGGGCCTGCGCGGTCTGGTCGCGGCGCTGCGCCTGGACCTGCGCGGCACCGGCGTCGGCGTCACCGAGGTCGTCCCCGGCAAGGTCTCCAGCGAGTACTTCGCCAACAATCCCGGCTCGGAGGAGCGCGTCCCCGGCATCTCGGCGGTCGTCCCGACCGTCACGCCCGACCGGGTCGCCCGCGCCCTGGTCGCCGGGGTCGCCCGCGACCGCCGCCGCGTGATGCTCCCGCTGACCCTGCGCGCCGTCGCCGCCCAGGCGTGGCTGGCCCCGCGCGCGACCGACCTGCTGATGTCCCTCACGGGCGCCAAGCGCCCCTGACGACCGGGCGGCCGCGGGCCAGGGGGCGCCCGCGGCCGCCTTCCCCACCCGCCCCCGCACGCGCGGATCCGGTAGCGTCCAGGCGCGATGGAGGGGCGCAGGCGGCACGCGGTGGCCGCACTCACCGGTCTGGTGCTGGGGCTGCTGGCGATCGGGCCGGGGCTCGGGCCGGGCTTCGTGCTGTCGTTCGACATGGTGTTCGTGCCGGACCCGGCGTTCACCCGGATGACGTTCGGGCTGACCGGGACGGTGCCCCGGCACGTGCCGAGCGACGCGCTGGTCGCGGCGCTGGGCGCGGTGCTGCCCGGCGCGGCGGCCCAGAAGCTGCTGCTGCTCTCGATCTTCGTGATGGCGTGCGTCTCGGCGGCGTCCCTGGTGCCGTCGCGGCGGACGCTCCCGCGACTGGCCGCGGGGGTCTGCTACGCCTGGAACCCGTTCGTCGCCGAACGCCTCCTCCTCGGCCACTGGGCCTTCCTCCTCGGCTACGCCGCGCTGCCGTGGGCGGTCGGCGCGGCGGCCCGGCTCAGCGAGGGCGGCGGCGGCCGGCGCCTGGCGCGGGCCCTGCTCCCCGC
>NZ_BCQR01000223.1 GCF_001552175.1 Actinomadura kijaniata NBRC 14229
TCCACCCCGAGGGGGTTCTCCCGGCTCTGGTGGGGACCGGCGACGAACCCGTCGATCGACATCCCGATGTCGCAGGTGACCTTGCCCATGGCGTTCTCCCTCTGGTTCTTCCCGCTCTGTCTGCCTTTCGCCCACTGGTCGGAGCCGCCGCGGGGTTCTCGACACCGGCCCGGGAAGTTTTTCCGGGGATTCTGTCGGTGGGCGTTGGGAGCATGATCGTCATGAGCGACGGCACGGGCGGATGGGCGGGCATCGGGTACGGCGACTGGACGGACCTCGCGAGGATCCGGGCGCGGCTGGACGCCGGGGCCGATCCCGACGCCGAGGTGTGGGGGTACCAGCGGCCGTTGCACGTCGCGGCCGAGGAGGGCTCCTCCGAGGTCGTCGCGGAGCTGGCCCGGCGGGTGGCCGACGTCGACGCCGAGCACGAGGGGCGCAGCGCGTTGTGGAACGCCGTCTACCGCGGCCGTTCGGACAACGCGCGGGTCCTCGTCGCCGCCGGGGCCGACCCGTGGCGGCCGATGATGCGGGGGTGGTCACCCGGCCGGCTGAGCCTGCTGGGACCGGAGCCGGGGCTGTTCGGCGACCCCGGCCGCGACCCCGGGCTGACCGCCGAGGAGGCCGTCGTGGTCGCCGTCGCCCCGCAGGTGCGGCGGGTGTTCGACGGGTTCCACCTCGACGGGCTGGGGCTCGCCTGCGTCGCGGGCGTCGACGCGGGCGAGGCGGTGCGGCGGCTCGGCGGCACCCCGGTCGCCGTGGACCCCGACGGGCTGGCCCCGTTCGACGACGGGGCCCATGAGATCGTCGGCGTCACCGAGGTGCCGGGCGGCTGCGTGATCGCCCAGCCCTGGGGGTACGCGCCCCAGCGGGCCGACGTCATGAAGCGGCTGTCGAGGGGCACCGTCGCCTACGGCCTGTACGCCAACCCCAAGAGCGGCAACCAGGGCTGCGCCTTCCGGGACGGCGAGGCCGAGGGCTGGGGCCTGCACCCCGGCGGCGGCCATCCGTTCCCCGACGAGCCGTCCCTGGAGATCCTCACCGGCTACCTGACACGGGGCGACGCCGTCGCGCACTGCTGCGCGTTCGCGGGGCTTCACCCCTCCGACACGCGGCCCGTCGAGGGGCCGCCCGACCTCTGGATCAGGCTGCCCGCGGGGCGCTGAGCCCGGCCGGGGAACGCCGGGACCCTGACCCTCAGAAGCGGCGGGACCAGCAGCAGCGCCGCGCCCGCCGTCAGGAACGCCGCCGTCCCCGTCCCGCCCGCGACCCCGGCGCACACCGCCACCACCCCCGGAACGGCGGGCTGCGCCACGCCCCACGACGCCCCGAAGAACGCGAACCACCGGGGCCGGTCGCCCTCCGGGGCGATGTCGGCGACCATCGTCTGCCAGCGCCCGAGGAACAGGCTGTAGGCCGCCGCCCAGGCCAGATAGACCGCCACGGTCCCCGCGACGCCGCCGGACACGGCCATCGCCAGCGCGAACACGCCCATCAACGCCGTTCCCGCCGCCACGGGCACGGCGTTGGCCGAGCGGCGGGCCACCCAGACGACCAGCGGGGCCAGCAGCGCCGACCCGGCCAGCACCAGTCCGGGCACCCACGCGGGCGCGCCCCGTTGCAGCAGCGTGAACGGCAGGAACATGATCACCGCCAGGCAGCCGTAGGCGAACGCGGTGCCCGCCGCCGTCAGCCGCAGCAGCTCCCGGGGCGGGCGCCACCGGTCGGCGCCGGAGCGCCGCGGGACCGTCCGCGCCTCCCGCCCGCCCAGGAACGCCAGCGTGATCGCGGCGGCGGCCAGGCAGGTCGCGCCGTCCACGACCATCAGCCACCGCGCCCCGAACGGCAGCAGCACGGCCGCGACCAGTCCCCCGGCCGACCCCGCCGCGACCAGGCTCGCCCCCAGCAGCGCGTAGGCGTCGGAGCGGCGCGGCCCCTCGGTCAGCCGGGCGAGGAGCTCCTGGGTGGCGGGCTCGTAGAGCTCGAACGCCAGCCCGACCACCGCCACCGCCGCCACGATCTGCGCCGGCCCCCGCGCCGCCGCCAGCAGCAGCAGCGCCAGCCCGGTCCCGACCAGCCCGGCGGCGATCACCGTGCGCGGGGGCAGCCGGTCCAGCAGCAGGCTCCCGGCCCACCGGGAGGCCAGCGCCGTCACCCCGAAGACCCCGAGGACCGGCGCCGCCAGGTCGGGTCCGGCGAGCACCGCGAGGAAGCCCATCGCGTAGGAGCCGACCTGGTTGAGGACCCGCACGACCAGCAGCGTGCGCACCGGCCCGGGCAGCTCTTTGATCATTTCCACAGCCTGTCAGGTCCCACTGACATTTTCGGACATGACAGAGCCGGGTCCCGCACGTGCGGGACCCGGCTCCGGGATGAACGGATGTGCCTGTCGCGAGGTCAGTCCGGCCTGGGGGCCGGGTCGGTGGTGACGGCGCGCAGCAGGGGGCGGCTCAGCGCGCTCGCGCCCACGATCCCCGCGACGCCCACGACCACGCAGGCCAGCAGGGTCAGCGCGCCGCCGACCCCGAAGCCCAGCGCGAACGGCGCCGCGAAGAACAGCCCCGTCGCCAGGGAGCCGCCGCCCAGGACCGCCAGCGGGATCAGCGTCTCCTGGCGGCGGGCCCGGTCCAGGACCTCCAGCGGCGTCCCGGCCAGGCGGAGCATCGCGTAGGTCTGGCGGCGGTCCAGGACGGCCGAGGCCCCCGTGATGCCCGCGCTGGTGGTCGCGATCAGGAACGACACCGCCAGGACCGTCAGCGCGCCGGTCCGGACGTCGGCCAGCAGCGCGTCGCCGGACCGGTCGTCGTCTGAGGTCGCGGTGGTGCGGCCCGGGAGCACGCCGGTCAGGGCGGTGCGGGCGCGGTCCACCTCGGCGGGCCCGCCCGTCACGGTGATCACGACGGGGACGTCGTCGGCGCCGCGGCCGGGCCGTTCGACCCTGATCGTGGCGGGCAGGCCGGCGAGGCGTTCGCGGGCCCGGTCCGCCACGGCCTCGGCCCGGGCCGGGGACACCGACAGCCCGATCCGCCCGGTGCGGGCCGCCGGGTCGCCGGCGGGCGGGTTCAGCAGCGACAGGAAGCCCGCGACGAAGCCGGTCAGCGCGATCCCGGCGACCGTGCGCCAGGCGGCGCGCGGGTCGTCGAGCAGCCGGCGGCCCGCCAGCAGGCGGACCGGCCCCCGTGCCGTGCCGACCGCGACGCGGCCGATCAGCGCGACCACCCACGGGCCGACCAGGTTGATGCCGACGAACGCCAGCCCCAGGAACACCAGCAGCACGGTGATCCCGGTCCTTCCCATTCCCGACAGGCTGCCGCCGACCGCCCCGAACGCCACCAGGATCACCGCGAACGCCACGGCCCGGACCGCCCGCATCCGGGGCGGCGTCTCCCGCCGGGCCACGCCCAGCGGGCTGACCACGACCCGCCGCAGCCCCACGACCGCGCTGATCCCGACCAGCACCGGCACCGCCAGCAGCACGCCCAGCAGCGCCTGCGGGCCCGGCCACAGGTCGGCCGGGTACCAGGCGCCGCCGCCGATCTCGATCCGCGCGACCGCCGGGACCGTCAGCCCGTACAGCGCCGCGCCGGCCACGGCCCCGGCGGCGGCCGTCAGCACCGCCTCGGCGACGGTGACCGCGACGACCTGGCCGGGGGTGGCCCCCACCAGCCGCAACGCCGCCAGCCGCTGGTCGCGCCGGGCGACCGTCAGCCGCGCGGCGGCGCCGCCGAACACCAGCAGCGGGACGACCATCAGCACCGACGCGACCAGCATGAGCATCCGGTACGTCTCCGACAGCGGCGACACCGCGCCGGTCTGGAACGCGGCGATCCGCGTCGGCGTGGCCGTCAGGCCCAGCCCGAAGTCGTCGGGGCGTTTCCCGGTCAGCGCCGGGTCGTCGGCCGTCCGGCCGACCACCGCGACCAGTTCGCCCGGGTGGACCAGCGCGTCCCGGCCCAGCGTCCCGGCGAGGGGCGGGAACCGCCCGGCCAGCTGGTCGGCGGGCAGCGACCTCATCAGCTTCGCCAGCTCCGGCGACGCCCACGTCTCCCCCGGCCTGGGGAAGCGCGGCATCCCGGGGGGCGTCGGCGCCCCGCCGCCCAGCGCCGCCAGGTCCACCACCGCGACCGCCCGGCCGCGCACGTGGTCGGTGGACAGCGCCTCGACGGCGGTCGCCGCCCCCGCCGCCGCCTTCGGGTGCCGCCAGGCGTCGGCGTCGGCGCGGACCCCGAACGCGTGGTTGGCGCCCACCGCGAACAGCAGCAGGCCCGTCGACACGGCCACCGCCGCCGCCGTCAGCAGCGACCCCAGCATCCCCCGGCGGCCGCCGCCGCGCAGCAGCCGCCAGGTCAGGTCGAGGACGGTGCCCATCACACCTCCGCCCGCGCCGGGTCCACCAGACGGCCGTCGCGCACCTCGACCCTGCGGTCGCACCAGTTCGCGACGTCGACGTCGTGGGTGACGACCACCAGCGACGCGCCGTTGTGCTTGGTGGCCTCCACCAGCAGCCGCATCGTCTCGTGGCCGGTGTTCTGGTCGAGCGCGCCGGTCGGCTCGTCGGCGAACACCACGGCGGGCCGCGTCACCAGCGCGCGGGCGATGGCGACGCGCTGCGCCTGCCCGCCCGACAGCTCGCCGGGCCGCCGCGACTCTATGCCGCCGAGTCCCAGCGGGCCGAACCAGACGCGGGCGGCCCGCACCGCCTCCCGGCGCGGCGTGCCGCCCAGCATCAGCGGCAGCGCCACGTTCTCGTCGGCCGGCAGCTCCGGCAGCAGCTGCCCGAACTGGAACACGAACCCGAACCGGGTCCGCCGCAGCTCGCTGCGCCGGCGTTCGCCCAGCGCGTCGACGCGCTGCCCCAGCAGGCGCACCTCGCCCGCGTCCGGCTTCATGATCCCCGCCAGGCAGTGCAGCAGGGTGGACTTGCCGGAACCGGACGGCCCCATGATCGCCAGCGCCTCGCCGCGGCCCACCGACAGGTCCACCCCGTCCAGCGCGACCGTGGCGCCGAAGCGCTTGACCAGCCCGGTCCCCGAGAGCACGACCTCGGTCATCAGGCGGCGGCCTTCCGGCCCGCCTCGCGCTCGCCCCGGTGGTCCCGGAGCGAGTCGAGGATCTCCCTGGCGGGCATGACCAGCCCGCCGTAGACGACGAAGGCCACGAAGAAGGCGGCCACCGGCACGTAGATCAGGTACATCGCGTTCATGCCTCTACTGTGGGCGAAACCGCAGGTCAGCCACATCGGGCACAAGGCCGGTCCGCACACCGCCCGGATCGGCCGAACGGCTGATCCGCGCATCGGCTGCGGGTCGTAGCCTCGGGTCGGAGGGAGAAACAGGGGGAACATGAACGATCCGGAAGCCCGGCTGAAACGGGTCAACTCGGTCGGGGGCTGCCTGGTCCGCACCGTGGCGTGGGGGCTGGCGGGCCTGTTCATGCTGCTGTCGGTCGTGTCCACCACGGGCGACGGGGACGGCCTGTCGCCCTACGACGCGGGGCTGCACCTGGTGGCGGTCGCGGCGGCGATCGGCGCGCTGATCCAGCGGCACATGGAGCGCTGGGCGTTCGGGACCGCGCTGGCCTCGATCGTGCTGACGATGACCATCGGCTTCCGGAACGCCGACATCGACAATCCCAGCGTGATCCTGGAGGTCTGCGGCCTGCTGGTCCTGGTGGCGCGGGTCGTCTGGAAGGTCCCCCGCGACCGCCTGGTCGCGATGACCGCGCTGACCGGCGGGGCGGTCGTGGCCCTGCCGTTCCGCGCCTCGCCGTGGACGACGCTGCTGTTCTCGGCCCCGCTGGCGGTGCTGGTCGCCGTGGCGATCGGCGCGGGCCTGTACCTGCGCGCGCTGGACGCCCAGCGCGCCCGCACGCTGGACGCCGCGCGCCGCGACGAGCGCCTGGAGCTCGCCCGCGACCTGCACGACTTCGTCGCCCACCACGTCACCGGGATCGTCGTCCAGGCGCAGGCCGCGCAGTTCGCGGCCCAGTCCGGCACGGCGCAGAGCCCCGAGCAGCTGGACCGGATGTTCGCCGGGATCGAGAAGGCCGGGACCGAGGCGCTGACGTCGATGCGCCGCATGGTGGGGCTGCTGCGCGAGGCGCAGGACGGCGCGGGCGGCGAGGAGGGCGGCACCGGCTCCACGACCCGCCCGGTCGGCGACCTGGCGCAGGTGGAGGAGCTGGTCGACGGCTTCACCGACCCGCCCGCCACCCTCCATCTGGACCCCGGCCTCGGCGCGCTCCCGCCGGAGGTCGCCACCTCGGTGCACCGCGTGGTGCAGGAGGCGCTGACCAACGCCCGCAAGCACGCCGCCGACGCCACCGCCGTCACCGTGTCCGTCGCGCGCCGCCCCGACGGCTCGGTCGAGATCGCCGTCCGCGACGACGGCCGGGGCGCCTCCCGCCGCCTGCCCTCCAGCGGCTTCGGCCTGGCCGGCCTGGGCGAACGCGTCGAGGCGCTGCACGGCCGCCTGTACGCCGGCCCCCGCCCCGAGGGCGGCTGGGAGGTCGTCGCCGTCCTGCCCACCGACGGGAGCCTGGGAGAATCACGTCCGTGACCATCCGCGTGCTGATCGCCGACGACCAGGAGATGGTCCGGACCGGGTTCCGGATGATCGTCGACTCGCAGGCCGACATGGAGGTGGTGGGCGAGGCCGCCGACGGGGCCGAGGCGGTCGAGCTGGCCCGCCGGCTGCGGCCCGACGTGTGCCTGTTCGACATCCGGATGCCCCGGCTGGACGGGCTGGCCGCCACCCGCGCCCTGGCCGGGCCGGACGTGCCCGACCCGCTCCGGGTGGTGATCGTCACCACGTTCGACATGGACGAGTACGTCTACGGGGCGCTGCGCGGCGGCGCGGTCGGGTTCCTGCTGAAGGACAGCGGCCCGGCGCTGCTGGTGGAGGCGGTGCGGGCCGCCGCCAACGGCGAGGCCCTGGTCTCCCCGTCGGTGACCGTCCGGCTGCTGGAGCACCTGGCCACCCCGCGGTCGCAGGCCGCCGCCCCGCGCGAGCAGCTCACCGAGCGCGAGCTCGACGTCGTCCGCCTGGTGGCGCGCGGCCGCACCAACGAGGAGATCGCGGGCGAGCTGTACGTCTCGCTGTCCACCGTCAAGACGCACCTGGGCAACGTCCAGCGCAAGGTCTCCGCCCGCAACCGGGTCGAGATCGCCGCGTGGGCCTGGGAGTCGGGCCTGATGCGGTGACGGCGCCGGTCCCCGAGTCGCCGGCCGGGGTCCCGGTGCCGGTGGTCGTGCTGGTGGCGTTCGCCGTCACCGGCTGGCTGCTGGTGCTGGCCGGGCTGCGGCGCGGCCTGCACGGCCCGGACCGGGGCCCGGTGCTGCTGCTGCACACGCTGACCCCGCCGGGGCTGGTGGCGGGGTTCTCGTTCGCGGGCTACGGGACGCTGCACGCGCTGGTCGCGGCGACCGCCGGCTGGTGGTCGCTGGTCGTGGTCGCCGGACGGGCCCCCGAGCGCCTCGTCCGCCACGGCACCCTGCCCCGCCTGGCGGCCTGGCTCGGATTGGCGGCCGCCGTGACCGTCGTCGCGTCCCGCCTGGTCGGGCTGCCCTAGAAGTCGGCGATCCACTGCCACCCGTGCGCGGTGGAGACCACCTCGTGCCGCCTCTTCAACGCGCTCCGGGCCTTGGGGAACGCCGCCATGGCGCCCGCGACGGCCGCGGGCAGGTCGGCCAGGTCGTCCGGCACCGGGATCGTGACCAGCAGGTTCTGCTTCTCGTGGACCAGCAGCAGGCTCCCGTCCGGATCGACGCCGTGCAGCCGGAACGCCTTGAGCGCCTTGTACTCCCCCTCCTCGGCCGGCAGCCTCGCCAGCCGCGCCCCGGTGTCGTCGAAGACGTACAGGCCGAACGTGTTGAGGTGGACGATCCGCCGCCCGCGGGCCACGGCCACGTCGTACCGGGTCCCGCGCCCGGCCCCGTCCCGGTAGGCGTCGAGGTCGAGCAGGCCCTTCCAGGAGCCGTCCGCGCCGATCAGGGCGAACACGAAGTCGCCGCCGCGCTGCCGCAGGTACTTGGTCCTGCTGACGACCGCGACGACGAACGTCTCGTCGTCCAGCGGCACCGCGTCCCACAGCCCGTACAGCATGCGGTAGCCCAGCTTCTCCCTGAGCAGCGCGGCCAGGTCGCCGCCGCCCGGCCCGAACGTGGGCGGGGCCGCCGGGAACTCGCGCGCGTAGTCGGTCGCGAACGTCGTGACGGGCCGCAGCGCGGGCAGCGGGTCGGCGGTCAGCGGCGTCTCGGTGACCGCGACGGCGACGCCCCCGCCCAGGCACACCGCCCGCCCCGAGGGGGTGAGCCGCGCCCGCGCCGCCCACCGGCCGGTGCCGGTCGCCAGGGCGGCGGAGGCGAGGTCGGCGCCGACCACCATCGTGACGTTGTCCCGGCCGGTGACCAGGAACCGGCCGTCGGGCAGGGCGCACGGCGCCGCGTCGGCGGTGTTCAGGCCCTCGACCACCGCCTGCCGCACGGGCGCGCCGTCCGGCGCGAACCGGGTCATCACGTGGTCCACGGACCGGCGGCGTTCCCCGGCGCGGTTGGTGAAGAAGTGCTCGAACAGCGTCAGCACGTGCCGGTCGCCGCACGGGGAGGCGACCACGCCACGGGCGGTCCAGGCGAACTCCGGGTCCTTCCGCAGTCCGCGCTCCTCGGACAACTCCCGTGACACGAACAGCGGATGCACCTGGCTCACGTGGGGGTCCTCCATCCTCGTCCGTCGCTCGGCCGAGCCTACGGAGCACCGCCGACGTTCCGTCCCCGATCTCCGTCCCGGAACGGTGAACCCGCTGGGTACGCCGTCGGTCAAAGGTACGTAGGATCCGTGCAAGAGGAGCGTAAAGCCCCGGAGGTGGCCATGCCGTGTGCGATGTGCGGTGACATCGTTCCCACCGAGGTCGCCCGCTGCCCCGGCTGCGGCGCCTGGTCGCGGCGGCGGGACTTCCGGGCGCTGGGCGTGGCGGTGTTCATGCTGCTGGGCTTCAACGCGTTCGTGGACCTGGGCGCGGGCATCAGCCTGCTGCGGGCCGCCGAACCCCTCGACGTCACCACCCACGACGCGTTCGATCCCGTCGAGACCGAACGGATGCTCGGCCCGTACGGGGACGTGTTCGTGATCTCGGGCGTGATGGCCGTCGTCACCGGCCTGCTGTACCTGGTGTGGCTGTGGCGGGCCCGCGGCCAGTCGCCGGGACCGCACCGGCACCACCGGGCGTGGCTGCTGCTCGGCTGGGCGACCCCGGTCGTGAACCTGTGGCTGCCCCCGCGCATGGTCTACGACATCTGGGTCAGCAGCGGCCGTTACCGCACCGTCCAGCGGCAGCGCGCGGCGGCGGTCGTGGGCGCGTGGTGGACGTGCCTGCTGCTGGGCACGGGCCTCGGCAAGGTGTTCGTCGCGGGCTCGGCGCAGACGCTGGCCGAAGCGCGGTTCGCGGTGCACGTGGGGGTCGCGGCGGCGGCGTTCCAGGCCCTGGCGGCGGCGCTGTGCATGGGCGGCGTCTTCGAGATCACCCGCCTCCAGGTCGGTCGCGAACCCTGATCGCCCCCTTGACATCAACCTTGGTTGAGGTTCCAGGATGGCGGGATGGATCAGGCAGACGAGCGCGACATCAGGGACACCGTGGCGACCTACACCGACCTGTGGGTCCGGCACCGGATGGACGAGTGGGGCGCGCTGTTCACCGAGGACTCGGACTTCATCACCCATCGCGGCCTCTGGTGGAGGTCGCGGCGGGAGAACGTGGAGGGGCACCAGGACGTCCCCGCGTCGATCGTCGAGCAGAAGAAGAGCTACACGCAGGAGGTCCTGAGCGTCCAGGACGTCGCGCCCGGCGTCGCGCTCGTGCACACGGCCTGGCGCTGGCCGGACCACCGCCCGCCCGGCGCGGCGCCGGAGGAACGGCGGGGGATCGTCACCCTGGTGATGGTGAAGCGCGACGGGTCGTGGCTGATCCGCGCGGCCCACAACACCAGGGAGAACGGCCTGGAGGAGACCGCCTGACCCCGCCGGGCAGCGAGGCGGGCGGTCCGGCTCCGGCGGAGGTCCCACCGGGGCGTTCAGTCGGGGACGCCGGGCATGCCCACCCACGCGGCGCGCTGGTCGAAGTCGGCGCCCGGGACCGCCCGCCACAGGTCCCGTTGCGGGAGGGGGCGGTCGTCGGGGCGGCCGAACAGCGGGAGCCACCGTCCGGCGAGCCACAGCCGCAGCGTCGCCTCGTTGGCGACGACGTTGCTGTGGATCACCCGGACGCGCCGCACCCGGTCCACCGGGTGCTCGCTGACGCGTCCGCCGACCCGGCGCAGCCGGAGCAGGCCCGGCCCGCCGGAGGCGTCGGCGACGACGCGCGCCTCCACCAGGCGCGTCCGGTCCCACACCAGGTGGACGCCCTCCCCCAGCGCGTAGAGCACGGCCGCGTAGAACGCCCACCGCCAGTGGGCGCCCAGGAACAGGGCGGACAGCCCGCAGAAGGCGAACGCCGCCGCCGTCCGCTGGAGTCGCGGGACCCACCGGCCGCCCTTGTCGGCGGCGTCCCACAGGGGATCGTCGTCGGTGGTCACCCCGCCATCATGAACGCCGCCGCGCGCGTTGGGGACCCCGCTCAGGGAAGGGGCCCGGAGCTGCCGCCGCTCGTGTGCCACAGCGGGCGTCCCACCGCGCCGCCCGCCGGGGTGACGTCGGAGTAGGGCGAGGCCGCGAAGCCCGTCGCGAAAAGCCGGCGGCCCCCCACCGGGCGGCCCCGCCCCGGATCCGTCCGCGCCATGGCCCGGCGGACCGCGTCGGCGCCGCCCGCGCGCCACTCCTCGTGCAGCCACGCCAGGTCCCAGCAGTCCGTCGCGGTCAGCGACACCGCGCGCGGCCCGGCCCGCCGGACCCGCCCGCGCGCCAGCAGCAGCCAGGACCCGAACACCGTCGCGGCGCAGCGGTCCTGCACCGACTCGAAGAACGCCAGGTCCACCGGCCCGGTCACGTCGTCCAGCGTCGCGAAGATCACGCGTTGGCCGGAGCGGACCGGCGGGGTCTGGGTGGCGACCTTCGCGCCCGCGACCAGGACCTCCGCGCCGTGGGGACGGCCGGGCAGGTCGCGGGCGCGGACGACGCCCAGCGCGGCCAGCAGGTCCGCGTAGCGGGTCAGCACGTGCTCGGAGACGTCCAGCCCGAGGATCTCCAGCTCGGCCCGGACGCGCTCGCCGGGCGTCATCGGGGGCAGCTCCCCGGCGGGGATGCGCTCGGTCCCTCCGGCGGCGTCGAGGTCGTCGTCGAGGTCGTCGTCGAACGCGAGCTGCCCCTCCACCGGGCGCGGGGCGGAACGTTCGAGCGCGCCCACGCGCAGCAGCAGGTCGCGGCGGTCGTGCCGGTCGTACAGGGCGTCGAACGCGCCCGCCAGCACGAGGCGCTCGGCGGTCGGGCGGGACACGCGGGCGCGTCGCCAGAAGTCGGTCAGGGACCGGTAGGGGCGGGCGGTGACGATCCGGTCCACCTCCGCGCCGGAGATGCCCCTGACCTCGTTCAGCGCGACCCGGATGCCCGCCGTCCCGCCGTGCGCCACCGGCTCGACGTGCCAGTCGGGCGCCGAGCGGTTGACGTCCAGCGGCAGGACCGGGACGCCGAAGTGCCGGGCGTCGTGGAGGATGACCCGCTTGGGGTACATGCCGGGGTCGTGGGTGAGCACGCCCGCGTAGAACGCCGCCGGATGGTGCCGCTTCAGCCACGCCGACTGGTAGGTGGGCAGCGCGAACGCCGCCGCGTGCGCCTTGCAGAACCCGAACGCCCCGAACGCCGCCAGCGTCCGCCACACCCGCTCCACGGTGGCGGCGTCGTGGCCGCGCGCGGAGGCCCGCTCCCGGAACCAGGCGCCGACCTCGGCCTGACCGGTCGCGTCGGCCAGCCTGCGCCGCGCCGCCTCGGCCTCCGACAGCCCGCAGCCGGTCATCACGTCCAGCACCCGCAGCACCTGCTCGTGGAAGACGACCACGCCCAGGCTCTCGCGCAGCGCGCCGGCCAGGTCGGGGTGCGGGTAGACGGGCTCGCGGCGGCCGTCGCGGGCCTCCAGGAACGGCGTGACCATGTCGGACGCCACCGGGCCCGGCCGGAACAGCGAGATGTCGATCACCAGGTCGTCCAGGGTGCGGGGCTGGAGGCGGCCGAGCAGCTCCCGCTGGCCCGGCGACTCGATCTGGAAGCAGCCCAGCGTCCGCGCCGACCGGATCAGCGCGAACGTCGCCGGGTCGTCGCGCGGCACCCGCTCCAGCGCGAGCCGCCCGCCCCCGACGCGTTCGACCTCGGCGACGGCGTGGGCCATCGCCGACTGCATCCGCACCCCGATGACGTCGAGTTTCAGCAGGCCCATCGCCTCGACGTCGCGCTTGTCGAACTGGCTCATCGGGAAGCCGAGCAGGCTCGGCTCGACGGGCGTGCGGTCGCGCAGGGTGGCGTCGGACAGCAGCACGCCGCAGGGGTGCAGGGCGATGTGCCGGGGCAGGCCGTCCAGGCGCCGCGCGATCGTGAAGACGACCTCCAGCCGGGCCCGCCCCAGGTTGCTCTGCCGCAGTTCGGGCAGGTCGCGCAGGGCGTCGCCGATCTGCCGGGCGCGGATGTGCGGGAACGCCTTCGCGATCGCGTCGATCTCGTGCGGCGGCAGCCCGACCGCCGCTCCCACGTCGCGGATCGCGCTGCGCGCCCGGTAGGTCTCGCGCATGGACACGCACGCGACCGCGTCCTCGCCGAAGCGGTCGAACAGCGCCCGGTACGCCTCGGTCCGCCGCGCCGACTCCACGTCCAGGTCGATGTCGGGCAGCCCGGGGCGGCCGTCGGACAGGAACCGCTCCATCACCAGGTCGTGCCGGAGCGGGTCCAGGTCGCTGATCCCGAGCAGGTGGTTGACCAGGCTGCCCGCGCCCGAGCCGCGGATCGCGCAGCGGATGCCGCGCCCCCGGATCAGCGCGGCGGCGTCGGCGACGGTCAGGAAGTAGGCGGCCAGGCCCCGGCGCGCGACGATCCCGAGCTCGTGGTCCAGCCGTGCCCGCGCCGCGTCCCCGAGGCCGCGCCGCCGCAGCCCCTCCTCGCAGCGCGCGACGAGGCGCGCGTAGGGGTCGTCGCCCGCGTCGGGGAGGTGCGCCCGCCCCATGCCGAGGTCGCGCCCGGGGTCGAGGACGCAGCTCTCGCCGAGTTCGCGGGTCGCCGCCAGCAGCGCCTCGGCCTCGGCGGGGGTGTGGAAGCGCTCGGCGACGCGCCGCATCTCCTCGGGGGACTTCAGGTAGGCGTGCCCGGTCCGGTCGTCCAGGTGGCTCCGGTGCAGCGGGACGCCGCGCCGCGCGACATCCAGCACCTGCGCGACCGGGAAGTCGCCGGGGTCGAGGTAGCGGACGGCGTTGGCCAGCACGGCGGGGACCCCGGCCTCCCGCGCCAGCGCGACCGTCCGCGCCGCCCGGTGCGCCTCGCCCCGCCCCAGGTGGTCGACGACCTCGACCGCGACCGGGACGGCCTCCCGCCAGGCCGCCAGCCGCGCCGCCGCCAGGTCCGGGCGGTGTTCGGCCACGGCCCGCCCCACGTCGGAGGACGGCCCCAGCAGCACGGTCAGTCCCGCGGCGTGCGCGGCGACCGTCTCCCGCGTCACGGCGGGGCGGCCGCGTTCCCCGGCGTGCGCGGCGGTGACCAGGCGGCACAGCGACGCCCAGCCCCGCGCCCCGGCGGCCAGCACGACCACCCGCCCGGACCCGGCGGCCAGGTCGGCGCCCACGACCGGGCGGACGCCGTGCTCGCGGCACGCCGCCACGTGCCGCACCGCGCCGTACAGCCCGTCGCGGTCGGTCAGCGCCAGCAGGTCCATGCCCATCTCGGCCGCGCGCCGGACCAGGGCCTCGGGCGCGGCGACGCCGTACCGGGGCGAGCACGCGGAGGCGACATGCAGATGCACCGGCCCGCCTCAGTCCCACATCCGCGCCAGCGTCCACACGCCGGTGACCGCGTCGTGGCGCAGCTCGTAGACCCCCGTCTCGCGGCCCGGGGAGGCCTCGACCCGCCAGTACTCGCGTTCGCCCGGTTCCATGTCGGCGAGGTCCCGCTCGTGCCACCAGTCCCGGGTGGTGACCCAGTGCTCCAGCACCCGCCGCACCGTGTACTCGTGCCCCCGCCAGACGAACCCCCGCGGTCGCCCGTCGGCCGCCGTCGCGACCTCGATCGGGTCGCCGAACACGCGCGTCATCTGCCTCCCCCGCCCTGTGAGCGATGCGATCACCGCACGGGGGAAGGCATGCGGCCTGTCTCGAACATACGTTCGGACACGAGTCTAGGGAAGGGCCGGGACGAGCCGCAAGGCGGGGTGATCTTTCCGGGTCCGCCGGGTCCGCCGGGGGCGGATCAGGCGAGCAGGCGGGCCAGCCGGTCGGCGACCTCGGCGACCCGGCCGACATCGGCCATCCCGCCGCCGGACCACAGGAACGACCAGCCGCTCGCGACCGGGGTCGCCACCACCATCACCTGCCGGCGGGTGCGCGGCCCCACCACGCTGAGCACCGACTCCTGCGGACCGGCCAGCCGCCAGCGCAGCCCGCGCGCCTCGACCTCGTAGGCGAGCACGGCCAGATGCCGCCGCCGCACCTCGCCGACCTCACGCACACCGACGACCGACACCATGACCACCCACCACCCGGACCGCACCGGCCGCCCCATCCGGTGACATGCCGCACTCGAACGGCGACAATTGGTAACTACTCCCCAGCATGGCCCGGAACAAATGATCAGCGCAGGTTTTCCGGGAGAGTCGCTGGACCCATCTTCCGGACGGCCCGGCGTCCGCCTCCTGGACCACCGGCCGGGTTCATACTTGCCTATGACCCCCCACGACGCCGGAAACCGGGCGGTCCGCACCGTCCGTTCCGTGATAGACCGTCCACGAGGCGTCCGCACGGCCGCCCCGGGGAGAAGGAGTCCGCCGATGACCGCAGCCGAGCCGCCGACCGCCGCCCCGGCGGGGGGCGTGGCGGGCGCGGACCGGGCACGGGACGGGCTGCGCGAGCACAAGAAGCAGCGGACCCGCCAGGCGCTGATCGACGCGGCGCTGGAGCTGTTCGCGGCGCAGGGCTACGAGGACACCACCATCGACGAGATCGTCGCGGCGGTGGAGGTGTCGCAGCGCACGTTCTTCCGGTACTTCGCCACCAAGGAGGACGTGGTCATCGGCGTGTTCGCGGCCTACGACCGGGCGATGCTGGAGGAGCTGCGCGAACGGCCCGCCGACGAGACGCCGTTCACCGCGATGGCCGAGGCGCTGCGGGTGGCGCTGCGGTCCATCGCCGACAGCGGCCCGGCCGAGAGCGCCCGGTTCCGCCGCCTCCGGCAGGTGATCGAGACCACACCCGCGCTGGTCGCCGCGCACCTGGCCCACCACACCGCCATCGAACGGGCGCTCGCCGCGGAGATCGCCCGCCGCCAGGGCGTCGATCCGGAGGCCGACCTGCGGCCCCGGCTGCTCGTGGCGGTCTTCATCGGCATGGTGCGGGTGGCGTTCAAGCACTGCGCCGAGCACGAGGCGTGGGACGCCACCACCATGGCCGCGCAGATCGACTCCATCGTCGACGCCGCCCGCCGGACCGTACGCGACTGGGTCTGACCCGTTCGGACGGTAGGGTTTCCGACACATCAGGCCTTCCGACCTCCAGGACCACGATGACCACGCACGCAGGTGAGAACTCCGACGCCCTCCGGCCCGAGGACCCCCGCGAGCTCGGCCCCTACCGGCTGCTGTCCCGGCTGGGCCGGGGCGGCATGGGAACGGTCTTCCTGGGACAGGACCCCGGGGGACGACGCGTCGCCGTCAAGGTGATCAACCGGGAGCTGGCCGGGGAGACGGCGTTCCGCGACCGGTTCCGGCGCGAGGTGAACGCCGCCCGGCAGGTCCGCCGGTTCTGCACCGCGCCCGTGATCGACGCCGAGCTCGACGCCGACCCGCTGTACGTGGTCACCGAGTACATCGAGGGCCCCAGCCTGGAACGCGCCGTCGCCGAGCGCGGCCCGCTGCCCGGCTCGGACCTCGAGGGCCTGGCCGTCGGCGTCGCGACCGCGCTGGCCGCCATCCACGGCGCCGGGATCGTGCACCGCGACCTCAAGCCCGCCAACGTGCTGCTGTCGGCCACCGGCCCGCGCGTGATCGACTTCGGGATTGCCCGCGCCCTGGACGCCGCCGACGGCCCCACCCGCACCGGCCAGCTGGTCGGCACCCCCAACTACCTGCCGCCGGAGCTGCTGCGCGGCGAGCCGGTCACCCCGGCCTCCGACGTGTTCTCCTGGGGCTGCGTGGTCGCCTACGCGGGCACGGCGCGGGCGCCGTTCGCGGGCAACACCGTTCCGGAGATCTTCTACAAGGTCGCGCACGAGCCGCCGAAGCTGGACGGGCTGGACCCGTCGCTGAGCGAGCTGGTCGGCGCGGCCCTCGACAAGGACCCGCGCAAACGCCCCTCGGTGCAGGAGCTGCTGGCCCGCCTGGTCGGGCACACCGACCCCAACCCCGCGCTGATCGCCGAGACCGTCCAGGCGAGCTGGCACGTCCCGGGCGCGCCCCCGGTCCCGCCGCCGCCCCCGGCCGCTCCGGCGCCCCCGGTGGCCACCGGCCCGGCGCGGACGCCGGCCGGTGAGCCC